>JBGOTW010000215.1:0-7440 GCA_041476685.1 bacterium | reverse complement strand
TTGTGAACGGCGATCGAAAACCGCGCCAGGAGGCGCTCGAAAAGTGCGGTACCTGGATAGAGCCTGTCTCACTCACCTGCGCAGGTTCCATTTCATCGTTGCACGGCTTGTCAGACATCGTTCACAGCAGATGTTCGTTCTCAGCCTGCGTGCTGCGGTGGGCTCTCCCCGATGAGTTGAACGAAGCGCGGAAATCTCCATGGCGGCGCAATGTCCGTTATCTCCACCAAGCCCACCCGAAGCATCCCGTCGTCTCCAAATTTGAACCGGTGCGCGAACGAGTCGTTCGGCCCGAGGCCAAGCGGCACGAAGGTCGTCCGGGTTGCATGGCTTGCGGATTCACCGCAAAGTCGCCCCCCTCCTACCCTGCGGTGCACCCGCGCCGGTGGGGTCCGTTTCTCCGGCCGAAGCAACGCCACGGGTCCCGGAACCGCCCGGAGCGTCGGTCACTCGACTTCAAGTTTCAACTGGCGAAAGCACGAGTCCTGCGCGAAAGGGTACAACCCCAAGTTGGCTCGACTGCGCTCGCCGGCTTCATCATGTGCCCCACGCGCAGCCCGGTGCTGATATATCCCGGTATCCAGACTGCGCAAGGGTCGGAGGATTGGTACACGTAGGCCACATCCCTGCTGTCTCACACTTTCATGTACTTGAATGTGCCGGACCCGAACGCCACCAGCCCGCCCGCCGCATCCACCGCCCGTGCCTCCGCGAAGGCCAGTGAGCCGGTATGGTGCAAGCAGGTACCGGTACAGCGCAGTGCGTTGCGGCCGGCCTGGACAAAGGCGGTCTTCATCTCGACCGTGATGGCAGGTCGCAGGTCAGGGTCAGCCGCGCGACAGGCTTGAGCCATGACGAGATCGAGCATGGTCATGAGCACTCCGCCATGGGCCATGTCGAAACGATTCAAGTGGTGCGGTTCGAGATCGAGCACCAGCTCTGCGCCGCTTTGTGATGCGCCAATCGGACGTATGCCGAGGTATCGGATAAAGGGTTCGATCTGGTCCAGCCAATCTGCGTTGCTGTTCATGGCAGTCTCAATTTTGCCGAAATGAAGACAGTCACTCGCCGCCCTGCAGACCGTAGGCGGGCGGCAATCTCATCGAGGGACAAGGCCGGCGCACGAGACTAGCCGGTACGGCGGGTGGATCCTCCAGGCTTGTCGCTTCCGGCGCTTGCCGCACGCACGGAGTGACGCTCTCCGGCTTGCGGCGCGGCATGGCCGGTAGGGTGGACGGAGTGGTCGGCAGTCCGGGACCCAAAGTTCTCCTGAGCGCCCAAGGCGCCGTAGGAACCGGCTGCCGGATTCACGCTGGGGAATCCGAGTCCCTGCCGTTTTCGGCTGTCGGCAACCGATAGTCGTGGAATTTCTCTCTCAATGCGACTTTCCGAATCTTTCCCGTGCCCGTCATCGGCATCTCGTCCACGAAGATGACGTCGTCCGGCATCCACCACTTGGGCACCCGGCTGCGCATATGTTCCAGGATCGTGCGCGCGTCGAGCGAGCTGCCGGCCCGGCGGTGAACCACCAGGAGAGGCCGCTCCAGCCACTTGGGATGTGCCACCGCGATCACCGCTGCGTGCAGCACGGCGGGATGGCTGGCGGCGACCGCCTCCAGCGCGAGCGAGCTGATCCACTCGCCGCCGGACTTGATGACGTCCTTTGAGCGGTCCGTGATCGTGATGTGGCCGTCTGGATCGATGGTCGCGACATCGCCGGTAATCAACCAACCCTGATCGTCCAGGGCGCTGCCGCCTCCGCCTTTGAAGTAACCCGCGGTGATCCATGGTCCTTTGACCCGCAGGTGGCCCGCGGCCACTCCATTTTCGGGCAGTTCGCGTCCATCGTCATCGACGAGGCGGTACTTCACACCGTACATCGCGCGTCCTGACTTCAGGCGGCGGTCAATGCGCTGCTCGAAAGGCAGGTCGGCTGTGCCCGGTTTGGCGAGCGCGTTAGTTCCCCCGGGAGCTTCGGTCATTCCCCATGACTGTGCGAGTTCGACGCCATAGTCACGTTCGAGCTTTTCGACCAGTGCTCGTGGGGGCGCGGAACCGCTCGAGAAGGAAAGCCGCAGCTTGGAGAATTTCTTGCCGGTGCGGTCCAGCCAATCGGTCAGGATCAGCCAGTTGGTCGGCACCCCGCAAGTGATGGTCACCTGTTCCCCTTCGATGAGCTCGTAAAGCTTGTCCGGCTCGTAGTTGCGTCCCGGCAGCACAAGCTTGGAGCCGGTCATGGGCGCGAGGTAAGGAAAGAACCAGGCGTTGACGTGGAACATCGGCGCCATGGGCATGAGCACTTCGAGTGCGCCGTTTCTTGTGCCCGGCGAAAGGTAGCTCACGTACAGCAGCGTCACCAGGACCATGGCCCGGTGGGAGTAGACAACCCCCTTCGGGTTTCCCGTAGTGCCTGACGTGTAACAGATCGTGCACGCGTCACGTTCGTCAAATTCCGGCCAATCGTAGCGGTCGCTCTCCGCGGCCAGAAGTTCCTCATAGCAGATCAATTGTTTCGCGCTCGCCCCTCTTGGCATCGAGGCGGTGTCGGTCATCACCACTACGCCCTTGACCGTCGTGAGCCGGTCCCTAAATTGCTCGAGCAGCGGCAGGGTCGCGGCATCCACGAACAACAGGGAATCATCCGCGTGGTTCACGACATAGGCGAGCTGATCCGGGGAGAAACGGGGATTCACGGTATTCAATACCGCCCCGCTTCCCGGTACGCCGAAGAACATCTCGAAGTGGCGATGGGTATTCCAGGACAGACTTGCGACACGGTCGCCCGGCTTGACCCCGAGCCGTCGCAATGCATTGGCCAGCCGCTTTGCGCGGGAGTGGGCCTCGGCGTACGTATAGCGATGGATGCCGCCTTCCGCCGTGCGCGCCACGATCTCTGTCGAGCCATGGTAGCGGGCCGCGTGCTCGAGTGGCCCGGAAACCAGCAGGGGCATGTCCATTATCAAGCCACGCACGATAGCAACTCTCCCGAATCGAGAATCCCGAACGCCCCCCAAGCACTGGCTAGACAATCGAACGGACGACTCCTCCATCCACCCGCAACGCTGCGCCGTTGATGGCCGAGGCCTGTTGGGAGCACACGAACACAACCAGGTTCGCGACCTCTTCAGGTGTCTCCAGCCTGCGCAGCAAGGACGTCGGCCGACGTGCGGCCAGATACTTCTTTTCCAGCTCGGCGACTGAAATTCCGGTCTGCTCGGCGGATTTCTGGAACCCAGCCTCGATTCCCTCCGTGCGTGTGGGCCCGGGCAGGACTGAATTCACGGTGACCGCAGTCCCTGCGGTCAGCTCAGCCAGCCCCCGCGAAATCGAGAGCTGGGCCGCCTTTGTCATGCCGTAATGGATCATCTCCTTGGGCACGTGGATGGCCGACTCGCTGGAGATGAATATGATCCTGCCCCAGCCGCGCGCGATCATCCTGGACAGGTAATGGCGCGAAAGGCGAATCCCGCTCATCACGTTTGTCTGGAAGTAGCGCTCCCATTCCTCGTCGTTGATCTGCTCGAAACGCTTCTCACCGAAGATCCCGACGTTGTTGACGAGTATATCCGGATCGCCTGCCCTGGAAATTAGTTCCGACGCTCCGGCCTCACCCGCCAAGTCGGCGGCAACGGCCTCGATGCGAGCCGCCGGAATGTGATCCCGGATGCGCTGCGCCGCGTCCAGACAGCCCTTGTCGGTGCGGCCGTTAACGACAACGCCGGCGCCGGACGCTGCGAGTCCCGCTGCAATCGCGAAGCCGATTCCTCCCGTGGATCCGGTGACGATCGCGCGCTTTCCGGCGAGTTCAATGTGCATGGCAGCTCACGCTGAAGGGCCCCCCGACTGGACACGGGGCGGTAGAGCGTTCGGCTCCGGAAATCGCATGCTTGAGCGCTTCTCGCAACGGCAAACCGCCTCATGGGCGATTCAAACGGGGACACCGTCTGGCCCGCCGCGATTATTCCGGGGGCATCCCATTTGGAGGGCCATAGGCGCCGCCTCTGGCACGAGCGTCGGGGTTGCATCTCTGCTCGCCCAGGCTGCGGCAGGGTCATCACCGACGGGCACATCCCATTTCAAACCCCAATGACAACGTCCACGGACTTGCGGTGTGCGGAATCCTCGCACGGCTGGTTCCAAACCTCTATGTCCGCAAAGATCGGCGCAAACGTCTTACCTGCAGGTCCGGAAGTATCGCGATCACGTCAGGCATCGGCTTCGTTCCGGTCGCTGCGGGGAGGAGCTTCCCGCTGTCGGAGTTGTGATCGGGGAGCGTTTCTTGTAATGGGGGGCTGTGCCTCCTCCTCTGCGACCCGAATCGGTCCGGGCTAATCCTCTCTGCCCGCCGTCGAACATTCGCTCCAAGGCCATTCGAGCCAAGTATCGGCTAGTTCCAGCTTCTTCCGGATCGTAGGCCAAATCTCTTCACACGAACAAGAGAATCGGCACGTGGCAACAAAAGATCAATCCGCTGGAAAGCGTGTCTGGTTCATTACGGGCTGCTCGACGGGAATCGGCGCGGCATTGGCCCGCGAAGTCCTGTCGCGAGGCGAGAGAGTCGCGGTTACTGCGCGGAAGATGGATAGCATTCGGGCCATCGCGGACGAGTTTCCGAAGCTGGCGATTCCCTTGGCGCTGGATGTCACTCAATCCGCAGGGGTGATCCGGGCGGTCAAAGAGGTCCTCGCCGAGGCGGGGCACATAGACGTGCTCGTCAACAATGCCGGGTATGGCGTGGTCGGGGCGGTCGAAGAGGTCAGCGATTTGGAATCGCGCCAGATCTTCGAGACCAACGTGATGGGCCTGCTTAGCGTGACCAGGGCGGTGCTGCCCCATATGCGCGAGCGCCGCAGCGGGCACATCCTGAACATCTCCTCGATGACGGGCGTGTTCGCGCCTCCCGGTTTCGGTTTTTACAGCGCAACGAAGTTCGCGGTCGAGGGGCTGTCCGAGGCTCTTGCCGCTGAGGTCAAGCCATTGGGCATTCGCGTCACGCTCGTCGAGCCGGGGCCATTTCGCACGAATTTCCGTGGCGGACTGGTCATCGCGTCCAGGGTGATTGGCGACTACGAACCCACAGTCGGCCCGGTGCGCCGCACGATGTCGGAGCCCGGCGGAAAGCAGCCCGGAAACCCCCTGCTCGCGGCAAAGTTGATGATCGAAGTCGTCAATGCCGCGGACCCGCCGCTGCGGTTGCCGTTGGGACAAATCGCGATCACCCAAATCCGGAACAAGCTTGCCCATGTGGAAAAGGAGATTTCGCACTGGGAGAAGGCCGGGGCTGCCACTTCGTTTACCGAATAGGCAACGTGGAAGGTGGAAGTCAGCCCAAATTTCTGGACGGTCGGTTGACATTGCGGCGGAGGCTCCTGATAGGTGTGACGTTATCCAGGCCGGGCGGCTGTTCGATCAAGCGTTGACGTGACGCAAAGGCTGCTCAATTCCTTGTGAAGGAGTGCGGTATGAATCGGCTAGCGGGCCTTGCGACGGTGTTGGTATTCGGATTGTGCTTCGCGTCAAGCGCGGCGTTCGCGCAGGTTTCCGACGGTGTGGTGAAGATCGGGGTGCTTGAAGACATGAGCGGACCCTATGCCGATAATTCCGGCGAGGGCAGTCTCGTGGCTACGCGGATGGCGGTGGAGGATTTCGGCGGCAAGGTGCTCGGCAAGCCGATCGAAATCGTATCCGCGGACATGCAGAACAAGGTGGACATCGGCGCGGGAATCGCGAGGTCGTGGTACGACCGCGAAAAAGTGGACATGATCACTGCGATGAGCAATTCGGCCATCGCGCTGGCCGTGCAGCAGATCTCCCTGGAAAAGAACCGCATCAACCTCACGACTGGCGCGGCAACCGCCGAGCTGACCGCCAAGTCCTGTTCGCCCAACGGCGCCCATTGGGTCTATGACACCTACGCCTTGGGCAAGGGCACGGCGCGCGGCATATTGAAGGGTGGTGGCGACACCTGGTTCTTCATCACCGTCAACTACACGTTCGGGTACTCGCTCGAGAAGGATGCCACGACTTTCATTAATGCGGGCGGCGGCAAGGTGCTGGGGTCGGTACACCATCCGCTCGATGCCGCGGATTTCTCCTCCTACCTGGTTCAAGCGCAAGCCTCGAAAGCCAAGATCATCGCGGTTGCCAGTGGCGGAAGCAACCTGATCAACGTGGTCAAGCAAGCAGGGGAGTTCGGAATCACGCAAGGGGGACAGAAGCTTGCCGCCCTGATCATCAACAACACGGACGTTCACAGCATCGGACTCAAGCTCGCTCAGGGGCTTGTCTTCACGTACGCGTTCTACCAGGATCTGAACGACGAGACGCGCGCCTTCTCCAACCGCTTCGCGGAACGAATGAAGCATCCGCCGACCATGATCCAAGCTGGCACCTACAGCGCCGTCAATCATTATCTCAAGGCGGTACAGGCCGCTGGAACCGACGAGGCCAAAGCGGTCATGGTGAAGATGAAGGCCACGCCCATCAACGACTTCATGACCAAGAACGGTCGCCTGCGCGAAGACGGACGCGTCATTCGGGACATGTACCTTGTTCAGGTCAAGACGCCGCAGGAGTCGAAGGGAGAATGGGATCTGTTGAAGCTGGTGGCCACGATTCCGGGCGACGAGGCGTTTCGGCCGCTGGCCGAAGGAGGATGCCCTAATGTGAAGTTCTAGGGGCTGAAATTCCAGAGGCCCCGAAAGCCAGGGACCTTGGATCGTGCCAGAGCCCGGCGGCCAGTGCGTAGTGTGCTGACGCCGCGTGGGGACTCGGGGCCAGTCAATGGGTGACCCCAAGGGGAAATTGCAGACAATCCGCATGTCGAGGCCACGGAGGCCTGAACAGGTCGAGATGGCGGCAGCGCCATTCCACCTAACGAGAGGAGGAACCATGACTGCCAATAAGAATCGCACCCACAGCCATCCTGTCACCCGCCGTACCTTGCTCCGGACAGCCGCGGCAGGCGCTGGGGTGGCCGTGGCCGGCCAATTGGGATTTCCCGCCCTGCTGCGGGCGCAGTCTGACGTGATCAAGGTGGGACACTTGACCCCGCGCACCGGCTTCTTGGCGCAACTGGGCCAGTACGGCTACAACGCCGCCAAGCTGGCTGTCGATGAGGTCAATGCCGGGGGCGGCGTGCTGGGGCGCAAGGTGGAGCTGATTTCCGAGGACAGCGTGGACCCGGGCGTTGCCGTGAACAAGGCGCAAAAGCTGATCGAGCGCGACAAGGTGCAATTCCTGATCGGCGAGATCAATTCCGGCTCCGCCCTGGCCATCGCACAGGTGGCGGAACGCTCCCGCATCCTTTACGTGAACACGGGGGCCAACTCGGACGCGCTCCGCGGAAGTAACTGCAGCCGTTTCATGTTCCACGTAGAAGGCTGCAACACCATGTACACCAAGACCATTGGCCGCTGGCAATTGAGCCATAACCTGATC
>JBGOTW010000214.1:0-7478 GCA_041476685.1 bacterium | reverse complement strand
GAGGGCGCGGCCGGCTCGGCCCTGCTGATGGCGGGCGCGGGCTACATTGACGGCGGGACGATGCCGGTGGTGCTGGGCAACGGCTTCGGCGGCGTGATCTTCCACGAGGCCTGCGGCCACCCCCTGGAGACCGAGGCCATCCGCAAGCAGGCCTCCCCGTTCGCGGGCAAGGTCGGCCAGCCCGTGGCCCAGCCCATCCTCACGGCGATCGACGACGGCACGCTCGAGCACCGCTGGGGCTCGCTCAATGTGGACGACGAGGGCCTGCCGGCGCAGCGCACGGTGCTGATCGAGAAGGGCATCCTGCGCAACTACCTGAGCGACCGCATCGGCGCGCGCCAGGTCGGCGTGCCGCGCAGCGGCTCGGCCCGGCGCGAGTCGTACCGCTTCGCGCCCGTCTCCCGCATGCGCAACACGTACATCGACCGCGGGCCGCACAAGCTGGAGGACATGATCGCCTCGATCGACTTCGGGCTGTACGCGAAGAAGATGGGCGGCGGCTCGGTGGATCCCGCGACGGGCGAATTCAACTTCGCCGTGCAGGAGGGCTATGCGATCCGCAAGGGCAAGATCGCCGAGCCCGTGCGCGGCGCGACGCTGATCGGCAAGGGCCACGAGGTGCTGCCCCTCATCTCCATGATCGGCGGCGACCTGGAGCTGAGCGCGGGGATGTGCGGCGCGTCGTCGGGCTGGGTGCCCACGACCGTCGGCCAGCCCTCGCTGAAGATCGACCGCATCCTCGTGGGAGGGCGCTGATGGACGCGGGAGCTGCGACGGAGCTGGTGCTGGCGCTGGCCCGGGAGCACCGGCTGCCGGACGTGGACGTGCTCGTGACGCGGGAGGAGCGGCTCACGCTGCGCGTGAACCGGGGCCGCGTGGAGAAGGTGGACCAGTCCACGGCCCAGGGCCTGGGCGTGCGCGTCGTGCAGGAGGGGCGCTCCGGCGTCGCCTTCACCGAGCGCTTCGAGCCCGGCGCCCTGGAAAAGGCGTTCCTGGCGGCGCGGGAGAACGCCCAGCTCCAGGATCCCACCGACGTCCTGCTGGCCGATCCGCCCCCGCCCGTGCCGGACCCGGAGGGGCTCGGCCTGTACACCCCGGCCCTCGACGCGCTGGGCGCGGCGGAACTTGCCGCGTTCGCCCTCGAGGCGGAGGCGGCGGCACGGGAGGCCGACCCGCGCGTGACGGCGGTGCCGCACCTGGCCGTCTCCCGCGACAGCGGCTGGTACGAGGTGGCCTCGACCCATGGCGTGAAGTATCGCCAGCGCGCCAACAGCGTCGGCGCCTACTGCCAGTCGCTGCTGGAGGAGCGGGGACAGCGCAAGAGCGGCAACGCCTCCTGGGCCCGGCGCGAGTGGCGTCCGGAGGCGGCGCGCGAGCTGGGGCGGCTGGCCACGGCGCGAGGCGCGGACCTGCTGGGCGCCCGACCCCTGCCGGGCGGAAAGCTGCCGGTCGTGTTCGACGAGTACTGCGCCCCCGGCCTGCTGGGGATGTACTTCGGCGCCTTCTCCGGCGAGGCGGCGCAGAAGGGCCAGTCGCGCCTGAAGGGCCGCCTGGGCGAGCAGATCGCCGCGGAGGCCGTGACGCTGGTGGACGAACCGCACCGGATCGGCGGGCCGGGCTCGCGCTACGTGGACGCCGAGGGCGTGCCCACGCGCACCCTGCCCTTGATCGAGCGCGGGCGCTTCGCCCACTTCCTCTACCACATCGAGTCCGCGCGCAAGGACGGCAAAGCCAGCACCGGGCACGCCGGACGCGGCTACAGCAGCGGCATCACCACCCGCTCCCACAACCTCGTCATGCCGCCCGGGCCCCACAGCCTGGACGAGCTGACGGCGCTGGAGCCGCGCTGCCTGCTGGTGACCGAGCTGGAGGGCGGCGCGGGCTGCAATCCGCTCAGCGGCGACATCTCCATCGGCGTGCAGGGCTTCCTCGTCGAGCAGGGCCGCCGCGTGCAGCCGGTGGACGCGATGACGATCGCGGGCAACGTCTTCGACTTGCTGCGCGACATCCGGGCGCAGGGGCGCGAGTACCAGCCCAACCTGTCGCGCCTGTTTATCCCGCCCCTGCTCGTGCAGGGGTTGTCCCTCTCCGGCTGAGCCGCCCGCCGCCGGACACGCCTGCGCGGACGAGTCGGGCCGCGGAGCGGGCGCTTAAGGGGTGCGTCAGATTGAAATCGATACCAGGCTATCTCGGATTGACGGACAACCGATTTCCATGTGGATCTGGCGCCCGCGCTTAGCCATCCAATATTCCCCGCAAGACCTGCACTTGACGCACTTCCCCTTCGGGGTGACAACTTCAGATGTTTGGCAATTCTTGCGTTCTCCACAGCTTTGCCGCATTGCTGGCTCGAAATCCGAATGGGGACGGGCGTAAGCCCGTAACTTGGGGAGCCTTCGGAGAGAGACAATGCATGCTCGACACGTAAAATTCAAGAAAGCCGCCTCTCGAAGGCGACCCGGCAAACCAGAAAGTTACAAATTCAGCGTCCTCTTCATGGAGGACTCGGTCGGGTGGTCCGCCCAGGTGCTTGAGCATGATATCGCCACCCAAGCGGATACGCTCGAAGACCTGTTCTACGAAGTCGAGCGAATTCTTTTCGCGCACTTCGCTCTCGCAATTTCCAAAGGACAAGTCCCATTTGAAAACATCTCTCCGGCGCCAGCCAAATACTGGGATGTTTTCAATAGATCCAAATTCTTTATGCGGGGCCCCAAGATGGGCTTTAGGCAAGAGTCGTCCAATCTGCCGAAAATCAAGAAAGAAATCAGGATGGCTAGGAATAATGCGGCTTAGACGATGCCTCTTGATCGTAGAAAGCTCCCGTCTTGGTCCGAGTTCCTCTTTGTCGCTAAAGCGCAGGGAATCTATATTGACGAAAAGGAGCTCAAGATCGAAGGGCCGCGAGGCAATGAACCTCCCGTAAGATAACTTCAACGACCAGGAGAGCCGGAAGTAATCGTTCCTCCTCTGTTGCTGGGGGAAATTCTTCGAGAGAATCTCCTCGGCAGCCTCTGTCGTAAGCTACGAATTGATCCATCCCCGCTTGGCATCCAACTAGAAGACTTGCCGCCGGACAGTTGGCCCTAGCCTTCTTCGGTGGGGCATGAACCCGACAGCATGCGCGCCCGTTCCAGCAAGACCGGTCCCGCAAGCTGGCCCGCTACCCGGCCGCCATCGCGGGGGACAATTCCCGCGAAACGCGCTAGATTGAGTCCGGTAGCCGCGTCCTGATCGGCTATCCCCAGCGGCGGCAACCAGGGGACCGCGAGCCGCGCAGTCCACACGGCGCCTCAGCGCTTGCGATCCTTCCGCATCCGGGTCGAGCGGCGCCCGACGAAAGGCCGTGCGCACCCCGATGCCCTTGTCGCTCCTGCGATCCCTGCTTCCCTGGAACACGCGGCCCAAGAGCCCGCCACCCGCCGCGCCCGCACCGTCCGTCAGCAGCTCCGCCCGCGGCCGATCCACACCGTCCCCCGAGGACCCCACGACTTCGCTCGCCACGTCCGCCCGGCAACGACCGGCCGCCCCCGCTGCCGCGCCCGCATCCGCGGCTGGTTCCGCGCACAGCCCTGCGGCCAGGCCCGCGGCCGATTCCGCGCCCGGCTCCGCGGCCCGTCCCGCCCGCGGCCGCGCGGCGACACCGCACACGCTGCCCGCGGCGACGCTCGGCATCCGCCAGGGTGCGATTCATCCGCACGTCCTGCACATCTGCGCCACGCTCCACCGGCAGGGCCACCAGGCCTTGATCGTCGGCGGGGCCGTGCGCGACCTGATCCTGGGGCGGCTACCGAAGGACTTCGACATCGTCACTTCCGCCAAGCCGGAGCAGGTCAAGCACACGTTCCGCAATGCCCGCATCATCGGGCGGCGCTTCCGGCTGTGCCTGCTGCGCTTCGGGGAGATGAAGGTGGAAGTGTCCACCTTCCGCGGCCTGCCGCGGCGCGGGGCGAACGGCATGATCAGCCGCGACAATACGTACGGCACGCCCCGGGAGGACGCGTTCCGGCGGGACTTCACGTGCAACGCCCTGACCCTCGACCCCCTCGCCATGACGATCATCGACCACGTCGGCGGGCTGGAGGACTTGCAGGCGCGGTGCATCCGCACCATCGCGGAGCCGGACGTGTCGTTCGCCGAGGATCCCGTGCGCATGTTGCGCGCCCTGCGCTTCCAGGTGCGGCTGGGCTTCAGCCTGGACCCCGCCGCGGCCGAGGCGATCGGGCGGCTGTGCGACTCGCTGCGCCAGGTGGCGCGGCACCGGCTCGCGGACGAGCTGCAGCGCTTCCTGACCTGCGGCGTCGCCCGGGCCACGTTCGCCGAATTCGAGCGCATGGGACTGCTGCGGCCATTGCTCGGGCTGGAGGACTACGGCTGGTTCTTCGTGCCCGAGGCGCTGGAGGATCCGCTTTCGGCGCTGGAGGGACACGGTCGGGGCGGCCTGCTCGACGCCCTGGACCGGTGGGTGGGGGCGGGCGCCGAGACCCTGCCGCCGACGGTAGTGCTGCTGGCGCTGGTGACGACGCTCGCGCGGCCGGAATTCCGCAGCACCGTCGGGGCTGCCGGGCCGTTTCCCGACGCGAAGCTGGCGGGGCGGATCAAGCGCGAGCTGCCGCTGCTGCTGGCGGAATGGGCCCTGCTGCGGGGCCAGGTGGAACCCGCGCTGCGCATCCTCGAGGCGGTGCGGCGGCTGCTGGCGCGGGAGCACGAATCGCCCGAGGGGAGCCGGATGCCCGTGTCGGGCGAGCGCGAGGCCTGGCTGCTGCTGGGCATCGTGGGCGGCCTGCTCGGCGCGTCTCCCGCGGCGGTGGAGCAGGGGCTGGCGCGCCTGCACGAGCTGCCCGACCTGCCCATCCTGGATCACCCGCGGCCCACGCGGCGGGGCGCGGCGCGTGTGGAACCGCTGGAAGTCCGGCCGAGCGATCCTGGCGCCCCGGCCGAGCCGCTCCCGCCGGCTGTCCGGCGCAAGCGGCGCCGCAGATCGCGCCGCCAGCCGAGCTGATCCTTTCCCTTCCGCCCCGGCGCAGGATCGCGCGCGCTGCCGTCTCGCTCCCCGCGGAGGTCCGCAAGCCCGCCCGCCAGGCGGACGGCCGCATCTCCGCCCCTATTGGGCGCAGTCTTGACCGCGGTCAATACCGTGCCCGTTCCACCGTATAGTAATCTTTACCTACTCACATGGCTGTTCAATGAGGGAGAGCGCCGGGTTCGAGCCGACGTTCGCAGCCTGTGGCTGGGAGGTGGGGGCAACCTATTCCGATGAGAGGTCCGTCATGAACCGAGCATGCGCCTGGGTTTCGTTGGCCGCAGTCGTCCTGTTCGCTGCGGGGTGCGCTCCCACTATGCTGGGCAACGGCCGCCTGAAGGCGGAGAAGCCACCGCTCAACAGCGCCGACTACGGCTCGGCCGAGCTGGTTTCGAACGGTGAGCATCTCAACATCAAGGTGACGCTACCGCCGAGCGACATGTGCGAAGGCGACTTCAAGCTGGTGGAGACAGTGAAGTCCTACCCGCTGGTGCCGGGCATGGGCGCCGCCAAACTCGTGTACCAGGGGCAATGGAAGCCGGACCAACCCGCGAAGTGCATCGAGGCGCTGCAAGGACCCGGCGGCAAGGATCGCGTGGTGGAGGTCTACGAACCCAGCCTCGGCAGCCGCCAGATCAACCTGTGCCTGATGGACCCGGGGACCTTTGCGTGCACCAAGGCGCGGGCGTACTTGATCAAGCAATAGCCGACCGGTGCGGATGCCCGAACCCACCCCCATGGAGTCGACCCGGCCGCCTGCAAAACGTTGCGGTCGGATCGCCCATCGGGCCTACTCCTCCTGCTGCAGCGCCTCCTCCCCCAGCGTCATCCGCAGCGCGATGCGGTACGCACTGACGGCGTTCTCCCCCGTGCCCTTCATCAGCTTCAGGGCGTAGCGCGCGACGTTGATCCCGTCCCGGACGGTGTAGCGCTCGCCCCCGCGATGCGAGCGCTGGAAGATTTCGACCCCCAACAGGTCAGCCCTCCGTGTCCTGACCCCCGATGGGCAAGAAGCGGACGCGGATACGAGTTTCCTCGAAAGCAACGATGCTGCCGCGCGAGAGCGCTTCCGAAAGGGCCGGGAGATTGGCGAGGAGCAATCTGGACTGTTGCTGGGGGGGGGCGGCTGACTTGGCCCCGGAACAGGATCAGCGAGGGTCGAGTCTCCTTCCCTACCGCGAGCAACGCGCCGAAGCCGGTGTCCGCGGATATGACCACCCGCTCTTCTGCCGCCGCCCGCGAGAAGACTGTCTTGTCGTCCGCGGCTTGCAGCCCGTAGTCGCGGACATGAACGGCATCGTGCCCATTCCGTCTCAGCTCTTCCGCAAGGATGGGCGATAGCGCTTGGTCCACGAGGAACTTCAAGGCGCCACGAGAGGCAATTCCCGTTCACGCACGGCCTCCGCTGCATACCGCAACGCCTCCTGGATATCTCCGGCCTCCAGGTCGGGATAGGCCTTCAAGATGTCCGCTTGGGTCATGCCCTCGGCAACCATGGCCACGACGGTGGCGACGGGAATACGCATTCCGCGCAGGCAGGGTACTCCATCCATCTGGGCGTGATTGACGGTAATTCTTGTGAACCTCACGGCATTCGTCTCCGTGTGAAACGTGAGCTGAACCCATGGACCCAGCGTTATCCTGAGCGCTTGGGTCGCGCGGCGTCAACACCCCCGCCGATCCGCGGACGAGGGGAGACGTCCGACATCCGAAGCGTTCGCCTGCGCAAGATTCCAGCCGCGAACGTGGGTCGCTTGTCGCCCTGTTCGCGCGCTCGGCAGGGTGCATGTGACGTCGGTGCACTCCGCGCTTCCGGGGATTGGCTTTCTCTCGGACGATCTGAGCGGGAATGCAGGGGATTCCCATCTGCAAAGGTCTGCGGATATTCGGAATCCTACTCCTCCTGCTGCACCGCCTCCTCCCCCAGCGTCATCCGCAGCGCGATGCGGTACGCGCTGACGGCGTTCTCCCCCGTGCCCTTCATCAGCTTCAGGGCGTAGCGCGCGACGTTGATCCCGTCCCGGACGGTGTAGCGCTCCCCGCCCCGGTGGGCGCGCTGGAGGAAGTTCACCACGTAGCTGAGCACCTCCTCGTCCGAGAAGGGCAGGTTGTCCTTCAGGATGCGCGCCTCCTCCTCCGCCTCGGGAAAGTCCACGTAGATCTGCGGCTGGAGGCGCGAGTGGATGTACTCGGGAATCTCGAAGGTGGAGGCGTCCTCGTTCATGGTGCAGCAGAAGCGGAAGTCGGGATGGGCCTTGATCTTGATCCCGGCCACGATGGATTCCACGTAGCGGCGCGAGTCGAGCAGGGGCGCCAGGGACGCCCAGCACTTCTCGCCCATGCGGTTGCCCTCGTCGAGCAGGCACACCCCGCCGCGCAGCATCGCCGTCACCAGCGGGCTGGCCACGTACTTGATGCGCTGGTTGTCCGAGATGACGGGCGTGACGATGAGGTC
>JBGOTW010000213.1:0-7491 GCA_041476685.1 bacterium | reverse complement strand
GAAGGTTCCTTGTCCATTGGGCTGTTCGGCACGCCCCCCACGATGGCGGTGCTGCCCAAACTGAATGAATTCCACATCCTGGGAACCGCACCGGGCTTCGGTCCCGCGGCGTCGCGCAATGGGGAGAAGTACCCCTACCTGTTCCCCGTGGCAGCTTCCTATTGGTCGCAAGCCACGGCTTCCGTGAAGTTCGTCCTGGATCAGTGGAAGGACACGTCGCGCAAGCCGCGCATCGCCTATCTGCATCTGGACAATCCGGGTGGCCGCGAGCCGCTGGTGATTTTTGATGCGTTGCAAAAGCAGCTCGGCTTCGAATTCAAGACCTGGGCCGTTCCGCCGCCGGGACTTGAAATGGGAGCGCAAGTGCTGGAGATCGCCCGCCAGTACAAAGCCGATTGGGTCATCACCCACCTGTTCGGGGTGGGCCCCAGTGTCAGCATCAAGGAATTCACGAGGGTGGGCTTTCCCCGGAACCGCATGGTCTCCTTTGTCTGGGGGGATGCGGAGGTGGACATCAACGTGGCGGGCCTGAAGAACTCCGAGGGCTACTACGGGATGCAGTTCGCCGGCGTGGGTCAGAATTACGAGGTGCTCAAGAAGATCAGGGCCATGTACAAGGACGAAGGCCAACCCGAGCCCAAGGCGATGCAAGTGACGGTCTACTACAACCGCGGCGTGCTGGCCGCGGCGCTGCACGCACGTGCGATCGAACTCGCCATCCGCAAGCATGGACCCGACATCAGCTCGCAGCAGGTGGCGGAAGCCATGGAGACGATCAAGGACTTCAGCCTGGGAGGCCTGATCCCGCCGTTGACGCTGACGCCCCGGGATCATGAAGGCGGCGGATGGGTGCAGATGTACCAGGTTCAGGAAGGCAAATGGGTTCCAGTCACGGACTGGTACAAGGCGTATCCGGAGCTGATTGACAAGCTCGTGTACGGCCAGGGCTAAGCGCGGCAGCGGGGCCGCACCGAAAGAGGAAGAACGAGGAGTCGCAGTCCGGATTCTCCCGGCGTAGAGCCGCAGGTGGGACTCTGCGCCGGGAGCCGGTGGTCCTGCGCCATCCCCGACTTCGTGCGGGCCCCGGGCTGCGCCTGGGAGGGCGCGTCAGGACGGCAAGCCGCACGCCCCGGGGGCCCGAGCAGGGTGCCGCTCCCGGCGCGCGATGCATTCATTCCCGCGGACATGCGACGGCCGGCGGGAGCGCCGGTGACGGCCCGGGGCGGGGCGTCATTGGGCCGAATCCAGCGCCGGGCATGATTCCCGACTTCCCAAGATCCGGCATTGCGCGATAGGGGGAAGGATTCGATGGCCGGCGCGGGTCCCCCACGTCGCCCTTGCCCAGCCTCGCGGACTTCCCACGATCCATGTGGATGGGATTGCCGGATACGCAACGAGATCGCGCCATGAACAAGACGGCCGCGGCCAAGGCCTGGTGGCTCATCCCAGTGACGGAATGGCAGGCGGAACTTGCTTCCGGCGCGCACGGCTTGTCGGGCGCGGATGCGGCTTCGCGCCTGACCGCGTCGGGCCCCAACCGGGTTCGCGATCGTCAGGTGCAGTCGTTCCTGGCGCGCTGGCTGGACCGGTTCAAGAACCCGTTGGTGCTCATCCTGCTGGCCGCCAGCGGAATATCGGCGGCTACGGGCGAAATCGCCAGCTTCCTTCTCATCTCGTTCATGGTCGTGCTGAGCGTGACCCTGGATGCGGTCCAGGAACATCGCGCCGGCAACGCCGCGGAGAAGCTGCGGCAATCGGTCGCGGTGCGGGCGACCGCGCTGCGCGACGGCAAGCGGCTGGAAGTGCCGGTCTCCGAGGTGGTCCCGGGCGACGTTGCGCTGCTGTCGGCCGGGGACCTGGTGCCGGCGGACGGCCTGGTGCTGGAGACGCGCGATTTCTTCGTCAAACAGTCGCTCTTGACCGGCGAGCCCTATCCCGTCGAAAAGCAGCCCGGGACGCCGCCCCACGGCGCCAGCGAAATCCAGGAAGCCACCAATGCGGTGTTCATGGGGACCTCGGTGATCAGCGGCAGCGCGACGATGCTGGTCGTGAAGACCGGCGGCGCTACCGCGATCGGCGGAATCTCCGAGAGCATTACCCGTCAGCCCCCGCCGACATCCTTCGAAGTCGGCACGCGCCGCTTTGGCTTCCTGATCATGCAGCTGACGTTCCTCCTGGTCCTGTTCGTCCTCCTGGTGAACACCTTGTTTCACCGGCCGTGGCTGGAGTCGTTCCTGTTTGCGGTGGCACTGGCCGTCGGCCTCACTCCGGAACTGCTGCCGATGATCGTATCGGTCACCTTGGCGCGGGGCGCCCTGCGCATGGCGGACAAGCGGGTCATCGTCAAGCGCCTGGCCGCCATCCAGAATCTGGGTTCGATGGATGTCCTGTGCACGGACAAGACCGGCACCCTGACCGAAGCAAAGATCCGGCTTGACCAGCACGTTGACGCGCGGGGCAGGGAAAGCGACTGGGTGCTGGAGCTTGCCTACCTCAACAGCTTCTTCGAGACCGGGCTCAAGAGCCCTCTCGACGAGGCGATCCTGGGACGGGGGGACGTCGAAACGAGCGCGTGGAAAAAAATTGACGAGGTGCCCTTCGACTTCGAGCGCCGCCGCGTGTCCGTCCTGCTGGAAAGCGGGGCAAGACGGCTATTGGTCGTGAAGGGCGCCCCCGACGACGTGATCAGGCTGAGTTCGTCCTATGAGGACGGCACGCAGCAGCTGCCGCTGAACGCCGAGGTCCTAAAGCGTCTCGGTGCACAGTGCCATGCCTTCGAAGCCGAAGGGCATCGGGTCCTGGGAATCGCCTGGAAGCAGGTGCCGCCCGAGCACGTTCACGCCGCCGTCAGCGACGAATCCCAGCTGGTATTCGCGGGATTCGGCGTCTTCCTGGACCCGCCCAAGGAGAGCGCCGGCGCGGCGCTTTCCGCGCTGAGCAGAAGCGGCGTATCCATCAAGATCGTCTCGGGCGACAGCGAGCTGGTCACGAAATACGTCTGCGGCAAATTGGACATCCCCGTGACGGGCATCCTGCTCGGCAAGGAAATCGATGCCATGGATGATTCGGCTCTCCGCGCCCGAGCCGACAGGACCAACCTCTTTTGCCGCGTGAATCCCTCGCAGAAGGACCGGATCATCCGGGCCCTGAAGGCGCGCGGGCACGTGGTGGGATACCTGGGAGACGGCATCAACGACGCGCCGCCGCTCCATTCGGCCGATGTCGGCTTGTCGGTGGATTCCGCAGTGGACGTGGCGAGGGAAGCGGCGGACATCATCCTCCTGGACCGCGATCTCAACGTCCTGCACGATGGGGTGCTGGAAGGCCGCCGCACGTTCGGCAACATCATGAAGTACATCATGATGGCCACGAGCTCCAACTTCGGGAACATGTTCAGCATGGCGGGGGCCGCGCTGTTCCTTCCGTTTCTTCCCATGCTCCCCGCGCAGATCCTGCTCAACAACATCCTCTACGACGTCTCCGAAGTGGCCATCCCGCTGGACAAGGTCGACGTGGAGGATGTGCGAAATCCACGCGTGCTCCAGACGGGATTCATCCGGAACTTCATGCTCGTCATCGGTCCGATCAGCTCCGTTTTCGATTTCCTGACCTTCTACGTGATGCTGACCGTATTGCAGGCGGACGAGGCGCTGTTCCAGACCGGATGGTTCGTGGAATCGCTTTGCACCCAGGTGCTGGTGATCTTCATCATCCGCACGCGGGGAAACCCGCTCCGGAGCCGCCCGCATCCCGTCCTGGCCGCGACGTCCCTCGCCGTGGTTGCCAGCGGCGCCCTGCTGCCGCTGACGCCGCTCGGGGCGTATTTCGGATTCGTCGCATTGCCGGCCAAGTTCTACCTGATCTTGACGGCAATGGTCGTCATCTACCTTGTGATGGTCGAAGCCACCAAGCAAGGGTTCTACAGATGGATGGAGCGAAGGCACTTGGCCCGCTGACTCGCGTCGAATACGGGAGAGCGGTAGTCGGCGGCCTGCACGCACGGGTTCCGCCGGCCGCCGCCGGCAGGCGTGGCCCCCGCTCTCCGCGGGCGAGAGCGCAAGCCGCAACACGAGTCCGCGCGATCGGCCGTCAGCCTATTCGACCTTGGAGAGAAAATCCGCGACCGCCTGCATCTCGGCGTCGTTGAGCTGTGCTGCCATGCCCCACATGATTGTCGCCTGCTCGCCCTTGCGGTCCTGTGCCTTGTAGGCCTTGAGCGTGAGGAGGAGATAGGGGGCATTCTGGCCGGCCAGCTTCGGATAGGTCGGCAGCAATGTCTTCTTTCCGTCCGGCCCATGGCAGGCCGGGCAGCCCTTGGCGGCAAACGCTTCCTGGCCCGTCTGGGCCGCCAGCGCCGCTCCAGCCGTGCCGACGATCGTCAGCAACGCGGCGCCCGCGATCCACAGCAATCCTTGCGCTTTCATAGATCCCCCGGCTGTTCAAGAATATGGCGTCAAGCCCGCACTTGAGCGGGCCGCGAGCGTCCGTACGTCCTGCCCTGCAGTCACGCCGCCGCGCGAAGCTAGCCGCCCTTGTTGATGGAGAGGAAATACTCGACCAGATCGCGCATCTCGTTCTTTTCGAGCAGCGGCCAGCGAATCTGCCCCAGCTTCATCCGCTCCTCGATGGCCGGAGAATGATTCCACATTTCCGCGATGATCTTGTCCCGGCTGTTCAGACCCACGCGCGACAAATCGGGCCCGATCGTCTTCATCCCGGGCGTTGCGGGCAAGTGACACACGCCGCATCCCTTGTCGAGAAATACGCGCTTGCCCCGCTCGGCGGAGCCCGGCGGATCCCGGAATTCGAGGAAATACAGGTACGTCATCACGTCAGCCATTTCGGTCGGCGAGAATTGGGGGAATTCGATGTGCTCCTTGGCCATCGTCGGCCACATTTTCGCCCCATGATTCCACATTTCACTCAAGATGAAGGACAGGCGTCCCTTGAGCGAGCGCTGGGCCAGATCCGGGCCGATCGTTCCGCCCTTGCCGTTGATCGAGTGGCAGCGGATGCACCCTTTCTGCTGGAACAATTCCTGGCCGTGGGCCGGATCGCCTGGGTGCACATAGCTGCGGCGCGTGCGGTCATTCAGCCCCTTCTCCCGGATGAATGCCAGAATATCGATGACATCCCGCTCCTCGAAGGTCGGGCGAGGCACATGCCGCGCGAGCATCTTCTGCATCATCTTGGGCCCATGGTTCCACAGCGCCGCGGTAATCATCGGAGCGGCGTACTCGCCCTGGTACTTGTCGAGCGCGGGCCCGACATCGCCTCCCTTGCCGCCCACGGAGTGGCAGCGGATGCAGTTCTTCTCGCGAAAGAGCTTCTCGCCGACCTCGCTGTTGGCCACCTTGTCGAAATAATTCAAGAAGTACAGGAACGCGATCAGCTTGCGGGCCTCGTCCGTAGTCAGCGTCGGCCGCTGCAGGTTCTCCTGCCGGAAGGCCTCGTTCATTCTCGGAAAATGGTTCCAGAGCTTGCTGGCGATTTCCAGGGAACTGCCCAGCCAGACTTCGCCGAGATCCGGGCCGGTCTTGCCGCCGACGCCCTGGATGGAATGGCACCGGATGCAGAGCTTCTCCGTGAACAATCGCTGGCCTTCCAGGGGATTGCTTGGAAGGGGATCGTCCGCCGCCGCGGCCAAGCCCGGCCGCGGAGCGAGAGCGATCGCCAGCGCCAGCGCAACAAGCAGCAGCGTCAATTTGTTGAGCATCGTCCTCAGTCAGGGCGCAGATTTGCCGATCTAGCTTCTGCCCCCATGCAGCCCCCAGAAAACGTAGTTGACCATGACGGACAGGAACAAGAAGATCGGTATCGCGACCAGCGCGATCCCGATCGAAGCCGAAAACACGTCTTCCAGCTGCCACGACACATAGATCAGCCGGGAAATCCACAACACCACCGATCCGGCGAAGACGCAGAATGTCCCGAGCAGGGCCAGTTGCGCCCTGAAGACCCAGGGACTGGTACGGGCGCTCGAACGCGCAGAGGTCGGCATAGGGGGGCAGTCATAGTTAGGCGTTTACTCCGGGCAATTTGCCCAGGCCGGGCTGGTATCTTGCCAGCCGCTCCTTCACGATCTCGACCGTCTTTTCGCGCCCTTCCCGCACCTCGGTGATCGAAACGATCGGGAAGAGCTTGCTGAACAGCACGTACAGCAGGCCGAACAACGAGACGCAGCCCACCATGATGCCGATTTCCACGATGCTGGGAGCGTAGCTGCCCTGCGGATATTGGGACAGCCGCGGATTGGCCAGCGTGGGGATGATGATGATGAAGCGCTCCAGCCACATGCCCACCAGGATGGACAGGGAGGCAATCACGGTGCCGGTGATGGTGCGGAACTTCCTGATGGCGAGGATCGGAAACGGGATGACGAAGTTGAACACCACCATGGCCCAGAAGTAGGGCGCATACTTCCCGGAGAATTTCGCGGCAAAGACGCGCATCTCGCTGGGCTCGTTGCCGTAGTAGGTCGTCAGGTACTCGGCGAAGGTGAAGTAGCACCACAGCAGCACCATCACCAGCATCAACAGGCCGAGGAAGTTGAAGTGGATAGGCTGCAGATAGTCTTCCAGGTGGAACATCTTGCGGAGGATCGCCATGATGATCAGGAGCGCGGCGATGCCGGAGAAGATCGCTCCTACGACAAAGTAGGGGCCGAAGATCGTGCTGTGCCACATCGGCTGCAAAGTCATTGAAAAGACGAAAGATACGACCGTGTGCACGGATACGGCGATCGGCACAACAAGCACCGCGAGGATGGCGATGGCCCTGTTGAGCACCCGGTGCTGTCGCTCCGTGCCCTGCCAGCCCATCGCCAGCACCTGGTAGAGGAACTTGCGCCATCCGGGGGGGCTGAGTTCGCGCAGCACGGCGATGTCCGGAATCATCGGGACGTACAGGTAGACCGAGCTGGCCGTCAGGTAGGCCGTGACGCTGGTCGCGTCCCACAGCAGGGGGGACTGGTAGCGGCCGTAGAGGAACAGGTTCAGGATGCGGTCGGGCCGACCCAGGTCGATCAGGATATTCATGCCGCCGATCCCCAGCACCAGCACGGTGATGACCTCGGCAATGCGCGTGATCGGCCGGCGCCATTCGGCCTGCGAAAGCCGCAGGATCGCCGAGATCAGCGTCCCCGCGTGGCTGATCCCGATGAAGAAGACGAAATTGACGATGTAGAACGACCAGGAAACCGGGAAGTTCATCCCTGTAACCCCGAGACCCTCCCGGAATTGCACGATGTAGCTGAACGCCCCCCACAGCACGAGGGCACCCAACAGACCCACGATCAGATAGAAGCGCCAGCCGGTGCTGAAGACGGGCCTGATCAGGATCGCGTCTTCCTGGTTGCGCCAGTCACTCTCAGCCATAGAGCTTCCGTTCCGCCAAATAGACAACCTTGGGTTTCGTGCCGAGCTCTTCCATCAACCGGAACGCTCGCGGACTCATGGCGAGCTTGAAGACCTGGCTGGCCGGATCGGACAG
>JBGOTW010000212.1:0-7505 GCA_041476685.1 bacterium | reverse complement strand
GTGCCCCTGCACCGGCTGAACGAGAAGCCCGTGCGCAACGGCATCCTGCAGGACATCACCTGCGACTCCGACGGCAGGCTGAAGAGCTACCCCGCGCCCCACGAGCGCCGCTCGACGCTTCCGCTGCACCCGTTGCGGGACAACGAGCCGTACTTCCTGGGCGTGTTCCTGACCGGCGCCTACCAGGAGATCCTGGGCGACCTGCACAACCTGTTCGGCGACACCAATGCCATCCACATCGCCCTGAACGAGGACGGCTCGTGGCGCTACGAGCAGGTGATCCGCGGGGAGGACATCTCCCGCGTGCTGGCCTATGTCCAGTTCCACCGCGACACGCTCATCCACCGCATCGAGCGGCAGGTGCAGACGAGCATCAAGAACGGCCTGATGACGCTGGCGGAGGGCAAGGCCTTCCGCGACCTGTACGTGGACGGCCTGAACGGCATCACCTACCTGGAAAGTCCGCCGGAGGATCGTGCAGCCAAGCGCGTGCCGAGAAAGCTCGCAGAGGTCGCGGAGCTGCCGCACGGCCGCCGTTCCCGTGCGCGCAAGACAGCCCGCCCGCGCCGGCATAAGGGCGAAGCGGCCGAAGCGGCCGGATGAACTCACGGGCTGCGCGCTGCGGCTGTGCGCTGGGGCCGCACGTACCGGCTGGACACTCCTGCCGGGAGGTCCCATGCTGATCGCTGGGGTCGCCGCACCGCGCCGCAGCGTCGACGCAGCAGCCGCGGCGCTCCAGCATCAGCGCTCCAGCCTAACTGTGGCACACTCTGCCGGTCCCCAAACTTCGCGCGCCTAGCCTCCGGATGGCATGACCCCTCATCCCTCCTCCGAAGCCTACCCGGCCTTCGCCGGGCCAGATGCGCAACCCTTCACCTACGAGCAGGCGCGGGTCGCCGTGCTGCCGGTGCCTTACGAGGGCACGGTCTCCTACGGTGGCGGCGCGGCGCGCGGGCCACGGGCGATCCTGGAGGCTTCGGCCCAGCTCGAAATGTACGATGAGGAGTTGGACCGGCGCGTGGATCAGTGGGGACTGTTCACCCTGCCCCCCGTGGACTGCTCGCCGGCCCCGCCCGCGGAGATCATGGAGCGCATCACCCGTGCGGCGCTGCCGCCGTTCCGGGACGGCAAGCTCCTGCTGACCCTGGGCGGGGAGCATTCCATCAGCTACGGCGTGTTCAAGGCCCTGCGGGAGGCGCGCGGTAAAGGGTTCTCGATCCTGCAGATCGACGCCCACGCGGACCTGCGCGACAGCTACGGGGGGACGCCCTACAGTCACGCCTCCGTCATGGCCCGCGCCTATGAGCTGGGCCTGCCCTTCGTGCAGGTGGGCATCCGCGCCCTGTGCGAGGAGGAGCGGCTCTTCCTCCGCCGCAAGGGAATCGACCGCAACGTATTCTGGGCCCACGAGATCGCCCAGCAGACGGACGACCAGTGGATCGTGGACGTGGCCGAGCGCCTTGAGGGCGACGTCTACGTGACCGTGGACCTGGACGGACTGGATCCGGCGATCATGCCGGCGACGGGCACGCCCGTGCCGGGCGGGCTCGGCTGGTACACCACGCTCAAGCTGATCAAGCGGGTCTGCCGGCGGCACCGCGTCATCGGGATGGACGTGGTGGAGTTGGCCCCGATTCCGGGTCAGCACGCCTCGGACTTCCTCGCGGCGCGGCTGGCGTTCAAGCTGGTCGGCTACGCCTTCCAGCGCCAGGGCCGCTCGGGATAGGCGCCCCCGGCGCGGAAATCTCCGCGCGTTCCGGCTGATATGGTCTAGTACTCCAGCACCCGCACCTTGATGGAATGGGAAACCGAAGGGCCGTAGGAGCGGTGCAGCCCATCGGCGAATTGGAGCGTCAAGGTGTGCATGCCGGGCCCCAGGTTGAGGGTCGTTTCCGTTTGGCCCTTGCCGAAGTGCAGGTGCCTCGCGTCGGCCGGGACGACGACGCTGGCTGGAGTCGGCCCTTCGTCGACCAGCAGGTGATGGTGGCCCGTTCCTGCTTCCGGAGCGCCGGCCGGCTTGAGTTGCGCTCCGCTCACTTGGAACACGACATTGAACGGGCTGGTGACGGATGCGCCATCAGCGGGCGCGGCGATCTTGACCGAAGCCCCTTGGGGCGCCGCCACGAATGCAGTGTCCTGGCCGTAGGCCATGACGGAGATGACGGCCAGCAGGATCGCCGCGCCCAATATCCCCCGTCCCGGAGCCGTGCGGAAGGCCCGCGCGTTATGCGATGCGCTCATGTGAAGAACTCCCGATTGGAGTGAAGCTCGCCATTGCGCCGGGCCAGCCAAGGGCCTACGGAGATCGGAACGGCGGCTGTGATTCGCGCGCGAAAGAGGGTAGCCGATCCGCCCGGAAAAGGAATCTGGCCGCGTCCGGATTCCGGTCACGGGGGCTGTGGTGGCCTCAGACCGTCAGCTCGAGCGCAATCCGTTCCTTCTGCTTTCCGCCCAGGCGGGCGATGAAGGTGAGCGCCCGGTACGTCAGGCCGTACTTTGCCGCGAGCGCGCCGTAGATGCGCCGCTCCAGCTCCGGCTCCTCCACGACCCTTCCCGTGCCCTCGCTCCAGTCCCCCAGCGACCTGCCGCGCACGTCGCTGGGCGCGACCCGCACGCGGCGCGTGGCGCGGATGCGCTTCACCTTTCCCACCAGGCCGTTCGTGTAGCAGTAGAGCTTCCCGTCCAGCGCGACGCACCAGACCGGCGTGGACACCTCGCGGCCGTCCTTGCGGAACGTGACCAGGTTGATGTACTTGGCCCCTTCGAGCGCCGGAGACATGGGACTCCTTTCGGGCGTGCGGTGAACGGGCGGGATCGAGCGGCTCCGCGTGGTCCGCTCGCGTGGCTAGTCGCCCGGCACCGCGATGGGCCCGTGGGCATGGTTGATGGCCTTGTCCGTCCCGACGCGCACGGCGGCGAGCAATCCGGCGTGCAGATACTCCCGCGCCCGCGCCACGGCCTCGGCGAGCGGCAGCCCGGCGCCGAGCCCGGCCGCGATGGCCGCCGACAGGGTGCAGCCGGTACCGTGGCTGTTGACCCCGCGCACGAAGGGCCGGGAAGTCCAGGCGACGCTCCGTCCATCGTAGAGGCAATCGGCCGCGTCGTCGCTGTCGCGCAGATGTCCGCCCTTGACCAGCACGGCCACGCCGAAGCGGGCGTGCAGCGCGCGTGCCGCCGGCTCCATGTCCGCGCGTCCGCGCAGCGGGCGCCCCAACAGCAGGGCGGCCTCTTCCAGGTTCGGCGTGACGACGGCGGCGAGGGGCAGGATCCGCTCGCACAGGGCGGCCAGCGCATTGTCCTCATGCAGCTTCGCTCCGCTGGTGGCCACCAGCACCGGGTCCACCACTAGCGGCGGGCGGGGCGATAGCTCGCGCCAGGCCTCGGCTACTGCGCGCACGACGGCCGCGGAAAACAGCATGCCCGTCTTGGCGGCGGCGAGGGGATAGTAGCGTGCAACCTGCCGGATCTGCTCGGCCACGACGTCCGGCTCGATGCCCTGGACGGCGCTGATCCCGGCGGGATTCTGCGCCGTGACGGCGGTGACAGCGCTCGTGCCGTAGCCTCCGAGCGCGGCAAACGTCTTCAGGTCCGCCTGGATGCCCGCTCCTCCGCCGCTGTCGGAGCCGGCGATCGTCAGCAGCACCGGCGGGCCGCTCCGGGCTCCCGCGCGCCCCACTCTTTGCTCTTCGCCCATCGTCGCCCCCCAGCTCTTGCCCCAGCGCGGCTCCGCCCCTATCGCCTCTGCCCGCCGGTGCCAGGAAGCGGTCCGGCGCGGTCTTCCGCCTCACGGAGCGGCTACATTGAGCAACAGGTCGTCGGTCGGCACCAGGCGGGCGACGAGCCCCTGCTCCTGCGCGAACTTCGCCCAGCGTGCCCAGCGCTTCCGCGGCTGCACCTGGCTGAAGGCGAAGAGCGGCAGCGTGATGGCGAACGCCGCCCGGTCCAGCGCCTCGTTCGCCTCGGGATTCGTCCGCGCGAAGACCTGGAAGGCTTGCGCCGGCTTGGCGCGCGAGAACGCGATGCCCTCCTGAATGGCAAGCACCAGCCGCCGCGCGGCATCCCGTCCGGTCTTCAGGAACGCGTCACTGCTGATGACGACCATCTCGCTGTAGCGCGGCACGCCGTGCTTCTCCAGGGCCAGGTACGCGGCCGGCTGGTGCTCCCGCTCCAGCTCCAGCAGCTCGTACGTCCAGTAGGCGCCCATCACGGCGTCCACCTGCCCGGTGAGCAGGGAACTGGTCAGGTTGAACCGGATATTGACGGGCGTATAGTCCCCCGGCTGCAGGCCCCCGCGCGCCGTCACGACCCGCATCATGGGCAGGTCGATCGTCTCGACCGAATAGCCGATCTTCTTCCCGCGCAGATCCGCCGCCTTCTCGATGCCGCTCTTCTTCAGGTACAGCAGGCACGAGAGGGTGTGGTCAATCAGCACGCCGATGGACTTCACGGGCAGCCCTTCCGCCCGCGCGATGATCACGGAGGGCTGGTAGCTGATGGCGAAGGCGGCCTGGCCCGCGGCGACGAGCTTGAGCGGGTCGTTCGGGTCGGCGGGCGGAACGAACTCGATCTCCAGGCCGTACTTCCTGAAGATGCCCATGTCCCGCGCCACGTACAGTGGCACATGGTCCGCGTTGGGGAACCAGTCGAGGATGAGGCGGTGCCGCTGCACGGGCTGTCCATCCGCTCCGGCCGCGCCGGGAAGCGCAAGCGTGCAGGCGAGCAGCAGCAGCGGCCAGCAGATCGGGAGGAGCCGCGGCATCGGGGAGCATCCTTTCCGGCGGGACGGCCGCCCGGGACTACGGTGCGGGACTGCGGTGCGGGCGCGTCACGGCGCGTCGCGGCTGATCCGCTGCCAGGGCATCAGCTTGCGCTCCAGCAGCACCACCGCGCCCAGCAGCGCCAGCCCGATCGGCGTCAGGCACACGATGGCCGCGAATACTTCCGCCACGCGCAGCTGCGCATTGGCCGAGAGCATCAGGTAGCCCAGGCCCGCCCCCGCCCCGGCCCATTCCCCCAACACCGCGCCCACCGAGGCGTAGATGGCGGAGAGCTTCAGCCCGGAGAATAGCGCGGGCAGCGCGGCGGGCAGTCGCAGGCGCAGGAACACCTGCCGTCGCGTCGCGCCCATCGTGCGGAACAGGCGCACCCAGTCGGGATCCGTCCGCTTCAGGCCGTCCAGCACCGCCACCGTCATCGGGAAGAACACCGTCACCGCCGCCATCGCCACCTTCGAGCCGAATCCGTAGCCAAACCACACGACGAGCAGTGGGGCGACGGCGAAGATCGGGACGTTCTGGGACGCGATCAGGAGCGGATAGAGCGCCTGCTCCAGCCAGGAGCGCAGGAACATGCCCATCGCCAGGGCGATGCCCAGCACGATCCCGAGCGCCGCGCCGGCGATGCTCTCCGCCAGCGTAACGCCCGTGTGCCGCAGGAACACCTCGCGCCGCTCGATCAGCACCCGGGCGATCTCGCTCGGCGCGGGCAGGATATAGTGGGGCAGCGCGAAGAGGCGCACGGACAGCTCCCACAGGGCGAGCGTCGCGGCAATCACGAGCGCGGGCAGGATCCACGCGCGCAGCGGCAGCCGGCGCGACGTGCGCAGCGCCAGCGGGGCGGCGGGCATTGCCGCAGAAGCCCGGGGGGCGGCTGGGTCCCGCGGGGCAGAAGAGTCCCGCGGCGGGCCGCCGGGCGGAAGTCCGGGCGTGGAGTTCATGGTGCCGCGGGCGTGAGGGCGTCCAGGCGCTGCAGGACCTGGGCCCGCAGCGGCCCCAGCTCCGCTGCGCCCACGCCGCCGGGCGGCAGTGCGAGATCCTCCTCGACCCGTCCGGGTGGCCCGCCCAGCAGCACCACCCGCGTCGAGAGCAGCAGGGCCTCGTCCACGTCGTGCGTCACCAGCAGCACCGTCTTGTTCAGCTCGCGCCACAGCCGCGCCAGGTGCCGCTGCAGGCGCCCACGCGTGATCGCGTCCAGGGCGCCGAAGGGCTCGTCGAGCAGCAGCACGGGCTGCTCGCACAGCAGTGTGCGGATCAGCGCGGCGCGCTGCCGCATCCCGCCGGACAGCTCGGCCGGCCATGCGGACGCGAAGCCCTCCAGCCCGAACTCGGCCAGCAGCGCCCGCGCCCGCCCGCTCAGGCGCTCGCGCTCCGCGCCCGAACGCAGCTCCGGACCCAGCAGGACGTTGTCCCACACCGTGCGCCAGGGCAGGAGCAGGTCTTTCTGCTGCATGTAGGCGATCGGCGGCGCTCCGCCCGAGCGGCCCACTTCCACGCCCGCGACGCACACCCGGCCCTCGTCGGGCATCTCCAGCCCGGCGACCAGGTTCAGGACGGTGGACTTGCCCACGCCGGAAGGCCCGAGCAGACTCACGAATTCGCCCGGGGCGACGCGCAGGTCCAGGCGCTCCAGCGCGGCAAGCGGCGTGCCGCCGGCTACGAAGCGCTTGCTTACTCCTTCCACCGCCACGGCGGCGGTCGCGGAACGGCTCACGGGAGGACCGGGCGGGAGGTCCCGGGCGGCGCACGCCGCGGGACGGGATGGAACGAGCGGGGGAGGGACATCCGGCACGCTCCCTTAGCGCCTTCGAATCGGCTCGGGTGCAACCGATCCGCGGCGCTGGCGCTCATCCGGGCCGGCGGGCTCCGGCTGCCGGAGTGGACGAGGTATCGGGTAACACGCGCGGCACGGGCTGGCAAGGCGACGCGGGTCCGCAAGGAGTTCCCGCCCGCGGCAACGGCCGCGGCCCGCGGGTCGGCCCGCCGCTGCGCATCCGGCGGCCCCTCTGCGGCGGCCCTTCTGCGGCGCCCCGCGTTCCGGCCCTTCCGCGGCGCGTTCGGGCTTGCGGCACCGGAGGGCATGCGCTACCTAGTGCGGGACAGCGGCGCATTCGGGTAGCCTTCAGCGAGCGGCCAGGCCGTCCGGCCCTTCCTCTTTCCTGTGCGTTCGGCCATGGCAGTGGATCCGAAAACCCGCGTGCTCGTGGCGGAGGACAATCCGAATCTGCGCAAGGTGATCGTCAACATCGTGCGCAAGCTCGGATACGAGGACGTGGTCGAGGCCGAGGACGGCGTCGGAGCCTGGACCGCGATCGAGACCGGCAAGATCGGCATCGTCCTGACCGACTGGAGCATGCCGGGCATGACCGGCCTGGAACTGCTCAAGAAGGTGCGCGCCTCGAAGGACCCGATCAAGAACCTGCCGGTGCTGATGATCACCGCCGCCGACACGAAGGATTCGATCCTGGCGGCGGGCAAGGAGGGCGTGGACGCGTACATCATCAAGCCCTTCAGCGTGAAGACGATCATGGACAAGATCCAGGAGGCCGTGGACCACCGCGCCAAAGAGTAGCCGCCGCGCTTCCGCTCCCCGCTCGACCGTGGCGGGGCTCTCCCATCCGGTTCCGCTTCCGTGTCCTCCGGCGCACCCCCTGGCGCACCCCCTGGTGCACCGCCCAGCCCACCGCCCGGCGCGCCGCCCGACCCACCGGCGCCGGCCTCCGCTCCATC
>JBGOTW010000211.1:0-7531 GCA_041476685.1 bacterium | reverse complement strand
GTTCGGCTATCCGCCGCCCGGCGGGCCGCCCTACCATACGTGACAGATCACCTCGCCGCCGATCTTCTGCTCGCGGCAGTCGAAATCCGTCATCATGCCCTTCGAAGTGGTGATGATCGCGACTCCCTGACCGCTATACACGGCGTGGAGATTGCGGTAGCCGGTGTGCCGGCGCAGGCCCGGAGTGCTGATCCGCTTCAACCCGCGAATCACGCTTTCACCGTTCGGATCGTATTTCAGGTTCACCTCCAGCCGCGGCAGGCCCTTGTCGCTCTTGAAATTGCGGAAGTCCTCGATGAAGCCTTCCTTCTTCAGGATCTTGGCGATCTCGAGCTTGATCTTCGAAACATCGCACTCCACCGTGGGATGCCGGCGCATCATCGCATTGCGCATGCGGGTCAGAAAGTCGGCCACCGGATCCGTCATTGACATCGTCGCTCTCCTTGCAGCGCCGGCAGTTTCCCCCATAGGGGGACACACCGGGGCGGTGTTGCGTTTGACGCCCGCGGCCCGCCGCCCTGCGGCGGACCTTCGCCGGCTACCAGCTCGCCTTGGTCACCCCCGGCAGTTCGCCGGCCAGCGCGCGCTTGCGGAAGCACAGGCGACACATCCCGAACTTGCGGATGAAGCTGCGGGAGCGGCCGCAGTAGCGGCAGCGGTTGTACTGGCGCACCTTGAACTTCGGCGTGCGCTTGGCCCTGGCCACCTGGCTCTTCTTCGCCATGCTCCCTCGTGTCGTTCGCAACGTGCCGCCCGCGCCGGTCTACCCGTGGGGCGGGACGGATGTGCCGCGGGCCGGTAAAAAAAATTCCGCGGCCGGCCGCGCTAGTTCTTGCGGAACGGAATGCCGAGCAACTCCAGCATCCGCAGCGCCTCCTCGTCCGTCTTCGCCGTCGTGTGCAGCGAGATGTTCATGCCCCGAATCTTGTCGATCTCGTCGAAGCCGATTTCCGGGAAGATGATCTGCTCCCGGATACCCATCGTATAGTTTCCGTGCCCGTCGAAGGAACGCCGCGGCAGGCCGCGGAAATCGCGCACCTGGGGCAGTGCGATGGAGATCAGGCGATCCAGGAAATTCCACATCATCTTCCGGCGCAGCGTCGTCATGACGCCGATCTGCATCCCCTCGCGGATCTTGAACGCGGCGATGGACTTCTTCGCGCGCGTCACCAGGGGCTTCTGTCCGGTGATGCGGGTCAGCTCGGACACCGCCGTTTCCAGGGCCTTCGGGTTGGCTACCGCCTCGCCTGCGCCCATGTTCACGGTGATCTTCACCAGCCCCGGCACCTGCATGGGGCTCTTGTACTTGAACTCCCGCATCAGAGCCGGGATCACTTCCTGCTTGAATCGTTCCTGGAGCCTGGACACGGTGCGTCTCGCGCCTTTATCGCCGCCGAAAGGTGCGCAGGCCGCCGGTCGTCCCGGCCGCCGCCTGCCTTAGGTTTCCGCCCACCAGGACACTGAGGCGCCGTACGGCTCCTCATTCCGCTCTTGGGGCGGGTCTCCCGGCCTCTCCGCGCCGGGCTGCTGCCGAGGACTCGCGCCGCAAGACCGGGACTGCTGCCCCGGGGACGGCGCGCCCTACTTCTTCGCGTGCTTCGCCTCGTACTGCTTACACATCTCGGGATCCGTGTGCGCCTTGCGCACACCCGCCTTGCACGTCGAGCAATGAATCAGGACATTCGACACGTGCACGGGTCCCTCGATCGAGAGGATACCGCCCTGCTCGCCTTGCCGCCGCGGCTTGGTGTGGCGTTTCTGGAGAGCCACGTCCTTGATGAATACCACGTGCCGCTTCAGGTCCACCCGCAGCACTTCGCCGACCTGGCCCTTGGCCTTGCCGGCAATCACGTGCACCTGGTCGCCCTTCTTGAAGCGGCTCTTCCGCAGGGGCGTCTTCTTCGCGTTGCGGGCTTCCGTCTGCTTCATCTTGCGTCTTCCGCGTGCGAGTGTTGCTGCTCAACGGGACCGGTGCGCCCCTGTCTTCCTCAAACACCGTGCTTCAGAGTCACCGTGCTTCAGGAACGCCCTGCTTTAAGAACACCGTGCTCCCGAACCGCCGCGCCTGGCCTGCCTTGCCGCACCGCCTCCCGTCTTCCTAGAGGACTTCGGGAGCCAGGGAGAGAATCTTGATGAACTGCCGCGCCCGCAGTTCGCGGCCCACGGGCCCGAAAATGCGAGTGCCCAGGGGCTCCTTCTTGGTGTCGATCAGGACGGCGGCGTTCTCGTCGAACTTGATGTACGAGCCGTCGGGTCGCCCGATCTCCTTGGCCGTGCGCACGACGACCGCGCGCACCACCTCGCCCTGCTTGATGCGCCCGTTCGGCACCGCCTCCTTCACCGAACAGACAATGATGTCGCCGATGGTCGCGTAGCGCCGCTTGGAGCCGCCGAGCACCTTGATGCACATCAGCCGCTTGGCCCCCGTGTTGTCCGCCACCCGGAGCCAGGTCTGCATCTGAATCATATCCACCCTCGCCTGCGGTCCCGGCCGGACTCACGGACCGGAACCTCGCCGTTCATCGCTTCAACCGCCCGGTCCGTTGCCGTTACACGTGCCGTCTTTCGAATCACCCGCATCCTTGCCGCCTGTGTCCAATCCGTCCGGAGCGCCACCGTCGCCATCCTGGCCGGCACCCTGATCCGTGATGTCCCGCCCTCCGGCTCGCGCGCGGGACTAGACCGGGTTGAGCGCGCTCTCCTTGAGCTGCACCTGCTCCTCGGCGCGCTGCACCACCTCCACCATCCGCCAGCGCTTGTTGCGGCTGAGGGGCCGGCATTCCATGATCCGCACGACGTCGCCTTCCTTCACCGAAGGGTCCTCGCAATGCGCCATGTACTTCTTCGAGCGCTGGATGACCTTCTGGTAGATCGGATGCCGCACCGTGCGGCTGACCCGCACGACGATGGACTTGGTCATCTTGTTGCTGACCACGACACCCTGGCGCATCTTGCGGTTGCGGCGGGCGTCGCCTGCGGCGTCACTTGGTTGCGGCATGGTCGATCATCTCGTTCAAAAGAGTCTTGGCCCGCGCGACGGTGCGGCGCAGCGCGCGGATCGTGTGCGACTGCGTGAGCTGGCCCACGGCCTTGTTGCAGCGCGCCCGGAACAGCTCCTCTTCCCAGCCGGCCAGCTTGCCCGCCAGCTCCTCGCGGGACAGGTTGCGCATCTCGGCGGCATCCATCGCCTAGTCTCCACGCTTGAGGATCGCGGTGCTGAGCGGCAGCTTGTACGAGGCCAGGCGCAGCGCCTTGAAGGCCACTTCCTCGTCCACCCCGTCCATCTCGAACAGCACGCGGCCGGGCTTGATGACGGCGGCCCAGTGATCCACGGCGCCCTTGCCCCCGCCCATGCGCACCTCGGCCGGCCGCCGGGTGATCGGCTTGTCGGGAAAGATGCAGATCCAGATCTTCCCGTGGCGGCGGATCTCGCGGGTCAGCGCCCGGCGCCCCGCCTCGATCTGCCGCGCCGTCAGGTAGCCGCCCTCCGTCGCCTGCAATCCGTAGGAGCCGAAGCTCAGGTTGCTGCCGCGCACCGCGTACCCGCGGTTGCGCCCCTTCATCATCTTGCGGAACTTGGTCTTGCCCGGCATCAGCATGGCGTCAGGCCCTCGCTGGGGCGGCGGGTTGGGCGCCGGGCGGCGCGGTGCGGCGCCGGATCGGGCGCGGCTGATTGTACTCCTCGCCCTTGTAGACCCAGCATTTCACGCCGATGATGCCGTAGGTCGTGAGCGCCTCGGCCGTGCCGTAGTCGATGTCGGCGCGCAGCGTGTGCAGGGGCACCCGGCCTTCGCGCACCCACTCCGTGCGGGACATCTCCGCTCCGTTGAGCCGGCCGGCCACCATGATCTTGCAGCCCTGGATGTTCATCCGCATGGCGGAGGCCAGGGCGCGCTTGATGGCGCGGCGGAACGCGATGCGGCGCTCCAGCTGGTTGGCGATATTCTCGGCCACGAGCTTCGCGTCGATCTCCGGCCGCTTGACTTCCTTGATGTTGACCGTGACGTCGCGCTTGGGCTTGGTCAGCTTGACCAGATCCTCCTTGAGCGCGTCGGCCGCCTCGCCCTTGCGCCCGATGATGATGCCGGGCCGCGAGGCGTGGATCGTGACCTTGACCTTCTGGGCCGAGCGCTCGATCTCCACCTGCGAGATGCCCGCGTGCTTGAGCGTCTTGCGGATATGGTTGCCCAGCCGCCAATCCTCCTCCAACAGGTTGGCGTAGTCCTTCTTGTCCGCGTACCACTTCCCCGTCCAGCTCCGCGTGATGCCGAGGCGCAGCCCGATCGGATTGACTTTTTGCCCCACAGTCGCCGTCCTTTCCAGAAAACTCGCGCGCCGGAATTCCGGCCGCGTTTCCCTTCCGGTCCGCCCGAAGGGTTCCTCCTGCGGGCGCCCCGGTTGGCTGCGCGTCCTTGAAGCCGCCCCGCCTAGCCCACCATCAGCGTGATGCGACTGCTGCGCCGGCGCCGGGGGGCCGCCCGGCCCATCGCCCGCGGCCGGTAGCGCTTGAGCGTGGGGCCGGGATCCACATAGATCACCTTCACCTTCAGGCTATCCACGTCGAAGCCCGAGGCGTTCTGCTGCTCCGCGTTGGCGATCGCGGACTTGAGCAGGTTCTTGACCACCGGCGAGGAACGCTTGGGCAGATTGTCCAGGATGCCCAGGGCGTGCACGACGTTCTTGCCCCGCACCAGATCCGCCACGAGACGCACCTTGCGCGGCGAGATCCGCACGGATTTCAGGGAAGCCCGGTACAGGGGCTTGCTCGTCTCTTGCTGCGCCTGCTCTGCCATGTCTGTCTTTCCGCTTTCGCCAACGCGCCCAGTGGGGTGTGGCGCCCGCGCTCCGTTATCCGATGCATCCGTCCGGTCCCGCGCCGGCTAGGGCCCCGCCGGCTTCTTTGCCACCGCCGCGCGCTTGTCCATCTTGGAGGTATGGCCACGGAAGGTGCGGGTGGGCGAAAACTCGCCCAGCTTGTGGCCGACCATGTTCTCCGTGATGAAGATCGGGATGAACTTATTGCCGTTGTGAATGGCAATGTTCAGTCCCACGAACTCCGGCGCAATCATCGAACGGCGCGACCAGGTGCGGATCAGCCGCCGATCGTCGGTCTCCTTCGCCCGCTGCACCTTCTTCAGCAGGTGGTCGTCAACGAATGGGCCCTTCTTCAGCGATCGTGGCACGTCCGTCCTCCGTGGCTCGCCGCGGCCCGAAAGCCGGCGGCTGCATATTCCCGCTGCTGCGGTGGCGCCTGCTTCGGGCCGAACCTCACGCTCCTTGGTCTTGTCCGGTCCTACCGTCCATCTGCCTGCCGCTTTACCGCCTACTGTGCGACCGCCCGCTTGCCGCCGCGGGGAATCCGCCCCAGGGGGTCTGCGCGCCTTCGCGGCACCTCGCAGCTTCCGCAAGCCGGCCCGGATTCGTCTGGGCGACCGGCTACTTGGCGCGCCGGCGGATGCGGAACTTGTCCGTCCGCTTGTTGTTGCGCGTGCGATAGCCCTTGGTCGGCTGGCCCCACGGACTGACCGGATGCCTTCCGCCGGAGGTCTTGCCTTCGCCCCCGCCGTGCGGGTGGTCAATGGGGTTCATGGACACGCCGCGATTGGTGGGGCGTACCCCCATCCAGCGCGTGCGGCCCGCCTTGCCGATCTCGATGTTCATGTGCTCGGCGTTGCCCACAACGCCGATCGTCGCCAGGCATTCGATCCGCACCGTGCGAATCTCGCCGGAGCGCAGCCGCACCTGGGCCAAACCCTGGTCCCTGCCGGCCAGCTGCACCGAGGTGCCGGCGCTGCGGGCCAGCTGCGCGCCCTTGCCGGAGCGGAGCTCCACGCAATGCACCAGCGTGCCCACCGGGATATTCTTCAGCGGCAGGGTATTGCCCACCCGGATCTCCGCGGTGTCGCCGGAGACCACCGTATCGCCCACATTCAGCCCCTCGGGCGTCAGGATGTAGCGCTTCTCCCCGTCGGCATAGACGACCAGCGAGATGCGCGAGGTGCGGTTCGGGTCGTACTCGATGCTCGCTACGGTGCCCGGAATGCCGAACTTGTCCCGCTTGAAGTCGATCCGCCGGTAGGTGCGCTTGTGCCCGCCCCCCTGATGCCGGGTGGAGATGCGGCCCTGGTTGTTCCGGCCTCCCCGCCGCCGCAGCGGCTCGAGCAGCGAGCGCTCGGGCTCCGAGCGCGTCAGCTCCTCAAAGGTCGAAACGCTCATGCCCCGGCGGGCCGGCGAAGTGGGATTGAAGCGGCGAATGCCCATCGTCTTAAGTCTCCTGGCCCCCAGAGATCAGGGGGCGGGTCAGGCTGAATCGTTCGAACGTGCTTCCGGCCGACGCTCCCCTTGGGGGCGCCCGGTGGGCCGTTACGTGCCTTCGAAGTACTCGATCTTGTCCCCGGTCTTGAGCGTGATGACGGCTTTCTTGTAGTCCGGGCGCTTGCCCATGTACCGTCCCATCCGCTTCATCTTGCCCAGGCCATTGATCGTGTTGACGGCCGTCACCTTGACCTTGAACAGCGATTCCACGGCCTTCTTGATCTCGGTCTTGTTCGCGCCCGGATCGACCAGAAACGTCACCTGGTTGTGCTCCTCCTTCTGCTGCACCGACTTTTCCGTCAGGCGCGGGGTCTTGATCAGCTTGAGGTTCATGCCGTCAACCTTTGCTGCAGCGCCAGCAGCGCGTCGCGGGTGACCAGGGTCTTCTCGTGCCGGAGCAGCGTGTAGACGTGGAGCTGGCCGTAGTGGATCACGTTCACGCCCGGCAGGTTGCGGGTGGCCCTGAGCAGGTTGTCGCCCAGCTCGTGGGTGACGATGAGGGCGTGGGGGGCGTTCATGCCGGCGAGGAATTCGGCCATCGCCTTGGTCTTGTGGGTAGCGGGGACCAGTTGGTCCAGCACGATCAGCTCGCCTGCGCGGATCTTCTCGGCCAGGGCGCTGCGCAGCGCGTGCTTGCGCGTCTGCTTGTTCATGCCGACGGCGTGGCTCCGCACCTTCGGCCCGTGGGCGACGCCGCCGCCCCGCCGCTGGGGCGCCTTGCGGTCGCCCGCGCGCGCGTTGCCCGTACCCTTCTGCCGGTAGAGCTTGCGCGTGCTGCCCTGCACGAAGGAGCGGGTCTTCACCGAGTGCGTGCCACGCTGCGCCTTGGCCCGCTGGAAGATCACCGCATCCTTCACCAGGAACGGGTGGTACGCGGTCTCGGTGAAGGCGTCAGCCAGTTCGAGCTGCCCGGCCGGCTTGCGATCCATGGTGATGACGGATATCTGGCCCATACCCTTGTTTTCCGCGGCCACCGCGGCCTTTTGGCCGCCGTCCGCTTGTGCATTGCCCGCCGGCGCCGCGATGCGCTGCCGGGACTGCCCCGCTCCGACGCCTGCCGGGCGGCTACTTCATGGTGATGTCCACCCCCGCGGAGATGTCGAGCTTCATCAGCGCGTCCATCGTCTGCGGCGAGGGGTCAATGATGTACATCACCCGCTTGTGCGTGCGCGTCTCGAACTGCTCGCGCGACTTCTTGTCCACGTGCGGGGAGCGC
>JBGOTW010000210.1:0-7562 GCA_041476685.1 bacterium | reverse complement strand
GCGCCTTCGTCACCGGCCACGTCGTGCCGATCGCCGGGGGATGGGCGTGACCAGGACGAGTTTTGTATCGGCGGAACAACCCCATATACAAGACGATAAATCGACCCCAGTGCCGGAGCGCGGCGCTGGCAGGCGCAAGTGGGTCAAACCCGGCAAGTGGCCGACATGAACCGGTAACCCTGATGGATCAGCATGTTGCAAAAAAGCGCAAAATCGAACCCACCGCACGGTACGGGCAGCTTGGGGCCTGCAACCGGCTACTTTTTAGTGCATAATATCAATATCTTAACCATGCCAGCTAGAGAACGAAGCCAATCCGCCGCCCCAAATGCGGCAAAGCACAACCGGGCCGCGCTTCGACAGGAGAACTGAATCCCGCATGGACACCGCAAGCATCATCATCGGCATTGACCTGGGCACGACCAATAGCCTGGCGGGCGCCGTGCGCGAGCAGGGGCCCGAGGCGCTGGCACCGCTGGGCGAGCGGGCCATCGTGCCGTCGGTGCTGACGCGCGAGGGCGGGCAGTGGATCGTGGGCGACGCGGCGCGCGACCTGCGCACGCGCGCGCCGGAGCGGACGCTCTTCTCGGTGAAGCGGCTGATGGGCCGGGACATCCACGACCTTGCCGCGGACCTGAAGCACCTGCCTTACGACATCCGGGCCGCGCAGCGCGGGCTGGTCAAGGTGCACCTCGGCGCCGAAAGTTTCACGCCCCAGGAGCTGTCGGCGGAGATCCTCAAGGCGGTCAAGCGCAAGGCCGAGGCGGCGCTGGGCGGGCCGGTGCACAAGGCCGTGATCACGGTGCCCGCCTATTTCGACGACGCCCAGCGCCAGGCCACGCGGGATGCGGGACGGATCGCGGGCCTGGAGGTCGTGCGCATCATCAACGAGCCCACGGCCGCGGCCATCGCGTACGGCCTGGACACCCGGCAGCAGGGCACTGTGGCCGTGTACGACCTGGGCGGCGGGACGTTTGATATCTCGATCCTCCAGATTTCCGGTACCGGCTCTTCCGCACCCGCGCCCGACGGGGCGCCCGACGCTAAGCAGGCGGGCGGCGGATCGGTGTTCAAGGTGCTCTCCACCCACGGCGATACGCACCTGGGCGGGGACGATTTCGATGCCCTGATCGCCGCCGAGATGCGCCGGCGCATCCTGAAGGCTCATCCCGGGGCCGACCTGTCCGGCCCGCTCGCTTCCCAGCTGCTGCGCAAGATCGCCGAGCTGGTGAAGATAGACCTCAGCCGCGCGCTGGAGACCGAGTACACGATCGAGCTGCCGGCGCAGGACCTGCGCTTCCGCGACACGTTCACCGTGGCCGAGAGCGACGCCCTGATCGCGCCGCTGGTGGAGCGCACGCTGGATTCCTGCCGCCGGGCGCTGGCAGCGGCGGGCAAGCTGCCCGGGGAGATCGCCGACGTGGTGATGGTCGGCGGCAGCACGCGCGTACCCTTGGTGCGCCACAAGGTGCGCGAGCTGTTCGGACGCCAGCCCAACATCTCGATCAATCCGGAGGAGGTGGTCGCGGTGGGCGCCGGGATCCAGGGACACCTGCTCGCGGGCGGGCGGCGCGACTATGTGCTGCTGGACGTGATTCCCCTGGCGCTCGGGATCGAGACGCTGGGCGGCACCTTCTCCAAGCTCATCCCCGCCAACACGACCATCCCGGCCCAGGCGACCGAATTGTTCAGCACGTACGTGGACAACCAGACGGGCGTGGACATCAACATCTTCCAGGGCGAGCGGGAGTTCGTGCGGGATTGCCGCAGCCTCGGACGCTTCAAGCTCAAGGGCGTGCCGCCCATGCCGGCCGGCCTGCCGCGCGTGAAGGTCAGCTTCCTCGTGGACACCAACGGCATCCTCACCGTCTCGGCCATGGAGGAGCGCAGCGGCAAGGCCGCCCAGATCGAGGTGATCCCCTCGCACGGCCTGACCGGTGACGAGATCGACCGGATCATGAACGACGCCGTCGAGCACGCGATGGAGGACCTCAGCCAGCGCCAGCTCGTCGAGTTCCGCAACACGGCGAACGCGGTGTTCCGGGGCATCGAGCGCGCCTGGCCGAACGCCGAGAGGCTGCTCACTCCGGAGCAGCAGGCCGCGGTGCAGCGGCAGATCGCCGCCGTGCAGCAGAGCGCCGCGGGCCAGGACCCGGTCGCCCTCAAGCGCGAGATGGACCTGCTGGGGCTGCTGACCCAACCCCTTGCCGACGCCATCATCTCGACGGCCGCGCTGACCGAGCTGCGCAAGTTCTACGAGGACGTGCGGCACAACCAGGAGCACGGGGGGTAGCGGACGCACCAGGGGGGACCGCCATGCTGCACGAGAGCGAGCTTGTCGCCTTTGCGACCACGCGCGACCTCAAGCGGGCGCGGGCGTTCTTCGAAGGGACGCTGGGCCTGCGCCTGCTCAGCGAGGACGAGTATGCGGCCGTGTTCGACGCGCACGGCACAAAGCTGCGCGTCACGGCGGCCCCGCGCTACGTGCCGCGCCCGTTCACGATCCTGGGCTGGGTCGTCCCCGACATCGCCGCCACGGTGCGGGCTCTTGCCGCCAAGGGCGTCGCCTTCGAGCACTTCCACGGCATGAACCAGGACGCGCTCGGCGGCTGGGGCGCGCCCGGCGGCGCCAAGGTCGCGTGGTTCAAGGACCCGGACGGCAACCTGCTCTCCGTGACGCAGCTTTAGCTTCAGGCAACTGGGCCCCAAGCCGCCGTGCAGAGGGAGCAGCGGACGCGCTCGTCAGGCGCTGCGGCAGCCTCGACAATCTGCGTACGGCAAAGGTACAAGAGGACCACAATCGGGACTGTCTGCCGGTCCTGTCCCTCTCCTGCCTGTTTCCCTGCCTTGCCGATGCGGTGATTCGCGATGGCTGGCGAACGTCTCGAACGCAAGCTGGCCGCAATCCTGGCAGCGGATGTCGCCGGCTACTCGCGCCTGATGGGCGAGGACGAGGAGGCCACGCTCACCGCCCTGCGGGCGCACCGGCATGAGCTGCTCGACCCCCAGATCGCCGAGCACCGCGGCCGGATCGCCAACACGGCGGGCGATTCGCTGCTGGTGGAATTCGCGTCCGTGGTGGACGCCGTGCGGTGCGCCGTGGCGATCCAGCAGGGGATGGCCCGCCGCAATGCGGAGCTGCCCGAGCCGCGGCGCCTGGTGTTCCGCATGGGCATCAACCTGGGCGACGTGATGGTGCAGGGGCAGGACCTGCTGGGAGACGGCGTCAATGTGGCGGCGCGGCTCGAGCAGATCTCGCAGCCGGGCTCGGTCTACATCTCGCGCATGGTGCACGATCAGGTGCAGGGCAAGCTGCCCCTGACGTTCGAGGCGCTCGGCCCGCAGCAGGTCAAGAACATCGCCCAGCCGGTCGAGACCTGGCGCATGCGCTGGGAGGGCGAAGCCGCGGACCCGCTACAGCCGTCGCCCAAGCCCGCGGGCACCGTGCGCCTGTCCATCGCCGTGCTGCCCTTCCAGAACATGAGCGGGAACCCGGACCAGGAGTACTATGCCGACGGGCTGACCGAAGACCTGATCACCGATTTGTCCCGCATCCAGGGCGCCCAGATGATCGCCCGCAATAGCGCGTTCAGCTACAAGGGCTGCGCCGTGGACGTGCGGCAGGTCGCGCGTGAGCTGAATGTGCGCTACCTGCTGGAAGGGAGCGTCCGGCGCCAGGACCGGCAGGTGCGCGTCAACGTGCAGCTGGTCGACGGCGAAAGCGGCGCCCACATCTGGGCGGACCGGTTCGACCGCAAGCTGGAGGACGTGTTCTCGCTCCAGGACGAGGTCACCGGGCGGCTGGCAAATACCCTCAGGATGAGCCTGCTGGACGTCGAGAGCCGCCGCAGCCGGGAAGGCAAGCCCGGCAATCTTGACGCACAGGACTATGCGTTTCGTGCATTCTCCGAATTGTATAACCGCGGCATGTCACCCGAGAGCTTTGGGGCCGCCTTGGAGTGGGTCAACAAGGCGCTGGCACTCGATCCGAACAATGCGGATGCGTAGACGGGTCTGGCCTGGGCGTACCTGCGTTCGCTGGCCTATGTGCCGAAGCCGCATACGTCCGAGAATCTGGTCAAAGCACTGCACGCCGCGCGACAGGCGGTAGCGCTCGACCCGCGCAGCGCGGAAGCGTATTTCCAGCTGGGATACGCACATAGCTACGCGGGAGACCCGGACAAAGGCATCGCTGCCGCCGAGCGCTGCCTGTCCCTGAATCGGAACCACGGCTACTGCCATGTGCTCATGGCGACTCTACTCATCTGCGCCGCAAGGTCGGAAAAGGCGACGGCATGGGTGCAAAAGGCTATCGAGTTGAGTCCGCGCGACCCCAACATGAACTTGTTCTATTGGAATGCTGGTCAGGCTGAGCTGAACATGGGCCACTATGATGCCGCGATCGAAGCGACGCAACGTTCCATCATGGCGAACGAAGGCTATCCATGGCCCTACGTGGCGCTGCCCGCCGCATGTGCGCACCAAGATAGATTGAAGACGGCTGGCGAAGCGCTGAGCAAGTTTGCGAGTCTCCAGCCCCATGCAGCGACTGTGGCAGTGGTGCGCGAACGCTACCTGGGGCGGAGCATCAATCCCCTTTATCGGGGGCAAGTGGAGCGGCACTTGATCGCGGGCCTGCGCAAAGCCGGGCTCCCCGAGTAAGCGCCCATTCCTGCACAGCGTTCTGTTTCGACCTTCCTCCCGCGGAGCCGCCCATGGAGATGTCCGGCATTCCCTTCGGCACTACCGACTGGTCGCGCGTGGAGCGCACGGAGCATCCGGGCGAGACGGGCATGGCCACCTGGCGCACGCGCCAGTTCGGCACGGTGCGCGTCCGGCTCGTCGAGTACGCGCCGGGCTACCTGGCGGATCACTGGTGCGACAAGGGCCACATCCTGCTCTGCCTGGAAGGCGAGCTGCGCACGGAGCTGAAGGACGGCCGCACCTTCGTGCTCACGCCGGGCATGAGCTACCAGGTTGCGGATGGAGACGCGCCCCACCGCTCGTCCGCGCAATTCGGGGCGAAACTGTTCATCGTGGATTGAAGACAGCTCTTCCACCCAATCCGCAACGCGTCTGCGCAGATTGACGATAAGCGGGTTTCCGCGTTTTGCGCGCTTTTGCGCCGTGCGCCGCATGCGCACCGTGTGGCCCGAGCGCGACAGGGTGCGGCCGAGCGCAAGGTCCGTTCCGCTCGCTCGACGATGCAATGGGCCGGCGCGAAAGCCTTGAATCCCCAAGCGGCTTGCGCCTAGACTGCCGGGTCGCGCAGGGTTGCCGCTGCGCTGGCTCAGCCCCTCATCGCCCCAACCGGATCGCCCATGGCCGCCGCCGACGCTCCCTCCAATGCTTCCTCCAACACCTTGCCCCTGGCGGGCATCCGCGTGCTCGACCTGTCCCGCGTCCTGGCGGGGCCGTTCTGCGGCATGATGCTCGCCAACCTGGGCGCCGACGTCGTCAAGGTCGAGGACAAGAAGGGCGACGAGACGCGCGTGTGGACGCCGTTCACGAAGGACCTGAGCGACTCGTTCACCGCGGTCAACCTGAACAAGCGCGGCATCGTGGTGGACCTGAAGCTGCCGGAAGGGCAGCAGGTCATCAAGGACCTGGCGCGCAACTGCGACGTGCTGCTGGAGAACTTCAAGACCGGGACGATGGAGCGCTTCGGCCTGGGCTACGAGGAGCTCAGCAAGCTGAACCGGGGCCTGATCTACGTCTCGATCGCCGCGTACGGGCGGCGCGGGCCGCGCGCGGAGTATCCGGGGTACGAGACGCTCCTGCAGGCCTACAGCGGGATCATGAGCTTCACGGGCATGCCGGACGGCGAGCCCGTGCGCACGGGCGTCTCGTTCCTGGACCTGAGCTCGGGGGTGCTGGCGTCGCTGGCCGCGGTCACCGCCCTCTACCGCCGCAAGGAGACCGGCGTGGGGGCCAAGATCGAGGGCTCGCTGCTCCAGTCGGCTGTGGGCCTGATGACGGTGCAGCTCACGCCGTACTTCCAGAACAAAGTACAACCCCGCAAGCTCGGCTCCGGCCATGCCAGCGCCACGCCCTACCAGGCGTTCAAGACGAAGAACGGCTGGATCCTGATCGCCGCCGCCAACCAGAACCTGTGGGAGAAGCTGGCGCAGGCGCTGAAGCTGGACTGGATGCTGAAGGAGCCGAAATTCAAGGACAACCCGGGCCGCATGGCCAACCTGAAGGAGTTCCTCGGCCACCTCAACGCCGTCATCGGCCTGTGGGAGACCCAGCCGCTCGAGGATCACCTCGTCGCGGCGGGCGTGCCGTGCTCGAAGCTGAACACGGTGGGCGAGCTGATGGGCGACGGGCAGGTGGACGCCCTCGACGCCTTCAACCGTGTGGTGGATCGGGAGTATGGCCCGATCCAGGTGCCGGGCCTGCCGTTCCACATGTCGGAGCTGGGGCGGCGTCCGCTGCTGCGCCCGCCGAAGCTGGGCGAGCACACGCGCCAGGTCTTACAGGAGGTCGGCTACGACGCGGCCAAGATCGAGGGGCTGATCAAGAAGGGGGCGGTCGCGGCCGGGAAGTAAGCGCGCCCTACCGCCCCAGCCAAACCTGTACGGCCTGCTCCACGGTCTGCTCCACGCGGCCGTCAATCTCCTCGTCGGTGAGCGTGCTGAGGGGATGCTGGATCACGACCGGCTTGAGCTCGTGCATCCCCAGCGCGTCGCGCTGGACGTGGGACTCGTGCAGGAACTCGGTCGTGACCACCACGGCGCAGGGCCGCCCCAGCGCCTCCAGCCGGATCGCGTCGTGCGTACAGCACGACGTGCAGGAGCCTCAGTCGCCGACCGCGGTGAGGACGATGTCGTTCTCGGCGGCGATGCGCTGGAGCAGCTCCGGCGCGGCGTCCTTCGAGAAGCTTTCCTTCTTGTAATAGTTGACCTCGGCGAGGAGGAACTGCTCGTGCAGCCGCGCGGCGCTGCGGCGCAGCAGCCGGTTCGCGTTCCACTTGGTGTTGTCGAGCACGCCGAGCCGCAGCCCCTGCAGGGCGCGCACCCGGGGCGCCAGCGGAATCGGCTCGGCCTCCACCACGCCGCGCGGGTCGTACACCATCGCTCCGGTCGGGCTCATCGCATCTCCTCGCTGGGCTCCGGAACGCTCCGCTTTCCACGCAGCGTCCAGCGCCGGTTGGCCGCTTCACACTGAGTTGCTTCACACCTGGCAGGACTCGTCCGTGCACGCGGGTCCCTGCGCCGGCGCCGCCCCGTCGATGGCGCGCAGCACGGGCTGGCTCATGTGCCCCCAGCCGGGGATCACGGCGGAGAAGCGCCCCGCCTCGCCGCCCACGACGAACAGGTGAATGTGCTCCGGGCTCGGCACGATCGGGATGCGCGCGTCCGGCTCGCGCCGGTACCAGCGCGGCAGATTGCGGTTGTAGATCTGGCCGTAGCGCCCGTGGAATGAGAGCGCGCCGAAGGTGTTCCAGGCGTTCATCCAGACGTAGGAGCGCACGTCGTGCCGCGTCCAGCCCTTGGCGGCGATGGTCTGGGCGTGCTCCGGCCCCAGGATCACGGTGCAGTGCCCGCTGCTGACGGCGT
>JBGOTW010000209.1:0-7571 GCA_041476685.1 bacterium | reverse complement strand
GCCGGCGCCTTCCAGCGTGAGCTTCTGCCAGCTGGGCTGGCGCCGCTTGGCGGGGAGCGCGATGCCTTTCGCTCCGGTCAGGTATTGGCCGGTGGTCGAGCCGGGATCGGCGCGCAGCTGGTCGGGAGTGCCCGCGGCGACGAGCCGGCCGCCGGCCTCCCCGGCCTTCGGGCCGATCTCGATCAGCCAGTCGGCGAGGAGCATCGTGTCGCGGTCGTGCTCGACGGCGACGACCGTGTTGCCCGCGTCCCGCAGGCTGAGCAGCGTGTCCAGCAGCCGCCGCGTGTCGCGCGGGTGCAGGCCCACGGTGGGCTCGTCCAGCACGTAGAGCACGCCGCTCAGGGCCGAGCCGATCTGGGTGGCCAGGCGGATGCGCTGGCTCTCGCCGGTGGAGAGGGAGTCCATCGGCCGGTCCAGCGACAGGTAGCGCAGACCCACGTTCTCCATGAATCCCAGCCGCGCGCTGACTTCCTGCAGCAGCTTTTCGGCCACCTGCGCCTGCACGGGCGTGAGCTTAAGCCCCCGCACCCAGGCCTGGGCGGCGTCAAGCGTGAGCTGCGTCAGCTGCGCAATGGACAGTCCGCCCAGGAAGAAGTGCAGGCTTTCGCGGCGCAGGCGGTTCCCCGCGCAGCCCCGGCACACGCGTTCCTCCATGTAGCGGCGGATGTCGTCGCGCACGGCGGGCGATTCGGTCTCCCGGAAGCGCCGCTCCAGGTTGGGGATGACGCCTTCGAACGGGCGGCTGTAGCGGTGGCTGGAATCGTCCCCCTCGTAGGAGAATTCGATCACCTCCGCGTCGCTGCCGTACAGCAGGATCTGCCGGTGGCGCTCGGAGAGCTCCTTGAAGGGCGTGAAGATGCTGAAGCCGTAATGCTTGGCGACCTGCTCGATCATGCGGTGGAACGCCAGCGAGCTCTTCTTCTCCCACGGCACGATCGCTCCCTCGGCCAGGCTCTTGCCGCCGTCGGGCACGACGCGCTCCGCGGTGACGCTCAGCTCGGTGCCGAGGCCGTGACAGGTGGTGCAGGCGCCGTCGGGGCTGTTGAAGGAGAACAGGCGCGGCTGGGGCTCCGGGTAGGTGACCCCGTCGGTCGGGCAGCGCGGCGTGCGGCTGTACACCTGCTCGGGCCGCCGCTCGTCGCCGGGGTAGGCCAGGTGCACCCGTCCGTGCCCGTGGTGCAGCGCGAGCTCCACCGCCTCGGTGAGCCGCTGCTTGTCCACGCCCGCCAGCGTCAGCCGGTCCACTACGATGGCCAGGTCGCCCGCCTCGCCCGGCTTGGGCTCCGGCACGCCCGCCTCGATCAGGTGCAGGGCGCCGGCGAGCCGGACCCGCGTGAAACCCTCGCGGCGGAAGCCGGCCAGCCACGCGGCGAAATCCAGCTGCGGGTCCAGCGTCACCGGCGCCAGCACCATCACGCGCACGGCGGGCGGTGCCGGCGTCTCTCTCGCGCGCTCGGCCGGAGTGGCTGGCGCCTCGCGCGAACGCTCGGCGGCTGGCCGCCCCTCGTCCACGGCCGCGTCCACGATCTCCTGCACCGTGTGGGCGCGGATCGGCTTGCCGCAGCGGTAGCACACCGGCTGGGCCACGCGGGCGTAGAGCAGGCGCAGGTAGTCGTGGATGTCGCTGACGGTGCCGACGGTGGAGCGGGGATTGGGCGGCCCGCTGCGCTGCTCGACGGCGATGGCGGGACTGAGGCCCTCGACCGAGTCCACGTCGGGTTTTTCGAGCTGGTTCAGGAAGGCGCGCGCCGCAGGCGAGAGCGACTCCACGTAGCGGCGGTGCCCCTCGGCGTAGAGCGTGTCGAAGGCGAGCGAGGACTTCCCGGCGCCGGAGGGTCCCGTGATGACGACGAGCTTGTGCTTCGGGATCGAGACGTCGAGGTTCTTCAGGTTGTTCTGGCGCGCGCCTTTGATCCGGATCCAGTCGGACGGATGACCAGACATGGGGGGCACGCCCGGGACGAGAGACTGCGGGAGGATCCTGCACCACCGCCCAGCATAGCACAGGCCTGATCGCGCACCCAAGGATAAGAGGGCGCAGCGGGGGGAAACAGGAACGCTTTGGGGGATAGGGCGGCCGGATGCGGCCCGCGCCCGGTCATGCCGGGGAGCGGCCCCTCGCGCCGGGCCGCCCGAATGCGGCGGCAGCAGCAGTAGCAGACGTGTCGGCAGTGGTGGCGGCGCGGGCGGGCCGTGCCCACGCCGGTTCGGCCCGTGCCGCTGCGGCCCGCGCCGCTGCGGCCCGCAAGGCGGGAGCGCGCGTGCGGGCTAGAAGTGGATCGAGAAGATCACGTCGCTCGTCGCGGCCGAGGCACTCAGCTTAGGGTCAAGCGTCAGCCGCTGGCTGCCCCCCGGGCTTGCCCGGTCGAAGGAGATGTTATGCGTGGTGTAGCCGAACTCCACGCCGAGCCTGCCGAAGAACAGTTCGATTCCGCCACCCACCGCGGTTCCGTTCCCGGTGAACGCCACCTTGTTGTTCGTGCCCGTGATCTGGTCGAACGAATAGGCGTTGTAGTCCAATTCGTAGGCGCCGTAGCCCCCACGCACGAACACCTCGACCTTGTCGCCGAAGGGCAGCGTGAGCCGGGCGCCGAGCACTTGGCTCGTGAGACTGGCGTTGCTCGTGAGTGTCGTCAACGGACTGGACGCCTGATGCTGCGACGTGGCCATCAGGTATTCCAGGGCGAAGAATCGGGACAGGCCGTAGCCGATCACCGCCGCGCCGCCCGCCTGACCCGAGTCGAGCTTGCCGGCCAGGATCACCGGACTACCCGCGGGATCGGCATACGAATGGGTGCCGTCCAAGTCACCGGCGGCCGACTGCTGGGCCGCCCCGACTCCGATGTACAAGCCCTGCCGTGCCCAACCCGGACCGGCCCCGAGCGTCATGAACGCGGCCAGCGCAAGGCCGGCCATCGTACAGCGCGCAAAGAGCTTGATATTCATCTCTTTATCTCCACGCAATGCGGCCTGTAGCGAGCCCCGCCGACGAAATTCGGCGCGGTTCCTACCGCTCATTCCAGGACGGAATGCAGGGAGAGTGCCGCATGGGGCGCGGCTCTGCGCACAGGGATGGCAAAGGGAGGGGATGCGGCCGGATCCGAATCAGGCGGCCTGGACCAGGGGGGCGCACAGGAACGGGACAAACATCTCGTTCCAGGTCAGGCCGCCATGCTGGGAGACGAGGGGGGTGCTGTAGGTCTTGCCCGTCGGCAGGACCCCTTCCTTGTCCCAACTGTAGTCTCCCCGCAGCACGACGACGAGGTCGCCCAGGGTCTGCCGCACCCAGGCTGGATCGGGCCGGGCCGCATGCCCGTTTCCGCCGGCCGGCACGGGCGGCCCTGCCAGCGTTGCGGCTTCCTCGAATGACATGACCATACCCTTGTCGCCCACCTGGTCGCGGAACCAGGAGAGCGTCTCGCCCGGCGCCTGGCCCTTGTGCAGATAGACGTGCAGCACGCGACCGGAGAACCCGACCGCGCGGGTATGGCGCTGCACCCAGTCCCGGGTCTCGCCGGCAAAGCCGAGCAGCGTGCGGATGTCCGTCTGGCCGTGGTCCGCCGCCAGCAGCAGCACCGTCTCCTCCGCGACCTGCCGCGGCAGCACGCTGACAAGCCAGGCCAGCGCGGCTTCGAGCTGGCGCAGGGCCAGTCCGATCTGCGCGGAACTGCCGCCCAAGGAATGGGAGAGCGTGTCGATGGTGGCGGAGTAGAGGCTGACCCAGCCCTCCTTCATGTCGGTGAGGAGCTTGGCCGCCTTCGTGAAGCCCTCGAGGGGTTCGAGGTATCCCAGCATCACGGAGCGGCCGTACGAGTAGGTGGACAGGCCGCTGGTGACGATGGAGAAGGGCATGAGGTGGTAGCTGGAGAGGCCCGCCCCGACGTCGGTGTCGAGCAGGCCCGGCTCGCGCTTCCAGCTCTGCACGTCGAAGCCCGCGGCGGCCAGCGGCCAGCGGGCGGAGGACGCCTGCATCCGCAGCATGTCCACGACGGCGCCGGGAAAATCCTTCCACACGTAATGGCCGAGGATGCCGTGCCGGTCCGGCGGCAGGGCCTGGAACATGGAGGAAAGGGCGCAGCTGGTGATCGAGGGAAACACCGAGGTGATCCAGGTGCCGTAGCGCTCGTACAGCGAGCTCAGCCGGGGCGCTTGGGCCAATTCCTTGAACCCGAGGCCGTCCAGGCACAGCAGCAGGGCCCGCTTCGCCCGGCGCGGCGCGGCGTCGGGCAGCTGCGCGCTCAGCGTCGGAAAGCCCTCGCGGGTCCGGCCCAGCACCTCCAGGATCGTCGGCATGACGCCGGTCAGGCAGCGGCCGTAGTCGGGCCGGTAGAATTCGGATGTTCCGTCCCAGCGCAGCCGCTCGGTTTCCGGCGGATGGAGCGGGGTCACGCGGGGGAACGGAGCGGGTCCTTCGACGGTGACGGTTCTTGCCTGGAAGGATTCGACGGAAGCCATGGATGCCATGCTATCCTGATTGCGCAGCCCGGGCTAGAGGCGCGCGCAGGGCGGGAAGCCCGCCTGGGCGGCGCGACCGATAGCCGCAGCGGACTCAAGTCGCGCCGGATTCCGGCCGATAACGGGGGGTGGAGAAGTCTGCCGCGGCAACTTGGGTGCCGCACGGGTGGACCGTCCCTGGACTCCGCAACGGGCCGGGGCGGTCGCCCCCTGTCGGGAAGCCGTGCATGGGCACGCGAACGGGAACGGTATTGTCGGTGCTGTTGGTGGTGCTGGTGGCCACGATCGGCGGAGCCTTGCTCGGCTGGGGCGTCGTGCAGCTCAAGGGGGGTGCCGCCGCCTTGACCCACTCGCCGCCCAGCCTCGCGCTGGTGGCCCGGCGGCCGGCGGATGCGCCTGATCCGGCCGGGGGCGCCGGGTGGGGTCAGCGCAACCGTCACGTCCGGCATTCCCAGGGCCCCAACGCGCCGGAGCGGAGCGCCTTTTCCGGAACGCCGCGCCTCGCCATCGTCATTGACGACATCGGGGAGTCGCTGTCGGCGCCGCGCGCGCTGTTGTCGCTGGGCGTGCCCATCACGTTCTCGGTGCTGCCCGACCTGCCCCGTTCGCGCCAGGCCGCGGAACTGATCGCCGGGGCGCACCGGGAATTCATCATCCACCTGCCGATGGAGCCATTGGACTACCCGGCGCAGAATCCGGGTCCCCACCCGCTCCTGCTCTCCCTCGATGCGGAGCAGACGCGCCGGCGCGTGGACGGCTACCTGCGCGAGCTGCCGGGGGCGATCGGAGCCAGCAACCACATGGGCTCCGCCTATACCGCCGACCCGGACCGCATGGCCCTCGTCCAGGAAATGCTCGCGGAGCGGCAGCTGTTCTTCCTCAACAGCAAGACCTCGGCCTCGCCCGTACCCGCCGCGGTCGCCCGGCGCGGCCGCTACGCCTACCTGGAACGGGACGTCTTTCTCGACAACGAACGGGACACGCGGCTCATCGCCCAGGCCCTGAACCATGCGCTCTTCCGCGCCCGGCGGAACGGACAGGCCATCGCGATCGGGCATCCCTATCCCGAGACGATGCGGGTGCTGAACGCAGCCGTGTCGGGACCGACCCTGCGGGGGGTGGAACTGGTGCCGCTGTCGGACTTGCTGGAGCGCTGACGGGAGGCGGCCACTCCGCCTACATCGCCGTGACGCGCACCGCGCAGAACTTGAATTCCGGAATCTTGCCCCAGGGGTCCACGGCCGGGTTGGTCAGCACGTTCGCGGCCGCCTCGCGGAAGTGCATGGGGATGAAGATCTCGCCCGCCAACGGGCGGTCGCTGACCCGCGCCTTCAGTTCGATCTCGCCCCGCCGCGACTTGACGCGCACGAGCTGCCCGTCGCGCACCTTCCAGCGCTGCGCGTCCTCGGGATGGATCTCCATGAACGCCTCGGGAGCCAGCGCGTTGAGTACCGCGGAGCGCCGCGTCATCACGCCGGTATGCCAGTGCTCCAGGACGCGGCCGGTGTTCAGGATCAGCGGATAGTCGTCGTTGGGCAGCTCGTCGGGATCGAGGACGTGGGCGGGAACGAGCTTGGCCTTGCCCGAGGGGAACGTCTCCGCGAACACGATCCGCTCGCCCTCCGAGGTGGCGGGATCGGCGCACGGATACCATTTCCCGAACGCCCCCAGGTTGCCGTAGGCGAGGGTCTTGTACGATTGGGTGCAGGCGGCGAACTCGTCGAACACCTCCGCGACCGAGCCGTAGCGCATCGGGTAGCCCATGCGCGTGCCGATCTCGCAGATCAGCTCCCAATCCTGGCGCGCGGAGCCGGGCGGCTTCAGCGCCGGACGGCCGATCTGCACGCGCCGGTCCGTGTTCGTGTACGTGCCCTGCTTCTCCATGAACGCGCTGGCCGGCAGGATCACGTCCGCGAATTCGGCCGTTTCGGTGAGGAAGATGTCCTGCACGGCGAGGAAGTCCAGGCGCACCAGGGCCTCGCGCACCTTGTTCTGGTCCGGATCGGACAGGAACGGGTTCTCGCCCATGATGTACATGCCCTTGATCTCCCCTTTCCGGGCGCCATGGGCGATTTCCGTCACCGTCAAGCCGCGCTTGGGCGAGAGCTTCGCGCCCCAGAGCCGCTCGAATTTCGCCTGATGCTTGGGGTTGTCCACCAGCTGATAGTCCGGGTACATCATCGGGATCAGCCCGGCGTCGGAGGCGCCCTGCACGTTGTTCTGGCCGCGCAGGGGATGCAGCCCGCTGCCCGGCTTGCCGACGTTGCCCGTCAGCATCGCCAGCGCGATCAGGCAGCGCGCGTTATTCGTGCCGTAGACGTGCTGGCTGATGCCCATGCCCCAGAAGATCAGGGCCGCCTTGGCCTTCCCGAACAGCCGGGCCGAGCGCACGATCTCCGCGGCCGGGATGCCGGTCACCTCCGCGGCGATCTCGGGCGTGTACTTGGCGACCACCTCGCTCAGCTCGGCGAAGCCCGCCGTGCGCCTCTCCACGAACTCCCGGTCGATCAGCCCCTCCTCGATCAGCACGTGCATCCAGGCGTTGTACAGGGCGACGTCGGAGCCGGGCTTGATCTTCAGGTACATCTCGGCGAAATCGGCGAGGTCGGGCCGGCGCGGATTGACGACGATGAGCTTGGTGCCCTTGCGGGCCGCTTCCTTCATGAAGGTCGCGGCGACGGGATGGTTCTCGGTGGGATTGCAGCCGGTGACGAGGGCCACCTCCGCGCGCTCGATGTCGCGCACGACGTTGGTGACGGCGCCCGAGCCGATCGCTTCCAGCAGCGCGGCCACCGAGGAGGCGTGGCAGAGCCGCGTGCAGTGGTCCACATTGTTGGTGCCGAAGGCGGCGCGCACGAGCTTCTGGAAGAGGTACGCCTCCTCGTTCGATCCCTTCGCCGAGCCGAAGCCGGCCAGGGCGTCGCCCCCGTGAGCGTCGCGGAGCTGCTTGAGGCGGCTCGCCGCCAGGTCCAGCGTCTCGTCCCAGCTCGCCTCGCGGAACGACGGCATCACCTCGTCGTAGTCGACGACGCCGCCGGGCCGGCGCCGGCCGCGCCCCTCACCGCGCACGTCGGAGGACAGCGCGGCCTTGGGATACGCGGTGCGGATCAGCGGCT
>JBGOTW010000208.1:0-7602 GCA_041476685.1 bacterium | reverse complement strand
CGTGCCGGGCGCCGTGTGCGCGCCCATGCCCGTGCAGAAGAAGCTGCGCATCTGGATCGGCGGGCGCGGCGAAAAGCGCACGCCCCGCATCGCGGCGCAATACGCGGACGGATACAACATTCCCTACATCTCGCCCGCGGGATTCGCGCAGCGCAACCAGGAGCTCGACAGCCACCTGGGCAAGTTCAAGCGCAACGCGAAAGACATCGAGCGCACCGTGAACCTGCACTTCATGATGGCGTCCACCCCGGCCGGCGAGGCCTTGATGAAGCAGCGGCTGGAGCGCATGGCGGAGCCCCAGCGGGGCGGCGCCCTCGTCGGGTCTGTCCAGCAGGTGACGGACCGCATCATGGAGTACGACAAGGCCGGCGCGCAGGGGCTGAACGTCGCGATCCGGCCCCCGGTGGACTGGGACGCTTTCGAGACGTTCATCGCCAAGGTGTTCCCGGTCGTCCACAAGAAGGGTTAGCCTCCCCGCGCAGCGCGGGCGGCAGAGCGGCCAGGGCAGCGTCCCCGACCGGGAAGCCGCCCCCGGGTGCGCGACGGTCTTGCGTAGTCCCGCTATCGGCCAAGGTCCCCCTGCGCGGGGCAGGTCGTTCGCGTTCCGGCCGTCGCCGGAACGTATTGAAGTTCCCCTTGATCCCAAGTACATCCTGGTCGGTCGGTCCGCCGCGCGCCGGGCAACGTCAGCCTGCGGTGCGCCGGCGGGCCCGAATTTCATGATGCCCCTTCGGCCAGGGTCCCTTCTTCGGGTACAGACATGGCGGACACGCACAAGGTGCTGGAGGAATCGGAACACGCGCAGCACGCGGCCCATGATCCGTTCGACCGGAACGTGGCGATGACCATGACGGTGATTGCCGCGCTGCTGGCGGTGGTGACACTGCTCAGTCACCGCGCGCACACGGAGACGCTGCGCCTGGTGACTCTGGCCGCGGTGTACAAGAGCGAGGCCACGGACGAGTGGAACTACTACCAGGCGAAGAACATCCGCAGCCACGCCTACCGGACGAGCGGCGAATTCTCGTCCTTTGTCACCAAGGAAGGCGGCTCGGAGACGCGGCGCAAGGCGGCCGCGGAACGCTGGCAGAAGCAGGTGGATAAGTACGAGCAGGAACTGCCCGAGCAGAAGAAGAGGGCGGAGGAACTGGATGCGAAGTCGGTGGCGGCCGTCAAGCAGAGCGAGCACGTGCACCATCAGGCCGACCGGTTCGACGTGGGCGAGCTGGCCGTGGAACTGGCCCTGATTCTCTCGTCCATCGCCGTGCTGACCAAGCGCCGGCCCTACTGGTACGCGGGGATTGCCTTCGCCTGCGCGGGTTCCGCTGTCGCCGCGACCGGGTTCCTGCTGTAGTGACCCGCCCGGCCAGCGCGCACGGGCACGGGCAGGCACGGGGGAGTCCGCTGCGTGCTCCCATTGCCCGTGGCGGGCGTCCTCGTCCGGGAAGCGCGGGAGCGCTTGCGCCCATGCCACACCCGCGGCGGCTAGGGCGCGAGCGCCTCCAGGGCCTTCAGATCCGGCGCGCGCTGTCCGGCGGGATCGAGGGGCTGGATGCAGACGTGGCTCGCGCCCGCGTCGAAGTGCTGACGGATGCGCTCCCGGACGGCGGCCACGTCGCCCCAAGCCACCATGGCGTCGAGGAAGCGGTCGCTCCCGCCGTTGGCCAGCTCGGCCTCGGTGAATCCGAGCCGCAGCCAGTTATTGCGGTAGTTGGGCAGCGCCAGGTAGTGCGCCAGGTTCTGCCGGGCAATCGCCCGCGCCTGCGCGGGGTCCTTGACCAGGAGCACCTTCTGCTCCACGCAGATCCACGGGCCGGGCCCGACCCGCTTGCGCGCCCAGGCCGTGTGCGCGGGCGTGACGTTGTAGGGGTGGATGCCGGCGGTGCGCTCCGCGCCGAGGGAGGTCATGTGCGCCCCGAGCGCGGCCAGCACCGTGGGCGGCGCCTCGTCCAACGTCGGAGCGGCGGCCGCCGCCTTGTCCATCCCGTCCAGGTACGCGCGCATGGTCGCCACGGGCTTGCCGTAGGTGTGGCCGCGCAGGGTCTCCACCATTGGCACGTGGGACACCCCCAGGCCGAGCAGGAAACGGCCTCCGGATAGCTTGGCCAGCGTGTGCTGCCCCTGCTTCGCCGTGGTCGCGTCCCGGGCGTAGATGTTGGCGATGCCCGTCGCGATGATGAGGGTGCTCGTCCGGCTCAGCAGGAAGCTTCCCAGGGAAAAGGACTCATGCCCGCGGGACTCCGGGTACCAGAGCGCCGCATACCCCAGCCGCTCGACGCGCTGGACCAGTTCAGTCAATTGTGCGACCGACAGCGAATCCGTCGGACTCCAGACGCCCTGCTTGCCCAATTTCATACGGCGACTCCTTCGACTTTGACTAGTGCGGAGGTGTGGCGAACCCGAAGGGGTATCCCTGGGCCGCCGAATGGACGGCTGGCGCGCGACGGATCCGCGGCGAATGCGGACGGACGCCAGGCCGTCTCGCAGGCGGCGGAGAGCGTCCTGCCCGCGACCCCTGGCAGGAACCGCGTCGGAAAGGTTGGGGAAACCCGTGCTGACGTGTGAAGTAGCGGGGGGAGGATTTGAACCTCCGACCTTTGGGTTATGAGCCCAACGAGCTACCGGACTGCTCTACCCCGCGCCGTGGTGGGCCCTGGGCCGGGCCCCGCATGGAACGCACTAAGCGGGAAACGGGATTCGAACCCGCGACCCTCAGCTTGGAAGGCTGATGCTCTAGCCAGCTGAGCTATTCCCGCCTGAATCAGCCGGGTTCCGGAACTGGCCCCGGATCCGCGCTGGCCGCCGGGCCGCACCGGGTGCAGCAACCAGAGGAGAAGTATGGCGAAACGCCGCGGAGTCTGTCAAGCATTATGCCACGCGGGCGCGGGAGACCCTACGCACTCAAAGGGCGCATCCATGACATGGCTGGTGACGGGAGGAGCGGGATTCATCGGCTGCAACTTCGTCCGGGCGGCCCTGCCCCGGGCGCCCCGGATCGTCGTGCTCGATGCGCTCACGTACGCGGGCAATCTGGCGAACCTGTCGGGCCTGCTCGACTCCCCGAAACTGAGTTTCATCCGGGGCGACATCTGCGACGGCGAGCTGGTGGCCCGCGTGTTCCGGGAGCAGGGAATCACGCACGTCGTGCACTTCGCGGCCGAATCCCATGTGGACCGCTCCATCCTCGGCTCCGCGCCCTTTGTCCGCACCAACGTCATCGGCACGCACACCTTGCTCGAGGCAGCGCGCGCGGCCTGGGGCGACGGTGCGCGGGGGCAGCGCTTCCTGCACGTGTCCACGGACGAGGTGTACGGCTCCCTGGCGCCGGAAGACCCGCCGTTCAGCGAGACGACGCCCTACCGCCCCAACAGCCCCTACGCCGCCTCGAAGGCGGGCTCGGACCACCTGGTGCGCGCCTGGGTCCACACCTACGGTCTGCCCGCGCTGATCAGCAATTGCAGCAACAACTTCGGGCCCTGGCAGTTTCCCGAGAAGCTGATCCCGCTGATGATCCTCAACGCCCTGGAAGACAAGCCCCTGCCCGTCTACGGCGACGGGAAGCAGGTGCGGGACTGGCTGCATGTGGAGGACCACTGCGATGCGCTGCTGACGATCCTGGAGCGGGGCCGGATCGGCGAGACCTACGTGATCGGCGGACACAACGAGCGCAGCAATCTCGAGGTCGTGCAGCGCATCTGCGACGCCGTGGACGCGCTCGCCGGACGGCCCGCGGAAACTTCGCGCCGGCTCGTGCGGCACGTGACCGACCGGCCGGGTCACGACCGCCGCTACGCGATTGACCCGAGCAAGGTGCGCCGGGAGCTGGACTGGGCTCCCCGCCACCGCATGGAGACGGCGCTGCCGGAGCTCGTGCGCTGGTACCAGGAGCACAAGGCCTGGGCCAACGATATCCGCAGTGGAGCCTACCTGAACTACTACGCGGAGCAGTACGGCCAACGCCTGTAGCCGCTCGGCACACGGTGTCCTTCCCGCATGCCGGTCGGGCTCCTGGGCTGACGGCCCCCAGTTCCGCCGCTCCGCGGTGCCACGTTGCGGCGCCGGTCCGCGGCTCCCCGCCCCATTGGCGCCGGCACGCCCTCGGGGTCGTCCCCTAATTCCTCGGATAGCGCTGGAAATCCGCGGATAACGTGCGAGTCCGTCCTGGGATGGGTGAAAGTCACCCGGTTTAGCCGCATCGCCCCGGCTCCTCACCCAGCCGCTGCGCGGCGACCCTCTCCAACCGCGTGGAGCGGGGAACTACCTGCGGCGCCAAGCTGTTGTCCTTCTCCGCGCAGTCGGAGAAGGACCGCGCCGGCAGGCTCGGCGCGAGGATGAGGACCCGGAGGCAGCGCCGCATCCCGGCCTTAGCCGGGGAATCAGGGTCCGCTTCCGCCTTGACAGCCCGGAGAGCCGCTACATAGGATGCGCACGCCTCCCGCTCCGGGGGGGCCGCAGCCGGCCGGGCGCGGCCGGCCCGGTGCGCCTGTGCGCGCACGCATCCGCGGGAGACTCGCGTGGCGATCGTCTACGACAAGCTGATGGACCTGGAAGTGCCGGAAGTGGAGCACCGCTATACCAAGCGGGACACCATGCTCTATGCCCTCGGCCTGGGCCTGGGGGCCGACCCGCTGGACGAGGCACAGCTCGCCTTCGTGTACGAGGAAAACCTGAAGATGCTGCCGACGATGCCGGTGGTGCTGGGCTACCCGGGCAATTGGGCCCGCGCGATGAATACCGGCATCAACTACCTGAAGGTCGTGCACGGGGAGCAGACGCTCACGATCCACAAGCTTCCCCCTGCCGAGGGCACGCTGCTGGGACGCACCCGCGTGACGGGTTTGGTGGACAAGGGCAAGGACAAAGGGGCGCTGATCTACACGGAACGGAAAGTGGTAGACCAGGCCACGGGAGAGCTGCTCTGCACGCTCCAATCCACGACGTTCGCGCGGGGAGACGGCGGGTACGGCGGGCCGTCGAGCCCGGTGCGCGAGCCGCGCGAGCTGCCCGGCGGCGCTCCGGACTTGGCGTGCGAGCTTCCGACGCTGCCCCAGGCGGCGCTCATCTATCGCCTCAGCGGCGACTATAACCCGCTCCACGCCAATCCCAAGACGGCGCGGGCGGCGGGCTTCCCGCGCCCCATCCTGCACGGCCTGGGCACGTTCGGCGTGGCGGGCCATGCCCTGCTGAAGACCCTGTGCGCGTACGATCCGCAGCGCCTCAAGCGCATGGAGGCCCGCTTTTCCTCCCCCGTCTATCCAGGGGAGGTCATTCGCACGGAGATGTGGCGGCGGGGCAAGGAGGCGTTCTTCCGCGCGCGCGTCATGGAGCGCGACGTCATCGTGCTCAACAACGGCTACGCCCAAATCGAATAAGTCCGGATTGCGCGGCCAGCGCGACGAATCACGGGCACGCGGGCCGTGAGCGAGCGGCGGTCCGGCGCGTTCCCGATGGAGTGCCCTTCTCTTCCCTGTGCTCATGTCTTCTTCCGCCTCCTCCCTCGAACCCCTGTTCCATCCCCGCTCGATCGCCGTCATCGGCGCATCCTCCGACGCGAACAAGATCAGCGGCCGCCCGCTGCGCTACCTGCTCGAGAAGGGATTCCCGGGGCCCGTGTACGCGATCAATTCACGCGTGCCGGAGGTGCAGGGCATCGCGACCCAGCGCAGCATCGCCGCGGTGGACGAGCCGGTGGACCTGGCGATCGTCGTGGTGCCGGCGGTATCGGTGGTGCAGGCCATCGAGGAATGCGCGGCGAAGGGGGTCAAGTCCGTCATCATCTTCAGCTCCGGCTTTGCCGAGGTGGACGCCGCCGGGCGGGCGAACCAGGAGCGCATCGGCGCTGTCGCCCGCGCCTCCGGCATGCGCGTCGTCGGACCGAACTGCATGGGCGTGTTCGATCCCGTCCGCTCGATGTTGGCCACGTTTTCCGTCTCCTTCGACCACGGCTTCCCGCAATCCGGGCGCATCGGGATCGCCAGCCAGAGCGGGGCGTTCGGGGCGCTCTGCTTCGTCGCGGCGCGGGAGCGCGGCCTGGGTTTCAGCCTGTGGGCCACGACCGGCAACGAGTGCGACGTGGACGTCGCCGAATGCATCGAATACATGGCGGAGGACGAGAATACCGACGTCGTGCTGGCCTACATGGAAGGGTGCCGCGACAAGGGGCGCCTGATCCGCGCGCTGGAAGCCATGCGGGCGCGGCGCAAGCCCCTCGTCATGCTCAAGGTGGGCCGCAGCGAGGTGGGGGCCCAGGCGGCCGCCTCCCACACCGCCTCCCTCGTGGGCTCGGACGGCGTTTACGATTCCCTCTTCCGCCAGTACGGCGCGCAGCGCGCCGAGTCCATCGAGGATCTGATCGACATCGGATATGCGTGCACCGCCGGCCGCTTCCCCGCCCAGGGGCGCGTGGGCCTGGTCAGCATTTCCGGCGGCGTGGGCGTGCTGATGGCCGACGCCGCTTTCGCCGCGGGCCTGGAGGTTCCGCCCATGCCCCAGGCCGCGCAGGACAAGCTCAAGGCGCTCCTGCCCTTCGCCGCCGTGCGCAACCCGGTGGACGTGACCGCCCAGGTGCTCAACGACCTGACCCTGATCGGAAAGAACCTCGAGGTGATGCTGCGTGAGGGCGGCTGCGACACGGTCGTGGTCTACCTCGCCACGGTGGGCATGAATCCGCACTTGATGCCGACGCTGACGGGAACGCTGATCGAGCTGCGCAAGGCGTTTCCCGACCCTCCGATCCTGCTGGCCACCATGTCCAGGCCGGAGCTGGTGCGGCCGCTTGAGCGCGAGGGTTACCTGATCTACGAGGATGCAAACCGCGCCATCCGCACGGTGGCGGCGCTGGTCGCGTACGGCCGCCATTTCGCGCGTCCGCTCCAGCCCGAGACCCTGCCCGCGCTGCCCGCGGCGGCTCCCGCGATTCCGAAGCGCCCGGTCGGCGAGTTCGAGGCCAAGCGCATTCTCGCCGCCGCGGGCATTCCCGTCGTCGCGGAGCGGCTGGTCAAGAGCGCCCAGGCGGCCGTGCGGGCCGCGGCCCTATTGGGGTATCCCGTCGTGCTGAAGATCGCCTCGCCGGACATCGCCCACAAGTCGGAGATCGGCGGCGTGCTGCTGAACGTGGCCACGGCGGCTCAGGTGAAAAGGGGCTTCGCGGCCCTAATGGAGGGGGCGCGGGCAAAGGCACCCGCCGCGCGCCTGGATGGCGTGCTGGTGGCGCCGCAAGTCCAGGGAGGAGTGGAGGTCATCCTGGGCGTCAGCCGCGAGCCGGTGTTCGGCCCAGTCGTGATGTTCGGGCTGGGCGGCATCTTCGTGGAAGTGCTCAAGGACATCACGCTGCGCATTGCCCCGTTCGGGATCGAAGAGGCAGGGCGCATGATCCGGGAAGTGAAGGGCTATCCGCTGCTCGCCGGCGCCCGCGGCCGCCCGCGGGCGGACGTCGCGGCGTTGGCGGAGGCGCTGTCGCGCCTGTCGGTATTCGCCGCGGCGCGGGCGGACGACCTGGAGACCCTGGACATCAATCCCTTCCTGGTCCTGCCGGAAGGCAAGGGCGCTGTCGCCGTGGACGCGCTGATCGTGCCGCGCGTCTGATGCGGCGGCGGCCGAGGT
>JBGOTW010000207.1:0-7612 GCA_041476685.1 bacterium | reverse complement strand
TGTCCGATCCGGCGTTCGCCTCCGCAATTGCCCTGGTGCACGCGCGCTACAGCACGAACACCTTCCCCAGCTGGGAGCTGGCGCAGCCGTTCCGCTTCCTCGCGCACAACGGCGAGATCAACACGCTGCGCGGCAACATCAATTGGATGAAGGCGCGCGAGCAGGGCATGAAGTCGCCCTTCTTCGGCAAGGACCTGCAGAAGCTCTACCCGGTGATCACGCCGACCGGGAGCGACTCGGCCATCTTCGACGAGGTGCTGGAGTTCCTCGTGCAGAACGGGCGCACGCTGCCCCACGCCATGATGATGATGATCCCCGAGGCGTGGGACAACAACTCGCTGATGGACGAGGAGCGGCGCGCCTTCTACATGTACCACGCGACGCTGATGGAGCCCTGGGACGGCCCGGCGGCGATGGCGTTCTCCGACGGCACGCTCGTCGGTGCCACGCTGGACCGCAACGGCCTGCGGCCCGCGCGCATCTGGATCACGAAGGACGGCCGCGTGATCATGGCCTCCGAGGCGGGCGTGCTGCCGATCCCGCCGGAGAACATCGCGCACAAGACCCGCCTGCGGCCCGGGCGGATCTTCGTCGTGGACGTCGCCGAGGGCGCGATCATCGAGGATTCGGAAGTCAAGCGGCGCATCGTCGGCAAGCATCCTTACCGCGCGTGGATGAAACAGTACCTGATCGAGATGGACGACCTGGCGGATCCTCCCCACGTCTACCAGCCCGATCACCAGACCGTGCTGCAACGCCAACAGGTGTTCGGCTACACCAAGGAGGATCTCAAGATCATCCTGCCCCCGATGGCCCAGGCGGGAGAGGAGGCTATCGGCTCGATGGGTACCGACGTGCCCATCGCGGTGCTCTCGCGCAAGCCGCGCCTGCTTTTCAACTACTTCAAGCAGAACTTCGCCCAGGTCACCAACCCGGCCGTGGACTCCATCCGCGAAGAGATGGTGATGTCCCTGGTCACCTTCCTGGGCCGCGAGGGCAACCTGCTCGACGCGATGCCGGTCAACGCCCACGTCCTGCGGCTGCCCCACCCGATCCTGAACAACTACGATCTGGAGAAGCTGCGCCGGGTCACAGTAGGGGACTTCCAGGCGGAAACGCTCAATATGCTCTTCCCGGTGCGGGACGGCGTCGCCGGGCTGAAGAAGGCCCTGGAGGACCTGACGCGCAAGGCGGCCCGCGCGGTGACGAAGGGCAAGAGCCTGATCATCCTCAGCGACCGGGGCGTCGGTCCGGCCCAGGCACCAATACCGAGCCTGCTGGCGACGGCCGCCGTGCACCATCACTTGATCCGGCAGGGCACGCGCTCTCACGTGGGGATCATCGTCGAGACGGGCGAGGCGCGCGAGGTGCACCACTTCGCCCTCCTCATCGGCTACGGGGCGTCGGCCATCAATCCGTACCTGGCCTTCGAGACGCTGGTGGACCAGAACACCCTTCTCCGCCACAAGGCCCAGTCGCAGTCGCCCAAGCCGGTGCAGAACTTCTTCAAGGCGATCAACAAGGGCCTGCTCAAGGTGTTCTCGAAGATGGGCATCTCGACCATCCAGAGCTACCACGGGGCCCAGATCTTCGAGGCGCTCGGGCTGAACAAGGAGGTGATCGACGCCTACTTCACGGGCACGGCTTCCCGCATCGCCGGCATCGGGCTGGAGGAGATTACGGAGGAGGTGCTCAAGCGGCACCGCTTCGCATTCCCCGAGGGAGGCGCGGGCAGCGCGTTCCTGGACGTGGGCGGGGTGTACCAGTTCCGCCGCGATGGGGAGCACCACACGGTCAATCCGGAGACGATCCACAACCTGCAGATGGCCGTGCGCACCGGCAGCCAGGCGCACTACGACCGCTATGCGGCCCTGCTGTCCGACTACCAGAAGGAGATCGGCACGCTGCGCGGCCTGTTCGACTTCAAGCGCAATCCGATTCCGCTCGAGGAAGTGGAGCCGGCCGAGGCGATCATGAAGCGATTCACCACCGGAGCGATGTCGCTGGGCTCGATCAGCCGCGAGACCCACGAGACCCTCGCCATCGCCATGAACCGGATCGGCGGGCGCAGCAACACCGGCGAGGGCGGCGAGGACCCGGTGCGCTTCAAGCCCGATCCGAACGGGGACAACCGCAACAGCGCGATCAAGCAGGTGGCCTCCGGCCGCTTCGGCGTCAACAGCCATTATCTGGTGAACGCGCGGGAGCTGCAGATCAAGATCGCCCAGGGCGCCAAGCCGGGCGAGGGCGGCCAGCTGCCCGGGCACAAGGTGGACAAGTACATCGGCAGCATCCGCTTCACCACGCCGGGCGTGGCGCTGATCTCCCCGCCCCCGCACCACGACATCTATTCGATCGAGGACCTGAAGCAGCTCATCTTCGACCTGAAGAACGCCAATCCGGAGGCGATGGTGTCGGTGAAGCTGGTGTCCGAGACGGGCGTCGGGACGGTCGCGGCGGGCGTGGCAAAGGCGAAGGCGGACCTGGTGCTGATCGCCGGCCATGACGGCGGCACCGGCGCCTCGCCCGTCAGCTCGATCCAGCACGCGGGCACGCCCTGGGAGATCGGCCTGGCCGAGACCCAGCAGCCGCTGGTGCTGAAAAACCTGCGCTCGCGCATCCGCGTCCAGACCGACGGCCAGCTCAAGACCGGCCGGGATGTCGTCGTCGCGGCGCTGCTGGGCGCGGAGGAGTACGGCTTCTCCACGTCCCCGCTGATCGCGCTGGGCTGCATCATGATGCGGGTGTGCCACCTGAACACCTGCCCGGTGGGGATCGCCACGCAGGACCCGCGCCTGCGGCGCAAGTTCGAGGGCAAGCCCGAGCACGTCGAGCGCTTTTTCCGCTTCGTCGCCGAAGAAACCCGCCGCCGCATGGCCGAGCTGGGCTTCCGCAAGATCGAGGAGATGATCGGCCGGGTGGACCGGCTCGAGGTGCGGCATGCGGTGGATCACTGGAAGGCCAAGGGCCTCGACCTGGGTGCGCTGCTGTACGAGCCGAAGGTGGATGCCTCCGTGGCGCGCCGCTGCATCGAACCCCAGCAGCACCCGATCCACGATGTGCTGGACCGCAAGCTGATCGAGCTGAGCCGGCCCGCGCTCGAGCAGCGCAAGCCGGTCAAGATCGAGCTGCCGATCCGAAATGCGAACCTGACCACCGGCACCATGCTGGGCAGCGAGGTCTCGAAGCGCTACGGCGGCGAAGGCCTGCCGGACAATACGATCCAAATAAAGTTCACCGGTTCGGCCGGCCAGAGCTTCGGCGCGTTCCTGCCTCGCGGAATCACGCTCACGCTTCACGGCGACGCGAACGACTATATCGGCAAGGGGCTGTGCGGCGGGCGCCTGGTCGTGCGGCCGCCGGAGGGCGCGACCTTCGCGCCGGAGGAGAACATCGTCATCGGAAACGTGGCCCTCTACGGCGCCACCGGCGGCGAGGCGTTCTTCAACGGCCAGGCCGGCGAACGCTTCGCCGTGCGCAACAGCGGCGCGCACTCGGTTGTGGAATCGGTGGGCGACCACGGCTGCGAGTACATGACGGGAGGGATCGTCGTCGTCCTGGGCGAGACGGGGCGGAACTTCGCGGCAGGCATGTCGGGCGGCATCGCCTATGTCCTCGACGAGCAGGACCAGTTCCGCTCGCGCTGCAACCAGGCGATGGTCGAGCTGGAGGTGCCGAGCGCCGACGACCTGAGCGACGTGAAGCGGCTGATCCTCCGGCACGTCCAGCTCACGGCCAGCCCGCGCGGCCAGAGCGTCCTGGATCGCTGGGAGGACCTGCGGGGCCGTTTCATCAAGGTGATGCCCATCGACTATAAGCGCATCCTGATGAGCGCCCGGCAGGAACGGCGGGAGATCGCCTGATGGGCAAGCCCACCGGATTCCTGGAGATCGGCCGCGCGAAAACGATGCGCCGGCCGATCGCCGAGCGCCTGAGCGACTACAAGGAGTACGAGCTTCCCTGGCCCGAGGAGCAGCTCGGGCAGCAGGGCGCCCGCTGCATGGACTGCGGGGTGCCCACCTGCCACACGGGCTGCCCGCTCGGCAACCTCATCCCGGACTGGAACGACTCGGTCTACCGCGGCAACTGGGAGCGGGCGATCGAGGAACTGCACCGCACCAACAACTTCCCCGACGTGACGGGCCGCATCTGCCCGGCCCCGTGCGAGGACGCGTGCGTGCTGGGGATCAACGACGACCCGGTGAGCATCAAGGCCGTCGAAAAAGCCATCATCGACCGGGCCTTCCGGGAGGGCTGGATCAAGCCCAAGCCGGCCAAGGGCCGCACCTGGAAGCGCGTTGCCGTCGTCGGCTCCGGGCCGGCCGGACTGGCCGGCGCCCAGCAGCTCGCCCGCTGGGGACATGAAGTCACTGTGTTCGAGCGGAGCGACCGACCCGGCGGTCTGCTGACCTACGGCATCCCCGATTTCAAGATGGAGCGCTATATCGTCCAGCGCCGGATCGAACAGATGAAGGCGGAGGGCGTCGTCTTCATCACTGGCACCAACGTCGGCAAGGACCTGCCGGCGACGGAGCTGCGCTCCTCGTTCGACGCGGTGCTGCTGGCCGGAGGCGCGGGCCAGTCTCGGCCCCTGGACGCGAACGTCGCGGGGCGCGAACTGGGCGGCATCGTGTACGCGATGGACTTCCTGCCCCAGCAAAACCGGCGCAATTTCGGCGATACGGTGCCGGCGGAAGAAGCGATCCTGGCGACGGACCGGCATGTGCTGATCCTAGGCGGCGGCGATACGGGAGCCGACTGCCTCGGCACGTCCCACCGGCAGCGGGCAAGAGAAGTGCACCAGTTCGAGATCCTGCCCAAACCGGCCAAGCTCAAGAGCTCGTCCTCCCACGAGGAGGGGGGCATCCGCCGCTGGAGCGTACTCACCAAGGGCTTTCACGGGGATAAGGGACGGGTGACAGGGTTGACCGGAGTCGAGGTGGAATGGCTGCCTCCGGAAAAGCCGGGCGGGCGGCCCCTCATGCGGGAACTGCCCGGAACGGAGTTCACGCAGCCCGTGGACCTCGTGTTGCTGGCGATGGGTTTCCTCGGACCGGTGCGCGAGGGCCTGCTGACCGACCTGGGGGTCGCCTTCCACGAGCGGGGCGCGGTGGCACGGGACGGGAACTACATGACGAATGTGCCCGGCGTGTTCGTGGCCGGCGACATGGCGCGCGGCGCTTCGCTGGTCGTGTGGGCGATCTGGGAGGGCCGGGAGGCCGCGCGCGGCATGCACGAATACTTGACGCGGGGGGGTGGCTGATCGCCGCGCGAGAGCGCGCGGGTGGAGCATGGCTGCCACCCGCGACTCGCCTGCGGCAGGGAGCGCCCCGGCTTCCGCCGACCCTGGCCCTTCGCTTGACAAGTCCTTCCGCGACACTTCGACCGATGCGCTAGAGGGAGACCTTCCCGATCCAGATCGGCCTGGGCGCCGCGGTAAAGACCGCGACCAAGTCGAATGCACGGTCTTGCGGATCCAGCCGCTTGGAATCCACGTAGATCACCCAGCCCGTATCCGGATGCGAGTCCGCATCGTAATCCGGGCCGAAGTGGGGCCGCCGCTTCCCGACCCAGGCGCCCTTGAAGGCGAAGCCGCGTCTCATCAGCCATACTTCCTGGGCCGGTCCTAGCCGATCCGATGCCGCCCAGCCTGCGATGCGCACACATCGACCGGACATGGGGAGTGCGGGCCGCGCCTCCCAGCGCACTGACTCGATTGCCCCGCCGGAGGCCGGACGCGCCTCATCCCGATCGGCCTCCAGGAGTTGCGGCGACTCCCTTACCACGTGGTATCGCGTCAGGACCGGCCAGAACGAAGCGATTTCCTCGGGGATGCCCACTCGCCCGACGAGCTCGCCGTTGCCCAGGCAAATGTCGGGCAACTCGCGCGTCGCGGCCGCGCGGTCGCGCAAGATGGGTGTCCAGCGTTGCACTTGGGAGTTGATCGATGCCAGCTCCACCGTCACGACGATGCCCAGCACCACCCTGCCCAGCGTCCGCCCCTTGGAATTCTTCGGCAGCTCGCCTCCTGAGGCCGCGACAGGCGGTGCGAAGCACATAACCAGGAGCGGGAGCGTCGCCGCCCAGAATGGCCAGACGAAGGTGATGTAGCGCGGAGAAAGCGCCGCGACGAAACCAAATCCGTGGCGCCCGACTGCTATTGCCCCGGCGCAGAGCAGTGCGTACGCGGCCAACCCGAGCCACGGCCACGGGTCCTCCCGCCGCGTCGGCTGCCGCCAAAACCGTACGAGGGCAAAGCCAAGGAGCGCCAGCCCCGCCGCACCGATCAGCGGGATGACGATTTCCGCCAGGGGATCCTGCGGCCGGATAAAAGAACCCACGGGATTGCCCAGGATGCCCGCGAACGTCAGGAGAAGGTCCGCCAGGTCGGACCCTTGCAGCGCAAGCGGGGGGTGCACCGCGGGACGCACGTAGTTCGTGAAATACGCTCCCCACACCGCCGCCGACAGAACCGCCCACACCAGCGCGACCGGTTTCCAGCGGCGGCCGGAACGGGAGAGCAACGGAACAAGCGCCGCCGGCCAGAATAGCAAGCCATGGATGTAGCAGGCCGTAGCAACCAGCCCGCAGCCGGCGGCCAAGCCGAGCTTCCACCCATTAAGGGGAGCGCGCCCGATCACCCACAATCCCCCGATAACGGCCAGATTTTGCGCGACTCCTGGAAATTGCACCGCACTGGCCCAAGTTTCCATCTGCGCAGGCGACAGGGCCAGGAGCGCCAACATGGGAATGATCCAAGCGCCCAGCGATGGATCGGAGCGCCTCAGCCACCGCCACGCCGAGACACCGAGCCCGATTCCCGCGATCGCGGCGACCAACAGCATGGCGTACAATTCAAGACGAACATCTCCCCCGCCGAGTTTGACCATCGCCAGATCAGCCAAGCTACCCACGAAGTTGCGGTGTTCATTGTGTTGCGACCAAAGGACAGGCAACATCGAGTCGCCCCGCTCGAGCGCCGTCAATAGGTTTCCGAGAATGATCCAATGATCGGACACGGGCATGCGTACGGCGAAGCGAGCCACGAAACTGACCAGCCATGCGACCTGGGCCGCTACGAGCAGTAGGGGAAGACTCCACCGAAGCGATCGCAAGCCGAAGCCCTGAATCATCGTTGCATGCAACTCAAGTGTGATGAATTTTGTCGCGGGGCCATGCGTTGCGGCCGATTCTCCGCGAGAGTGCCGGAACGCACGTCCGCCCAGCCGTAATCGGCGCGGCAGCCCTCCCCGCGGCGGCTCCCGGCGATCGGTGTAGCCCTAGCGTCTCGCTCTGCAGGGCACCGGGTGCGATGAGTTGTACATAGAAGCCGCACGGGCGCACAAGGCTGCGGCGTTCCGTTGGTCCGGACGGAGCGGGCCGTCGCCGCCCCATCCCCGGACGAAGAGGTCAATGCCGCGGCGCGCTCTCCGCAGGCCAATTCGGTGCAGGGGCCGATTGGGGCGAGGCGGATTGTGTTCGTGTCCCGCAACAGGCTACATTCCCCCCGTTCCGCGCCCAAGCCCCAGCGCAGAGAATCCGGGCGCCCCGGCCATCCGCCGGGGATACCTGGATCCTGCGGAATCGAATCCGACGGCCTCCTGTGAAGCAC
>JBGOTW010000206.1:0-7639 GCA_041476685.1 bacterium | reverse complement strand
TGGGGCCAACGTCGGGCATCCTTGCCGGGGTTCACCTTGCGACGGGCCTCGTGGCCCGCCGCGCACTGCGCCTCCGTCTGCCGCACCGCTCGACGCGGCTCCGCACTCCGCCGCGCCACTCGCCGCCACACCATCCGTCGCCGTCCCATCCGCCGCCGCGCCACTCGCTGCGCCGCGCGCCGCCGGACCGCGCGCGAATCCGGACGGGGCGGCCTAGGCCGGAAGCCGCTCCTGCAGGTAGCCCAGCAGCCTGTCCAATGCGATGCGTTCCTGGGCCATGCTGTCGCGCTCGCGCACCGTGGCCGCCTGGTCGTTCAGGGTGTCGAAGTCCACCGTGACGCAGTAGGGCGTGCCCGCCTCGTCCTGGCGCCGGTAGCGCCGGCCGATGCTGCCGGACTCGTCGTAGTCGCACGCGAAGCGGCCGCGCAGGTCCGCGTACACCTTCCCGGCCGGCTCGCCCAGCTGCTTGGAGAGCGGCAGCACCGCGACCTTGATGGGCGCGAGGCGGGGATGGAAGCCCAGCACGTTGCGGGTCTCGCCCTTGACCTCCTCGTCCCGGTAGCTGTCGGCGAGGAACGCGAGCAGGAGCCGGTCCACGCCGAGCGCCGGCTCCACCACGTCCGGCAGGTACTTCTCCTGCGTGACCGGATCCACGTAGGCCAGCTCCTTGTGGGAGTGGTCCTGGTGCTGCGTCAGGTCGAAGTTTCCGCGGTGGGCGATGCCCCACAGCTCGCCCCAGCCGAACGGGAAGCGGTATTCGATGTCGCTCGTGGCCTGGCTGTAATGGGACAGCTCGGCCGGCGCGTGGTCGCGCACGCGCACGTTGTCCCGCTTCATCCCCAGCGCCAGCAGCCACTCCAGGCAGGCGCTCTTCCAGTACAGGAACCACTCCTTGGCCTGGCCGCTGTGGCAGAAGAACTCCAGCTCCATCTGCTCGAACTCGCGCGTGCGGAAGATGAAGTTGCCCGGGGTGATCTCGTTGCGGAAGGACTTGCCGATCTGCCCGATGCCGAACGGGACGCGCTGCCGCGACACGGTCTGCACGTTCTTGAAGTTGACGAAGATGCCCTGCGCCGTCTCGGGGCGCAGGTAGACGGCCGCGGCCGTGTCGTCGGTGGCGCCCATGAAGGTCTTGAACATCAGGTTGAACTGGCGGATGCCGGTGAAGTCGGCATTGCCGCAGTTCGGGCAGCGCAGCTTGTGTTCGGCGAGGAAGGCCTCCATCTCCGGCTCCTTCATGCCCACGGCGCGGGCGGGGTCCTCCCCGTTCTTCTCGTACCAGGCCTCGATCAGCTTATCGGCCCGGTGGCGCGTCTTGCACGCGCGGCAGTCCACGAGCGGGTCCGAGAACCCGCCCACGTGTCCGGAGGCTTCCCAGACCTTCGGGTTCATCAGGATCGCGCTGTCGAGCCCGACGATGTCGGGGCGGTCCTGGACGAAGTTCTTCCACCACGCCTTCTTGACGTTGTTCTTCAGCTCCACGCCGAGCGGGCCGTAGTCCCAGGCGTTCGCCAAGCCGCCGTAGATCTCCGAGCCGGGGAACACGAAGCCGCGCCGCTTCGCCAGCGACACGAGCTGATCCATCGTGACGGTCATGGGTGGGCTCGTCCTGCTGCGAGCACGGGTGGGTGCCCGCCGCTGCGGCCGGGCGCGGCGGGGCGGTGTCTGCTGCCGCGGGGCGATGCCGCCACCCTAGCAGCCCGGCGGAGGATCAGGAAGAAGAAGTACACGATTGTCGGCTGTTAACGGCGAGGAGCTGTTTTCAGATTGTTTCTACGGCAACCACGCGACCATTAGCATCGGTTTCGATGCGAACCGTCTTGATATGCTTCAAAGCGGAGATCGTTTGCCTGTCGAATATGGGGACACAAGTCCCAGAGGGGCGACGCGCCGAAGGTGCCATTAGACTTTGTGCGCCGGAATCGTGTGCCCGATGTGCAATACCCCTACACTGGACCAAATCGCCTTCGGATGTGCCTTTAAGTATAGACCAACCGGTGGCGCGCAAGTCCTTCGTAGTTCCAATAAAGCGACAGGAGCAGTGGTCCTTGTAAAGGCGCTCTGACGGCTCCCTAGGCACGGATTCGGCTTCGGCGGTTGCCGCATCAAGTGCGGTGTAGAACGCGAGCAATGTCGCGTCCGAAAACCGTAGAGGAGGCCCTTTGTACACCATAAGTCGCCTGAATGGGGCATCCAAGAAATTCTGAAGCCTGTCCTGTGTCGCAGATACGACGAGGAATCGCAAAGTCTCTTCCAATTCTTGCGAATCAAGATTGATCTCTCCCAATGCCGGGGCCGGGTCCGAAATCGAACCAAAGCGATGAACTTCAAGGTCAACGTATTCCGACCGTATGTCGTCTACTTCGTACATATGCAAGAGGTCAGCGATTCGCAAATTCTTCAACAAATTCTTCGGCGCAAAGTAGATCCTCAATCGAACCGCCGAGCATTGTGTCGAGCAGAGACCTTGACCCCAGCTCGGTTCGATTCCGGCGAATCCACTCTTGTTCAATCAATTGATCTCTTAGCAACCGATTGACGACGACGTACGTTTTCAAAATGTGGCGCACGCGATCGGTTCTGTCACGAGAACGAAGCCCAGCCGCCCCAGAGCGCAGATCATCGATCAAAGCCGGGTCATCCTCTCCCAAAAGAACTGCGCCCTCATCGCGTGTAATCGACCATCTGTCCAGAACGCTTAGAAATGCTCTCGCCGGGCCAGTCACTCTGCCTTCAAATCGCGATGATCTGGTCTGCGAATTCTGCGAGTATTCCAAGTTGTCAACCCGCAGCCGAGTTCCACTCCCAGGCAAAGGCGGATTGTGGCCGTACGGGACGGCACCCCAATCGCCCGAGGTACGGGCATAGTCAAACTGCACTCGGGCCAGGTTACGAACATCATGCGGCGATACATCGGAAAAATTTCCGCCGCGCATGAATCTAACCTCACCGAGATTTCCCCACTCCGGAACTCTATATAAGTTCAACAATTCAGTACTTTGGACTCTGTCGGACATTGTCGGATATTCTCTCTATCTGATGCGATTCGATCCTATGCTATCGTCACACCGAAACGAGAAAGCAACTCCGGTAGGACTATGGCTACGTGGTCCGCACGCTGCTTTATGCTGTTGTACAAGCCGCCTTCTTCGAAGGCTACAGTCAGATCGAAGTACAACTGCGCCTCTGGAATTTCCGATTTCTCAATCGTTGCAACCGCTTTCCATCTCTCTTCAGTATTCTCATATCGAGTAACTACTACCGAGCTCGTGTGGTGCAGGCCTAGCCCAATTGGCTGACCCAGAAGACGAGGATTGAGATGAGAGTCAATTAGATTTCCAACCGCTTTCAATCCTTCGCTATTCGTAAACCACGTTGAACGGCGATAGTCGGCATTTCGTCGGAGCGTGTCCGGCACGATCTTGCGCAGGGCTTGGTCAGCCAATTCAAGACATTCTTCCACTATACCAAAAGTCTTTGGATCAACAATATTTTCAAACGTTGCGAAAAACCTATCGACAAACAGCTCGAGGTTCACTTGCCCGTTGAACAATCTAATTCGTGTGCGAATGTCTGACATCGCATTTCCCCCAAATGCTTCCAGGTCTTTCGGGGGGATTGGGAAGCGCGCCGCAAATGTCTCATGAAAAGTGTTCAACACCGCTGTAGCGTCCCGAGAAAGCGAAAAAACAGGAGCGCCAAACGCCAACTGATATGTGAGTCTTGCAGTGCGGTGTGAAACCCGCATTGTGGCTGCTCCTGGGCGCTTCGTTCACTTCTCTAGTTCGGGCTACCGTTAGATTGCCGCGCTGGTTGCGACCGATGATGATCTTGATCGGTATCAATGCATTGCAATAATAGCAACGTTGCCAGCCAGAGCACCAGTCATCCTCCGTCCTCGCCCCGGTAGCTGCAGCCGCTCGTGCACGTCTCGCGCACGACCACCTCGCACAGGCCCGGCAGGCGCGGCTCCAGCCGCCGCCAGATCCAGCGGGCCAGGTTCTCGCTGGTGGGATTGGACAGCCCTTCCACCTCGTTCAGGTAGTTGTGGTCCAGCTGGTCGTGCAGCGGCGCGAAGGCTGCCTGGATGTCCGCGAAGTCCAGCACCCAGCCGCTCTCTGCGCCGACGGGGCCGGCGACGTGCACCTCGACCCGGAACGAGTGCCCGTGCAGGCGCGCGCACTTGTGGCCGGCCGGCACGTTGGGTAGGCGATGGGCCGCCTCGAACGACAGTTACTTGAAGATGCGCATGGCCGTGCGGGGCTCTCAGCGGATGCCGGTCCACTTGTGGGTCTGCAGGCTCAGGCGCCACTGCGGATGCGCCAGGCAGTAGGCGATCGCCAGCTCCGTGTACCGCTCGCGCTGCGGGCCGTCCATGGGCTGCAGGCTGAAGCGCCGGAAGGCGAGCCCGGCGTAGCGTTCCGGCGGCGCACCGTCCTGCGGATAGACCAGCTTCAGCTCGTCGCCCGCCTTCAGCACCAGCTCCGCCCGCGCCTTCGGGCTGACGCAGATCCAATCAATCCCCGGCGGCGGAGGCAGGGTGCCGTTGGTCTCGATGGCCACCTCGAAGCCGCGCCGATGCAGCGCCTCCACGGCGGCCGCATCGAGCTGCAGCAGCGGCTCGCCGCCCGTGCACACGACGAAGGGCCGGGCGGACGCCGCTGCGGCAGCCGGCCAGCGGGGCGCGACCGCCTCCGCCAGCGCGTCCGCGTCCGGGAACCGTCCCCCGTCCGGGCCGACGCCGACGAAGTCCGTGTCGCAGAACGAGCAGAGGGCGCCGGCCCGGTCCGCCTCCAGCCCGGACCACAGGTTGCACCCCGCGAAGCGGCAGAACACGGCGGGCCGCCCGGCCTGGGCCCCCTCTCCCTGCAGCGTGTAGAAGATTTCCTTGACCGTGTACGCCATGACCCGCACCGCTCCGCCGCGTCTCTGCTTGACCTCCAGGGTAAGGTCAATCGGCGCATTGGGCAAGGACGGCGGACGAGCGGTAGCGGGTCAGTTCGATGAAGTGGCCGTGAACTGCAACAACAGACTCCTCGCATTCGTTCGGAGTGACAAGAATTGTCATTTCGAGCGCAGCGGGAAATCTGCGCGTCTCCAATCTGATCCCCTGCCGGACGAGCCTTCGCTCCTGCACCGACCGCAGGTGCGCGCGTGCAACTTTCCCGACTTGCAGCCTCGTGCGTGGCCGACCTTCGTCACCCATCCGGGCTGCCGGGACAGGCTTGCCCCCTTGACCCTGCGCCGCACCTGAGCAGCCGGGGCCGTTCCGTCCGTGCGTGTGCTCGTTTCGCGCATCGCGCCCGCCGACCGTCGCGCTTTGCCGCCGCGCCACGCGGCACCGGGGACGTGTTGGGTTCGTTTGCGCGTATTGCGGTTAAGTGTCTGAACGTGCTGAATTTTCTCCGGAGGGTGCGGGTGCATCCGTGCCCGCGGAAGGGGCCTCGAACGGCGGCGGCTGGCCCGCGCCAGGCCGCTCGACCGCCCGCGTCACGCCCGCAGCCGCAGCCGCTTCCGCGTTCCGCCGCTGCTGCGCCTGCCGCAGCCAGTCAGCGACCTGCCGCTCGGTTTCGGCGTTGTATTCGGCATGCCGTTCTTCGCTCTCGCGCGACACTTGCCGCTGCGCCTCTGCCTCTCCGCGCCGCGCCGCCTGCGCTTGGCGTTGCGCGATGTCCCCGCGCCGCCTGGCAGCATCCAGCCGCCACTTCTGCAGGAACGCCAGGTTGCGATGCAAGCGCAGCAGGGACCGTTCCAGCATCGCCTCCGCCGGACCGTTCTTCCCGGACGCGCACAGCGCGGCCTGCGGGTCCACGCCCTGATCGAGCAGCTCGCAGAGCCTGCGCTGGCCCTGGTCGCGCAGGCGCGCCAGCAGCCACCAGGTCGTCGCCAGCCGGTCCACGATCAGCCGCTCGTCGGGCCCCGCGGGCGCGTAATGCGCGCTCAGCTCGGCCTGGAGCGCTTCGAACGCGGCGCAATCCTCGCGCAGCCGTTCGCCGGCCACGCGGAGTGCGCCGGAGAAGATGCCGTGCTTGAGCGCGTTGCGGCTGCTGCGGGCCTTGCCCTCCGGCGAGCGCGGGCCGGTGCTGTGCTGGGCGTTGGCGCGGTTCGCGGCCGCCCGCGCGTCCGAAACGGGTGCGGACTTTGGAGGCGCGGCGGACGCGACGGGGGGCTGGGCCGGCGCCGCCGGCTGCGCGGCGAGGGGCGGGGCCGGCGCCGCCGGCTGCGCGGCGGGCGCGCGGGCACGGCCGGAGTGCTTCGCTGCACGGCGCGCGAGGGCGCGGCGGACGGAACGGGACTGGTGAGCCATGATGCCTCCCGGGCGTTGGAATTTCGCTGGACCGCAAGAGCTACAGGGCAGGCCCACCGCGGCGGGCTCGCCCAGGTCCAGTGTGCGGCGCGGGAGAATAGAGGTAAATAAAATTGTGTACTGAGAGCGTAACTTATAGCAAATTACGGGGCCGGCGGCAAGGAGTTCCTGCGCAGGGGTGGGTAAGGTTGGAGACAGAAGCAGATTTCTCGCTGCGCTCGAAATGACAGCCCTTTGTCACTCCGAACGAATGCGAGGAGTCCGTTGTTGCAGTTGACGGCACCTACATCAAGTTTGCCCGCTACCGGCAAGGCAATCCTGCGCAGGGGCTGTGGCCCTTGCGTCGGAGCAGCACCGCATGCGCCGGCTCAGATCTTGCCGTGCCGGCCCGCTCCCTCCTTGAAGCGCTGCGCCCCGGCGCGCGCCTCGCCGCTGGCGAGCACGGTCATGCCGCGCAGGAACTCGTTGCGCATGGCTTCCTCCGGGGACAGGTCGGCCTGCTCGAGCGCGCTGAGGCGGTCGCTGCGCAGGCACACCTGCGGGAAGGCGGCGATCTGCCGGGCCAGCTCTTCCGCCGCCTCGCGCGCGGTGCCGTCCGGCACGATGCGGTTGGCGAGGCCCATCTCCAGCGCCTCCGCGGCATGCACGGCCCGGCCGGTGAGGATCAGGTCGAGGGCGCGGCCCAGGCCGATGACGCGCGGCAGGCGCACCGTGCCGCCGTCAATCAGCGGCACGCCCCAGCGGCGGCAGAACACGCCGAACACAGCGCTCTCCTCGACGACGCGCAGGTCGCACCAGAGCGCCAGCTCCAGCCCGCCGGCGACGGCGTAGCCCGCCACCGCCGCCAGCACCGGCTTGCTGAGCTTGAGGCGGCTCGGGCCCATCGGGCCGTCGCCCTCGACGGCGTAGCGCTGGATGCGTTCGCCCGTGGCCACGACGTTCAGGTCCGCTCCCGCGCAGAACGTGCCCCCCGCCCCCCACAACACCGCCACGCGGGCGTCCGGGTCCGCCTCGAAGGCGCGGAAGGCGTCGGCCAGCGCCGCCGCGGCGGCGTTGTCCACGGCGTTGCGCACGGCGGGCCGGCTCAGGATGACGGTGGTGACCGCTCCCCGCTTCTCGATCGTGACGGACATGGTGGACCTCCCCTTGGGCAGATGGGGCTTGGGACTGGACGCTTGCGTCCATGGCTGGGTACTGGCGGCCACGGGCGTCCGTGCGGATCGGCGCGGACGCCGCTCAGGTGCGTCCGCCCGGGCGCGGCGGCCGGGACGCGCCGGCCCGCAGCCGCGCCGTCTGCGCCTCGTCCACGGCGAAGCCGCCGTCCTGGAGCGC
>JBGOTW010000205.1:0-7732 GCA_041476685.1 bacterium | reverse complement strand
GGCAGGGCCCGCCTCCTCCGGAGAGCCGGTATGAGTTCGCAGATGCTGCAGGAAGAATACTTCAAGCTGGCGCGCAATCCCGAGTTCGAGCGCCGGGTCAGCGAAGCGGCAGAGCGGGCGATCCTCGAGATGGACAAGGTGGTCGCCAACGAGGTGAAGCTTCGCTATATCACCCACATCTTCGCCAAGACCCTGGACGACATCGCGGACTGGCTCGTCAAGCCGCGCTACATGAACTAGGCGCGCCGCCTCGTTGGGGCGCTCGCCCAACGTAGGGTCGGCTGTACATGGAACGTCCTGCCGCACCCACGCGGCTCGCCACCGCAAGCCCGCCTCAGCAAGCCCGCCTCAGCAAGCCCGCCTCAGCAAGCCCGCCTCAGCAAGCCCGTCGCAGCAAGCCCGTCGCAGCAAGCCCGTCGCAGCAAGCCCGCCGCAAGCGTGCCACCGTAAGCACTTCCGCCACGACCCGCGCCGTCCGTCCGCTATTTTCCGCCTTTCCCCGCAGCGGCGGAGTGGCTAAGCTGGGGGGTATCACGGCTTGCCGAGAGGCGGGCCGCTCCAGTCACGCCCCGGTTGCGCCAACGTGGCACCCATGACGGCCTCCCCGAAACGTCCCATACTGCTCGATCGGGTCACTGACGCCGTGGAGGCGTTCGCGCTGCGGCACTTTCTCGATGCCCAGGGGATTCCGGTGCATCTGAGCGAGCGGCCCCTGGCCATGGCGCTGGGCGAGATTCCCTTCTTCGAGGCGGCCGCGGAGCTGTACCTGGACGATCCGGCCAGGCTGGACGAGGCCCGCAATCTGATCGAGCGCTATCGCTCGGGCTACGTGGGGGTACGGGGAACGGTCTGGCGCTGCGAACACTGCGGGGAGCGGCATGAACCCCAGTTCGGGGCGTGCTGGCGTTGCGGAACGCTGCGGTCGCGCGGTCCCATGTTCCGCCGCCCCCGCACCCGGGTGCACGCCCGCAGACACAAGCCCTGAGCCCTAGTGCCGGGCCTGCCGGCGCTGCGGAGCGCCCTTGGACTCGCGGGAGGATGAGCGGAGGCCGGGCAGACCGCCGGGTGGGCCTTCCACCCGAAGATGGCTGCTGCGAGCGAACCCGGCTGCGAGCGGCTCCCGCGTGGGACTTCCGGATTGCCGGACTGGATTTCGCGACAACGCGTCTGACTCGACACGGGTCCGATTCGCCACTGGCTTCACTCCCTACAGCGCCGCCTTGCGCGAGAGGGAGATCTTCCCTGCGCGGTCCACCCCCAGCACCTTGACCCGCACCGCATCGCCCTGCTTCGCCTTCTCCAGCATGTTCTCCACGCGTCCGGCTTCCCACTCCGACTTGTGCACCAGGCCTTCCTGACCCCGGATGCGGACGAAGGCGCCGAATTCCTTCACGCCGGTGACGACCCCGTCGAAGACGCTGCCGACCTCGAGCGTGCCGGCCTTGTCCAGCACCGCCTCGCGTGCGGCGTCCCGCGCGGCTCGATTCGGGGCGTAGATATTGACCGCGCCCGTGTCATCCACCTCGAGTTTGGCGCCCGTCGTGCGCTGAATCTCCTGGATCACCTTTCCGCCCGGGCCGATCAGGTCGCGGATCCGGTTGGGCGAGATCGACAGTTGCGCGAAGAGCGGCGCGTGGGGCTTCATTTCCGGGCGCGGCTGGGCGAGGGCTTTAGCCATTTCCGCCAGGATGTGCAGCCGTCCCTGCCGCGCCTGTTCGAAGGCCTCCGTCATCACCGCCGGCGGCAGGCTGCCCACCTTGTTGTCCATCTGGATCGCGGTGACGCCCTTCGCCGTGCCCGCCACCTTGAAGTCCATGTCGCCCAGGTGATCCTCGTCCCCGAGGATGTCGCTCAGCACGACGAGCGCGTCGCCCTCCTTGACCAGGCCCATCGCGATACCGGCGACCGGCGCCTCCAGGGGCACGCCGCCGTCCAGCAGGGCCAGCGTCCCGCCGCACACCGTGGCCATGGATGAGGAGCCGTTGGATTCGCTGATCTCCGAGACGATCCGCACCGTATAGGGAAACTTGCTCTCCGGCGGCATTACCGCCTCCAGCGCGCGCCGCGCCAGGGCGCCGTGGCCGATCTCCCGCCGGCCCGGAGCGCGCGCCGGGCGCACTTCGCCCACCGAGTAGCCGGGGAAGGTGTAGTGCAGCAGGAAGCGCTCGAAGCGCACGCCCTCGACCGTCTCGATCAGCGCCTTGTCCTGGCCGGTGCCCAGGGTCAGGCTGACCATCGCCTGGGTTTCGCCCCGCGTGAACAGGGCCGAGCCGTGGGTGGACGGCAGCCAGTCCACCTCGCAGGAGATGGGGCGAATGTCCTTGGGGCCGCGGCCGTCCAGTCGCTTGTTCTCCATGACGACCCGGTGCCGCACGAGGCGATCCTCGAGCGCCGTGAGGATGCCCGCGCCCTTGCCCGCGACTTCCGCGTCGGGATGCCTGGCCGCCAGCGACTCCAGGGCCGCGCGCTTCGCGGCAGCCACGGCGCCGCGCCGCGCCTGCTTCTCCGGGATCGCAAGGGCGGTGCGCAGGGACGCTTCCGCCGCCCCGGCCAGCTCCGCCTCGAACGCGGAAGGCTCGAGGGGCGCGGCCGCCACCTTCGGACGCCCAGCCTCCTTGCGCATCCGCTCGACCAGGTCCAGCAGGGGGCTGAGCTGCTGCTGCGCGAAGGCAATGGCCTGCACCACCTCGGCTTCGGGCACCTGCCTGGCGCCTCCTTCCATCATCACGACGCCTTCGCGGCTGAGGGAGAGCACCAGGTCCAGATCGCTCGCGGCCATCTGCTCCGGCCTGGGGAACAGGATGAGCTGGCCCTTGCTCCGCGCCAGCCGCGCCGCCACCAGCGGCCCTTCCCAGGGAATCTCCGACAGGTGCAGCGCCGCCGCCGCGCCGATCATGGACAGCACGGGCGCGTCCGAGCCCGGGTCGTAGCTGAGCACGGTGGACAATACCTGGGTCTCGGCCCGGAAGCCGTCGGGAAAGAGCGGACGGAGCGAGCGATCGCAGAGGCGGCTGGCCAGGATCTCCGCATCGCCGCCGCGCCCCTCGCGGCGCTGGAAGCTCCCGGGGATGCGGCCCGACGCCGCGTAGTACGCGCGGTAATCCACCGTCAAAGGCAGGAAGTCCACCTCCCGGGAGCGGGCCGCGTCATAGACGACTGTGGACAGGATCACGGTCTTCCCGTCCTTCACGACGACGGCGCCGTGGGCCTGCTTGGCCAGCTTTCCCGTCTGCAGCGTAATCGTGCGTTCGCCCAACGTGATGGATTGTTCCCACATGCGTCGCTCCCGGAGACGATGGGCCGGCTCGCGTCTCCCGGTGCTTAGACGGAATCAGGGCGCCGTGCAAGAGTCGAACAGGGCGGGATTGCGCGAGGGAGAGAGCGGGGAGGAGCGAACACCATCCTCCCCGCCGAGTCACCTCCCCATCGCTATGCGAGAATCTGCCAGATAAAGACCAGGCAACACACCCAGCCGACAAACCAGGCCAGGGTGCGCGCCCAGGGAATGCCCAGGGCGTACACCACATAGTGGACGAGGCGGGCCCAGAAGTAGACCAGGGCCGCCGTCGCGGTCGCGCCGCTGTGCTTGTTCAGCAGATGCGCCGTCAATACGACTGCCGCGAACACGACCAGGTTCTCCACCGCATTAGCGTGACCCCGCTTGGCGCGCTCAGCCCACGGGGCCAGCGGCTTCTGCTCCTCCCGATTGCCCACCGCGTATGTCAGTCCCAACTTCGTCATCATGTTGAGGGAATAGGGCAGGAACAGTAAAATCGTGAGCAGCGCCACCAGCGTCAGGTAAAGCAGTTCGGTCGTCATGGCAGGCTCCCGGATTGGTTCCCGCCAAGTAGCAACGCGGGCCCATCCCGCGGCTCCAAGTGGCGGCCCCTCTCGCCCCATGGCTACCACCTTCCGGTGGCCGGAATCGCCCGGGTCCTGAAGTCGCACCGTCCGGCGCTTCCCATAGCTCCGGAAGTGGCCTATCATGAGTGTTTTAGGTCACTCGTATCCGCTTACGGGAGAGCGTCCGCCAGTGCTGAATCCTTCCTTGCTCGAACCCTCGCTGCTGCGCAACGTCGCCATCATCGCCCACGTGGACCACGGCAAGACCACGCTGCTCGACGGCGTGCTCAAGCAGACCCATGCCATCGCAACGCGCAAGGACATGGGCGAGCGGATCATGGATACCAATGCCCAGGAACAAGAGCGGGGCATCACCATCCTCGCGAAGAACACGGGCGTCCCCCACGGGGACCACTTCATCAACATCGTGGACACCCCCGGTCACGCGGACATGGGCGGGCAGGTGGAGCGCGTCCTCAGCATGGTGGACGGCGCCCTGCTGCTCGTGGACGCCTTCGACGGCCCGATGCCCCAGACGCGCTTCGTGCTCAGCAAGGCCCTGGGGATGGGGCTCAAGCTGATCGTGCTCATCAACAAGATCGACCGGCCCGGGGCGCGGCCCCAGGAGGTGCTCAATGCGGTCTACGACCTGTTCATCGAACTGGGCGCGGACGATGCGCAACTGGAATTCCCGGTGCTCTATACCTCGGCCAAGCTCGGCTACGCGCTGAAGGATCCGGAAGAGACGCCACGGGACCTGACGCTCCTGCTGGACACGATCGTGGAGACGATTCCCGCCCCGCGCGGCGACGCCTCCGGGCCGTTCCAGTTCCAGGTGAGCACGGTCGAGTACGACCGCTACCTGGGGCGGCTGCTCATCGGGCGGGTCGTGCGCGGAATCGGGCGGGTCGGCATGACCGTCACGCACCTTCCGATCGAGGGCGAAGCGCGGCCCGGGAAGATCTCGCACCTGTTCACCTTTCGCGGCCTGGAGCGCCAGCCCGTGGAACAGGTCAACGCGGGGAACATCGTCATGCTCGCGGGCGTGGAGGACGCGACGGTGGGCGATACCCTGGCCGATCCCAGGCAGCCCGAGGCGCTGCCCGGCATCGCGGTGAGCCAGCCGACGGTGAGCATGATGTTCCGCGTGAACGATTCGCCGTTCGCCGGGCAGGAAGGAAAGTTCGTGACCAGCCGGCACCTGCGCGAGCGCCTGTTCCGCGAGTTGCTGAGCGATGTGGCGCTGAAGGTGGAGGAAACCGATTCGCCCGACGAGTTCAGCGTCGCCGGGCGCGGCCTGCTGCACCTGGGCATCCTGATCGAAACCATGCGCCGGGAGGGCTACGAGTTCGCCGTCTCCCGGCCCCAGGTGATCCTCAAGGAGGTCGCGGGACAGCGCATGGAGCCGATGGAGGAGCTGATCCTGGACGTGCCGGAGGCCAGCCAGGGCGGGGTGATGGAGTCGCTGGGCGCGCGCAAGGCCGACATGAAGGACATGGTGCCCATCGGCGGCGGCCGCAATCGGTTGCACTATGTCATTCCGACGCGCACCCTGATGGGATTCCGCGGGGATTTTCTCACGCTGACGCGCGGCGAAGGCGTGATGACGCACGCCTTCCTCGAGTACGCCCCGTACAAGGGCATCCGCAAGAACCGCTCGCGGGGCGTGCTGATTTCGATGGAAGAAGGCGAGGCGGTCGCCTACGCCATCTGGCAGCTCCAGGAGCGCGGGCAGTTCCTCATCCCTCCCCACACGCGCTGCTACGCCGGCATGATCGTCGGAATCAACAGCCGCGACAACGACATCATCATCAACGTGCAGCGCAAGAAGCAGCTCACCAACGTCCGCGCCTCGAACAAGGACGACGCCATCCTCATCACTCCCCATGTCCAGCTCGCGCTCGAACAGTCCCTGGAGTTCATCGAGGACGACGAACTGGTCGAGGTCACGCCCCAGTCCATCCGGTTGCGCAAACGCATCCTGGACGAGTCCCAGCGCAAGCTGTCCGAGAAGAAGAACAAGGCGAGCTAGGCACCCACGCGCGGGGCGGCGCATGGCCCTCGCGCCGCAGCCCTGTCGCATCGCGCCCCTGTCGCGCCATGGCGCTCGCGCCGCGGCCCCTACGGCTCGGGCGGAAGCTCGATCCCCCGCGCCTCCAGGCGGCGCCTGACGCGGCGCTCGGCCTTGCGGTACCCGGCCACGTAGGCCGCGTAGCCGACGCCCGCCGCGAGAATGGCCACGGCCACGATGTGAAAGGCGAGCAGCAGCATTGCCGAACGCTCCGGTGATCTGCCGCGCCGAGGTTCAGGCCGCGCGGCTCAGGCGGTTGGGGTCAGCCGGAACCGTGCCTGGGCGGCTGCCGCGCGGCGACGGCGGCCGATAGGAGCTGCGCCGCATGGGTCACTCCCTCCAGCACCCGGCTGTAGTTCATCCCCATCGGCCCCAGCACCCCCAGCACGCCCTCCCAGTCTTCCTCGCCGAACGCGTGCCCGATGACCGCGCTGTCCTCGAGCCCCTCGTAGCCGGTCTCGGTGCCCAGGGCCACGCGGGCGCCCGCCACCCCGCGGCCCAGGCTCAGGCCGCGCCGCAGCAGGTCCGGATCGGCCAGCGCCTGCTGGAGCAGGTAGAGCCGGCGCGCGTCCTGGCCGACCTGCATCTGGAACACCTGCTCCTGCCCCCACACGCGCTGGGCGGGCTGGTCCCACTCGAACGCCTTGCGCAGCATGCGGAACGCCGCGCCAAGGGAAGGCATGCGGTCCAGGATCTCCTTCGGCTCGCCGGCCATGACGTCCTGCCGGATGCGGCTCAGGGGCGCTCCCCGGTAGCGCTCGTTGATGAAGCGCACCAGCTCGCGCAGCAGGTCCTCGGGAAAGGGAGTCGCCGTCTCGAGCACCTTGCTCCACAGGTTGCCCAGCAGCGTGTGCACGGCGACCAGCACCCGGTTGGCCGGCACGCCGCCGAGGTGCACCCAGTCCAGGGAGTAGGCGTCCGCCGGGGGAAACGCGGCCAAGGTGACGCAGCCGGTGTGCCGCGCCAGCTCCGCCCCGACCTGGTCCAGGGCGTCGTCGAAGGGCACCTCCTGCTCGGGCAGCGTGCGCGGGGCGGGCACCTTGTGCGAAAGGTGGAGGCCCGTGACGTAGATGCCGAAGGCCTTCTGGGTCGGCACCCTGCCGCGCGGCACGCCCTCGCTGGTAAGGAATCCCTCCGCGCTGAGGTCCTCCATCAGGTTGCGGATGGTGGTGGGGGACAGGGCGAGCCGCGAGATCTTGGCCAGCGTGCGGGCGCTGATGGCCTCATGATGCTCCAGGTAGTACTGGATGATCTCTTCGAGGATGGCGAGTTCCCGCTGCACGAGCGTGTCACGGGGCACGGGTAACCCTCCCGGGGGCACCACGAGGAGGCGGGCAGCGCGTGGCACTCCCCGCAGGCGGGCGGAGGCCAGTGAGGCTGGTCGTACTTCGCCCGGGGTGTAACGGGATTGTCGGGGTTTGTAAAGCCGGGCCGGCCGGCCGGAGCCCCGTCCCTTCAGGGCTCGAATCTGCTAGGCTTTCAGCAAGCGCGGAGCCGCGCGCCCCGCGTGCGGCCAGGGCATGCTCCGCCGCACCCGAGGTCCCCGGCTGGTCAAGGAGCGGCCCCATGTCCGGATTCACGAAGCTCATGCTATGCGCGCTGCTGGTGGGCGGAGCGGCGGGGGCCGGATGGGCCTTGGCCCAGCCCGGGCCCGGCGCCCCAGCTCCGCGCGCCAATTCCGGATTCGGGCCGTGCAGCGAGGATGCGCGCAGGCTTTGAGGGGACGTGAAGCCAGGGCAGGGGCGAATGTACCGCTGTCTGCACGAGAAGGCGTCCGAGCTGTCTCCCGCATGCAGGGAGTTCGAACGGCGGCGCCGG
>JBGOTW010000204.1:0-7797 GCA_041476685.1 bacterium | reverse complement strand
GGAGAGCCTGTTCATCCCGCCCCGCGAGAACCTGGGCGCGCTGGACGGCGACTGGGTCGCAGTGCAGAAGGTGACCGGCCGCGCCCAGCGCACCAGCGGCCGCATTACCGCGGTCATGGAGCGGCGGCGGATGCGCGCCCGGGGGACGGTGGAGCTCGAGCGAGGCCGCGCCTGGGTCGTCCCGCTCAACCTGCGGGTGCCGGACATCCTGATCGAGCCGCAGGAGGGCGACCCGTCCTACCGGCCCGGGGCGGTCGTGGACGTCGCCATCACAGCCTTCCCCAGCCACCCGGACGAGGCGCCCGCGGGACGGATCACCGGGCTCGCCCCGGAGGGAGATGCGCCCGACCAGCTGATCGACTCGATCCTCGCCAACAGCACCCTGCACCTGGGCTTCTCGCCCGCGACCGGGGCCCAGATGAGCCGGGCGGCCGGCGGCGACATCCTCGCCCAGGCCCGGCGGGAAGGCCGGACGGACCTGACGCGGCTGCCCTTCGTGACCGTGGACCCGGAGAACGCCAGGGACTTCGACGACGCGGTGTATTTGGACCGCTCCGCCGCCGGAAACGCGCGGCTGTGGGTGGCGATCGCCGACGTCGCCGCCTACGTCCCGGCGGGCAGTCCGCTCGACGACGATGCGTTCGCGAAGGGGACGAGCGTCTATTTCCCGGCCCGGGTGCTGCCGATGCTGCCCGAGCTGCTGTCGAACGACCTGTGCAGCCTCAGGCCGAACGAGCCGCGCCTGGCCATGGTGGTGGAGATGGAGCTGTCCGCGGACGGCACGGTCGCCGCCGCGGACTTTCACGAAGCGGTCATCCGCAGCCACGCCCGGCTCTCCTACGATCAGGTGCAGGGCGTGTTCGACGGCCTGCCGGGCGCCTGGGCCGCCGACGCGGGAATCCGGGAGATGCTGCTGCGCATGAAGCCCGTCGCGGAGACCCTGCGGCGCAAGCGGGAGCGGCGGGGCGCGGTCTCCTTCGTGTTTCCCGAGGTGCGCTTCGAGCTGGACGGGCAGGGCCTGCCCGCGCGCATCCTGCGCAAGTACCCGAGCGACGCGACGCGCCTGATCGAGCAGTTCATGCTGGAGGCCAACGAGTGCGTGGCGAGGCTGTGCGCCGAGGAGCGGCTGCCGGCCTTGTACCGCGTGCACGATCCGCCGCCGGAGGACCAGCTTCCGCAGGTCGTCCAGCAGCTGTGGAACAGCCGCGTCAAGTCCAGTCTCGCCGCCCTGCGCACGCCGCAGGGATTCAACGGCGTGATCGCCCAGCTGGCCGGGCACCCCGAGCGCGAATACCTGGAGCTGGTGTTGCTCAAGGCCATGGCGCAGGCCCAGTACCGCGAGCGCAGCGAGGCCCACTTCGCCCTCGCCGCGGAGCACTATTGCCACTTCACCTCGCCCATCCGGCGCTATCCGGATCTGGTCGTGCACCGGGCCCTGAAGGCCTGGCTGCACCGGAACGAGGGCGCCTCGCTCCTGCCCGTCCGGCCGGACGCCGGGATGCACCTGTCCGCGCGGGAGCGCCTCGCCGCCGACGTGGAGCAGCAGGTGGCGCGGCTGTACCGCGTGCTGTACCTGGAGCCGCACCTGGGCGAGAAATTCCCCGCCGCCGTCGTGTCGGTGGCCGAGCGGGGCCTGGGCATCGCCCTGCGCGACGAGTTCGTGGAAGGCTTCCTGCCCCTGGATACGCTGACCGACGACGCCTACCGCTTCGACCGGGAGCGGCAGATGCTGGTGGGCCGCAACCGCAGGCAGACCATCACCTTCGGGCAGCGCCTGGTGGCCCAGCTCGTGCGGGCCGACCGCATGTCCCAGAAGCTGGAATTCGTGCTCAAGCGCTGGAGCTGGGAGCCGACGGATTCCGCAAAGCCGGTGGGCGCAAGATCCGGCGCCCAGCACGGTGCCCATCCTGGCGCCCATCCCGGCGCCCATCCGGGTGCCGAGCCCGGTCACAAGTCCGCGGCCAAGTCCGGTCACAAGTCCGCTGAGAAGCCCAGTCACGAGCCTGGTCGCAGGCAAGAGCGCAGCTCCTCCCAGGGACAGGGCCGCGCTTCCGGAACCGGCCACGCCTCCAAAGCCGGCCGCGGCTCAAAATCCGGCCGCGCCTCCGGAGCAGCCCGCCATCCTAAAGCGGGCCACACTTCCGCGAAATCCCGCGCCGGGGGCAAGGGGCGTCGCTAGCGGGGCCGTCCCAGGGCGTCCAGCAGCAGGTCATCCAGGGTGGAGAAGTCCACGCGGGCGTAGAGGGTCTGGGGCGAAATGGCCTGGAACGCCTCGTTATCCTTCCATGCCGCGACTAGCCTTCCGTCCCGCTCCAGGGCCACCAGCGCGTTGAAGCCGTCAAAGAAGAAGTACGGCAGGCAATAGAAGCGGCACGAGCCCAGCGTTGCGGCGTGGCAGCGCTCGACGGGCTTGCCCAGCCGCTGCAGCTCCGCCAATTCCTCGGGAAAAACGCCCCGCAACTCCGCGGGCGTGGCCCGGTTGGCCGGCAGGAGCGCGGCGCCCTGGAAGCGGTCGCCGCGCTCGAAGGAGTCCGGGCGCGGGAGGAGTCCCAGGCGGATTTCCACTTGCTGCAGGAGCGAGCGCAGGGTGGCGCCCACGGCATGGGCCTGCCAGGCCTGCCCGGAAGCGGGCGGCTCGCCGCGCTTGGCGCTGGGTGCGCGGCCGCGAGCGCCCGGCGGTGCCGTTTTCGGCGCGTTTTTGGGTGCGCCTCGCGCTGCGGTCTTGAGGGCGCTTCGCCGTGCGCTTTTCAGTGCAATTCGCGGCGCGCCTCTAGGTGCGCTTTTCGGTGGGCGTCTCGGTGCGCGTCTCATGGGGGAGATGTGCCCGATTCAGGCGCCGTAGCGGTTGACGAGGACGACGCGCGGCGACCCGTCCGCGTTGATGCGCTTGACCGCCAGGGCGACGCGGTGCTCGGCGTTCAGCGCGTTCCAGTAGCGCTGGGCCAGCGCCTCCTCGTCCCCATCCAGGGGCAGCAGCCACGGCTCGCCCACGAACGGGGGCAGCACCTCGCCGTTGCCCTGGTAGGTCGTGACGCCCCAGCCGACGCCCGGGGTCAGCTCCTCGTAGTCGTAGGAAAAGCGCATCGAGCTGCCGTTGGCGGGATTGGCTTTCACGATCCCCAGCCAGGCTTCCGCCCCTTCGCGGCTGGTTTCGAGCACGCCCACGATGCGCGGCGTGTGGTGCGGCGGATCGGGCTCGTAGTCCTGACCCAGCAGGGCGTTGCGGAAGTCCCTGCCGGCCTTGATGACCTGCAGGAAGCTGTCGGTGTGGTCCCCGTTGGAGGCGACGTGCCAATGCCGGTAGGACGCAAGCGCGGTATAGACGATCAGGCTCGGGTCGGCGACCTTGGCGGGGTCCACCGGCTCGGCGCGCACGACCCCGCCCTGCTCCTTCAGCACCCGGTTGCGGCTCTGCTCGCTGCGGCCCATCAACCAGTAGATCTGCACGAGGAAGCCCGCGCTCGACTGGCCCAGCACGATGCCCCGGCCCGGATAGGAATGCGCGGCGAGCCGCTGCAGGTTGGCCTGCGCTTCATTCAGCACGGCGGGTGTGGCTTCAGTCACGGTTGCCTCGGTGGAGGGAAGTTCAAGGCTCGGCGTTCAAGGTCCAGGATTCAAGGCTCGGTGTTCAAGGCTCGGTGTTCAGGTCATTGCGCTCAGCGCTTTGCATTCAGGGCGAACAGGGAGTCGTCCAGGTCGTCGTCCGGCACGCGGCCCAGCAGGATCGAGTTGGTCGCCGCGACCATGCTCAGGGTGTTGGGCTTGAGCGGATCGGGCGGCTTGAGTGCGTAGTCTCCGTGCTCGAACAGGGGATCCACGAGCACGACGGGCACGGGATTGAGGCTGTGCCGGGTGTTCGGCTCGCGCTTGCCGGTCTTCGGGTTGAGGCTGATCATCTCGTCCGCGTTGCCGTGGTCGGCCGTGATGAGACAGGTGCCGCCCACCTGAGTCAGGGCGGCGACGATCTCGCCCAGCGCCTGATCCACCGTCTCCACGCCACGGATCGCCGCGGCAATGTCGCCGGTGTGGCCCAGCATGTCCGCGTTGGCGAAATTGATCAGGCCGAAGCGATAGTGGCCGCTCAGGATCAGCTCGCGCGCCTTCTGCCCGATCTCCCGCGCCTTCATGGTCGGCGCCTGCGCAAAGGAGCTGACCCGGTCCGAGGGGATCAGCATGTAGTCCTCGTGCTGCGGGTCGAGCGGCTTGCGGTAGCCTCCATTGTAGAAGAACGTGACGTGGGCGTACTTCTGGGTTTCCGCGAGCCTGAACTGGTCGAATCCCCACTCTAGCACGCGCTTGCCGAACGGATGCTTCACGCCGCCGGCGGCCGCCAGGGTCAGGGGCGGCAGCCCGGTGTCCTCATCGTAGGTCATCATGCCCGCATACAGCACCGCGGGCCGGGGCGCGCGGTCGAAGTGGGGAAAGTCGTCGTTCAGCATCGCCTGCGAGAACTCGATGGCCCGGTCGGCGCGGAAGTTCATGAAGATCGCGGCGTCCCCGTCGCGCATGGGGCCGAGGGGCTTGCCGTCGCGGACGACCCGGAACGGCGGCAGGTCCTGGTCCACCCCGTTGGGCGCGCGGCGGCGCAGCTCCCGCACCGCCGCCGTGGCGCTGGGAAACGGCTCGCCCGCGCTGGCGTGGACGTGCACCTGCCAGCCCAGCCGCACCTTGTCCCAGTTGGTGTCCCGATCCATCGTCAGCACCTCGCGGCCCCCGCCGCTGGCGATGGCGTAGTCGAAGCCGGGATGCTCGGCGCGGATCTTCCCGCATTCGGCTTCCATGGGCTCCACGTAATCCGGGGCGGACTGGTAGGGCACGTCGCGCCCGTCGAGCAGGGCGTGGATGTATAGCCGCTTCACCCCGCGCGCGACCGCGTGCCGCATCACGGCGTAGAAATGGCTGATGTGGCTGTGGATGTTGCCATCGGAGAGCAGGCCCAGCAGGTGCAGGGTCGAGCCGTTGGCGAGACAGCGCTCCAGCAGCTGGTTGAGCGTGGGCGACTTGTAGAATTCCCCGCTCTCGATCATGGCCTTGATTCGCGTGGCACCCTGGGGCAGGATGCGCCCCGCGCCCATCGTGAGGTGACCCACCTCCGAGCCGCCGATGTCCTTCAGCGTGGGCAATCCCACGTAGGGGCCATGGGTCAGGATCTCGGAGTGCGGATAGGTCTGAAACAGGCGCTTGATGTGGGGAGTCCGGGCCAGTGCGATGGCGTCGCCCTCGTCGTGGTGCCCGATGCCCCAGCCGTCCAGGACGATCATGACGTGGGGCGTGCGATTGCGAAATCGCTCGGCAAGCTGGGCGGGATTCAACGGACCTCCTGAATCGTGGGGGACTTGGCTGGGGGTGGCAATCGAATCGGGCCCGGGACACGTGGCACTTGGATGGCCGGCTTGGGCATGCCTGGAGCCCGCGCTGCGCGAGGCGACTGACGGGCCGCGCCTCTGCTAGGTATGGTAAGGGAGCGAGGCGGGTGTCGCAAGCCGATTACGCTCCCGCCATGCCCGCCCCTGGGCTCCGCAGTGGGGCCAGCCGCTCCGCGGCCGAGTCACGGCGCACCCGAGCCGCCGTGCAGTCGAGCCGCCGTGCCGCCAAGTCGCCGTGCAGTCGAGTTGCCGAGCAGCGTCACGCAAGGAACCGCATGTCCGCATCGGAAGTCCGTCCCCATCTCGCGCTCGTCCCCACCGGGAGCATCCGCTTTCACGAGCAGCCCGAGCCGCGCCGCACGATCCGGCTGATGGACCGCATCCGGAAGGAGGCGCTCCTGCGCAATCCGCCCATCGTGGCGTCCATGAACAACGGGGATTATCTGCTGCTGGACGGGGCCAACCGGGTGACCGCGTTCCGCGACCTGCAATACCCGCAGGTTCCGGTGCAGATCGTGGATTACGGGCAGGAGGAAATCCAGCTCAAGGGCTGGCACCATCTGCTCCTGCAAGGCCGTGCCCTGAACCTACGCGCCCAATTCGCGGCGCTGCCGGGGGTCGCGCTGCGTCAGGTCCCCCACGATCAGCTCAGCCCGTTGCTCGAGCTGCGCCGCGCGTATGCGGTGCTCGTGGACGAGTCCGCCGCCTGGGGCCTGTATCCCGAGCCGGCGCACTCGCCGACGATCCACGACCGCATCGCGGTGCTCAATCGCGTGATCGGCGCATACGAGGGGCAGAGCCGGCTGGAGCGCATCAAGCTCGCGGACTATTCGAAGCTACCCGAGGTCATCCGCTCGGTGGATCACCAGCTCCTCCTGTTTCCGGTGCTGACCAAGGAGGAGCTGCTCCAGCTCGCCGGCGACCGGGTGCTCATCCCGACCGGAATTACGCGGCACCTGATTCCCGGCCGGGCGCTGGGGATCAATCTCCCGCTCGGCTTTTTGAGCGAGCTGCCGGACCTGGCCACCCGGCAGCGCCATTTCGAGCAGCACCTGCTCAAGCTGGAGATGGAGGGGCGGATTCGCTTCTACGAGGAATCCGTGTTCATCATGAACGAGTAGCCTGCCGCCGCGGCGCTGGTACATGCGCGCTTGCGGTGCGGCGGGGGCCGCACAGGTCAAGCGGGCAGGCGGGACAGCAGCTCGGTCGTCACCAGCCAGAAGTTGATCAGGATCAGGGCGGCGCCGACCCAGGGCAGGTAGGGGTCGAGCTGCTTGGGGGCGCGCCAGACGAGCAGGGCCGTGATGGCCGCGCACACCAGCAGCCCGCCGATGAACATCTTTCCGCCCAGCGCATTGATCTCGTACCAGAGTTGCGGGGCGATGAGGGCCCCGGGAAAGCGGAAGCCGTACCAACGGTTCGGAGGAATCCAGCCTAGGGCCAGCGGACCCGCCGCGAGCGCCAGCACGCCATACAGTCCGAGATATGTCAGGAATCGTCTGCCCATGGCTCCTGCCGTGAAGGCGGCTTCGCGCAGCGAACGCCCTAGCGCCAAGTGACGTTGATCATATTGCATCGCTATCCGGCCATCAACAAAATGGAGGCAATTCCGCCGTGCGGAGACCGACATGCGGCGGCCGACATCCGGAATCCGCAGCGCGAAGCTGCGACAGGCGCAGCAGAGGGCCGAGCGAGGGCCGCTGCGTGGGTCACTCAGCCTGAGGCCGGTTGTTGACGCTGGAGAGAGTGGCGCGGGAAGCGCCGCCCGCGGGACCAGCCAAGCCGGGCGTCCGGAACAGGCGGCGCTAGGCAAGCTGCATGGCCTGTGATAGACAAGCCCGTTTACCCGAGCCGGGCGGTGGGAGAGCGAATCTCTGCCGGCCCGGACGTCAGCAATACCGTCCGGGGCGGTGCGCACGTCCCGGCCTCCATGGAGCACGACGGGATGTTTCCTTTCGAGAACGTGGCCTACGCGTTGCCGGGGGGCGGAACCGGTACGGAAAGCGGGCCCTTGGGCGCCATGATGCAATTCGCCCCGCTCGTCCTGATCTTCGTGATCTTCTGGTTTCTGGTGATCCGGCCGCAGCAGAAGAAGGCCAAGGCGCATAGGGAGATGCTGGGCGGCCTGAAGCGGGGCGACGAGGTGTACACGGACAGCGGCATTCGCGGCACAATCCAGCGCATCGGGGAGGAGACGATCTCGCTGGAGATCGCCCCCAAGGTCGTCGTGCGCGTGCAGCGAACCCGCATCTCCGACGTCGCCAAGGGCTCCCGTGACAAGGATGAAGAGCCCGCAAGCACCGAGACAAAATAGGACATGGGCCTTCAAGCCAAAGGGATTTTTCTGCTCGCCGTGCTCGCAGGGGCGCTGTGGGGCCTGTGGCCGACCGTGCGGGCCTACCGTCCCGGCGGCGATCCTGCCCAGGTGAAG
>JBGOTW010000203.1:0-7845 GCA_041476685.1 bacterium | reverse complement strand
TCAGCCGGGGCGATCGCCCCGGCGCACGCCCGCCAGGCGTGAGGTTGTGACGCCTGGCGAAGCAGTGCGGCCGTGCAGGACAAGCTCGCTAACCTAAGTCCAATCGAGGTCGGACATGGAAGCTCTCAAGAAGCAGTGGGAAAGCAAGAAGTCCCTGATCCTGGGTCTGCTCATCGGCCTGCTCGTGGGCCCGTTCATTTCCGGGACGATGGGCTGGCAGGTCAGCAGCGCGTTTCTGACACGATCCGTGCGCAACGCCGTGATCGAGCAGCAAGTGGCCTTCTGCGAGATGCGGGCACACGCCGCGGACAAGAATGCCGGCAAGCTCGAATATACGGCCCGCTACGAGTTGGCCAAGGTCTGGGCGAAAATGCCGGGTCAGGATGCCGCAGACGCGGACGTGGTTTCCGGCTGCACGAATGGGCTGGCCAGCTAGCGTGCGGTAGGGAATCGGCTCTCCCGCAGCAGGGGATTCCCCGGTTGGGAATCCCCTGCTGCGGTGTTGAACAAGGAAGGCGGCTCCCCGCCCCGCGGGATGTTGGGCGTGGACCAATCCTCGACGAGGAGGAGCCGCCACCCTTGTGGAAGTCCGTTCGTCGTCCCGATCAACGAGCACCCGCAACAGGATGCTCTGGCCGCAAGGCTGGAACTGAGGCCGCCCTTCGCCCCTTCACCCACGCAAGGCGAGCTTGCGAGCCGAGCCAGCATCACGGCGGAGGAAGGGGCCGGGGGGATGGGGGCCGCCCTTCAAATCAGCAGCACCCAGACGTCGTACAGGGCGTGCGACCAGGCCGCGATGGCGAAGCCGCGCTGGTAGTACAGTAGCGTGAACAGCAGCCCGGCGAGCCAGCGGTAGGCCAGGGTGTGCAGGCGGAACGGCTCCCCCAGCGCGCCGACGTAATGGGCGAGGGAGAAGGCCAAGGCGGCGCAGACGATGGCGAAGAACGCGGCCCAGCGCCGCGGGAGAAACACCCCGAACAGCCCCAGCAGCACCGTCAGCAGCACCACGCGGAACGCGAATTCCTCGAACAAGCCCGCGCCCAGGGACAGGGCGATGCCCGTCAGGACGTCGCCCCCGCCGGGCAGGGCGATCGCCGGGGCCAGCGGCAGGACCGCGCGCAGGTCCAGCGGCAAGGCGATAAGGTGGGCCCACGGCAGCGCCAGCGGCAGGGCCAACCCGCCCGCGCTGCCCGCCGCGAGCATTCCCGCCGTGGCGGCCAGCCAGGAGTAGAGGATCAGGTAGAGCAGCAGGTTGATCACGATGCCCAGCGCCAGGCTGTACAGCAGCGCCTCGCCCAGCATCAGCGCCAGGTAGCGGCCCTCCAGGCGCACCTGGCCTCGCCGCAGCGCCGGGATCACCGCGATCAGCAATCCCATCATCGCCAGCGTCGCCTGGGCCGGGCCCAGCCCGAGGCTCTCCAGCAGCACGCGCAGCCACACGTCGGCGGCGTTGCGCACCTGCATGCCGGAGTGGCCGCCCACGCTCCACAGCACCAGCTCGTACGCCGCCAGCAGCGGCAGGGCGCACAGCACCCCGTAGTACGCGCTCTTCGTCTGGGCCAGGTAACGGGACATGGCGGCGGGGTGAGGGTGCATTTGAAGAAGAAGCCCCGAACTGCAACAACAGATTCCTCGCATTCGCGCGGACTGACAAGAATCGGCGTGACAAGAACGGTCAGGGCGGGTGCGGCGGGAAATCCGCGCGTCTCCGAACCGGCCCCCGCCCCGGCGGGGCAAGAGGCACCCGCTTGGGGGAGGGCAAGAGGCGACATGCTGCGCATCGTGGCAGGCAAGCTGGGCGGACGGCGCATCGCGGCGCCGCCGGGCCGGGGCACGCGCCCCACTTCGGAGAAGGTGCGCGCGGCGCTGTTCAATGCGCTGGAGCGCTGGCTCGCGCTGGAAGGCGCGCGCGTGGTGGATCTGTACGCCGGCTCGGGCGCGCTGGGGATCGAAGCGTTCAGCCGCGGCGCGGCCCATGTCGTGTTCGTGGAGGACGACCGCCGCACGGCCGCCGCCTTGCGCGCCACCCTGAAGGAGCTCGCCGTGCCGCGCGAGCAGGTCGAGGTCGCCCAGCAGAAGGTGCTCGCGTGGCTGCGCCGCTCTCCCGGCGGCCCCCCCGCAGCGCCGCCCAGCGAGCTGCCTACCGGCCCGCCCACCGGCCAGTCCGCCGCGCCGCTCACCGGCCCGCCCACCGCGCCGCTCATCGACCTCGTGCTGCTCGATCCGCCCTACGCCGCGGGCGAGTATGACGCGGTGCTGAAGGCGCTCGCCGGCTGGGCGGGACTCGCCGCCGGCGCGCTGATCGTGGTCGAGGCGTCGGCCAAGGCTCCACCGCCCGCGCCGCCTGAGCTTGAAGTGCTCCGGGCGAAACGTTACGGTGATACGCAACTCGTGTTCCTGCGCAGAGCCGCGCCGCAACCGGACGCGGCCGGCATGCCGTGAGCACCGCGGGGGCGCCGCGGGCAGACCGGCCCTTCCACCCCACCTCGGAAAGATATCCCCTTATGCCGCGTACCCTGCGTTCCCTGATTCCGCGGGCTCGTCGCGCGCGGCGCGTGGCGCTGGGGATCGCGTGTGTGCTGGCGCTGGGCGCCTGGCTGGCCCCGGCGCGCGAGGCGGGAGCGGGCGAGCTGGGCGCGTTTTTCGTGGCGCGGCCCCTGGCTGCCTACGACCGCGGCCCGCGTCAGGGCGGCCACCTCGCGCTCGCGCCGCACAAGGCCTACACGGTCGTGGGGCTGGCCTGGGAAGGCGGCGAGCGCCTCTGGCTCAGGTTGAGCGTGCCGGAGCGTCCGCGGCTGGTGCGCGGCGAGGGCTGGACGCCGCTGACGGCGCAGGAACTGGCCGCCCGGAGCATGGGCCTGGTGGAAGTGTACAGCCGCCCGGTCGAGCCGGGCGAGGCGCCCGCCACCGCCGTGCAGATGGCCGGGTCCGAGGTGCAGGTGCAGGAGGGAGCCAGCGAGCCGAGCCGCGCGTTTGCGCCGGTCGTGTGGCGGCGCGTGCGCTATGCCACGCACCGGCCGGCGCTCGTCTGGGTGCCCGCCGCCCAGGGCATCTACCGCCCGGGGCGCTCGCCCGTGTTTCTCGCGGAGGCGTACCGGGAAATGACCGCGCGCAACGTCCCACCCGAGTCGCTCGTGCGCCTGCTGGCGGGAATCGTGCGCCAGGGCGATTCCGTCCAGGACGCGCGCTGGGCCTGGGGCGAGCCGCAGCGCACGTGGAACGAGGACGCGGACGGCCATCGCGTCGCGGTGTGGGAATATGCCGAGGGTCAGATCCGCTTCGAGGGTGCCAGCGTGCGGGAAGTGCGGTAGGGAGGAGAGCGCCAGGGAGAAGGGAGCGGGGCCGCTGCGCCGGGGGGCGAACGCAATCCACACCCGCCGACGGGAGACGAGGCCACCGGAAGACAGGCCGACTGGAGACTGGCCGACGGGAGACAACGGAATGAGCCAGAACGAACAGATCCTGGACCTGATCACCGCGGGCGACACCCTGCTGGGGCAAAAGCGGCTCTTCGCGCCGACCCCGTCCGGCGATACGGCCGCGGATCATGCGCTCGCGGCGCTGAACCGGGCGCTGTTGACGGCGCCCAGCGAAGCGCACGCGGAGCTGGTGCAGCAAGCGAAGGACGAGCACCTCGCCCTGCTCCCCAGCGCCTACGGCTCCGAGCTGGCGCTCCTGCACTTCAACCTCGGCTGCTTCGCCCTGTACCAGGACGACGTCCAGGAAGCGCAGGCCCGTTTCAGCGAGGTGCTCAAGCTCGATCCGGACAACCGTTACGCGGCGCACAATCTCGCCTACACCTGCGAGCTGATGGCCGAGCTGCCCGACGCGCGCGCCCGCTACGAGCGGATCGCCGGCGGCCCGCAGGCCCTCGCCCTGAGCCGGCTCAACCAGGCGCTCGTGCGCGGCGAGGAGGGCGACGCGCAGGGAAGCGTGGCCGCCCTGCGCGCGCTCTACGGGCAGGATCCGCGCAACATGGGCCTGCTGCTCTACCTGTGCCGGGCGCTGCTGGCGGGCAAGACGAGGGAGGGCGCGCAGGAAGTCGTGGAGCTGCTGAAGGGGCGCAAGGAATGGGCGGAGTTCCTGGACCTGTGCGAGTGCCGCGCCTATGCGCTGCACGTGCTGGGCCGGACTGACGAGGCGGAGGGCGCGTTCCGCGAGCTGCTTGCGGCGAGCGCGGATAGCCTGTTCGCGCGCCTGGGCCTGATCAAGACCCTCGCCGCGCGGGGCGACTTCCAGGCCCTCAAGCAGGAGCTGGAACGCTACCAGGACCTCAATCCGCCGGAGAATCTGGCTCCCGTGCTGGCCCTGGCTCGCGCCGTCTAGGAGACCCTTGCCTAACGAGGAGGAAGGGCTGGAGGCGGCGCCCGTTGCCGGCTCCTCCCCCGAGCGGCCGACGGCGCTGGCGCCGCTGCACCTGCGCCTGTTCGCGCTCCTGTTCGACTACGCCGTGATCGTGGCGGGCGTGAAGCTCGCGGAGCAGGTGCTGCTGGGGGAGCACTGGGACCTGCGCCCGCTGGCCGCCGCGGCGGGCTGGCGCGTCGTCACCACGCCCTGGCAGGGACTGATGCTGGCGCTGCTGCTGCTGCGCGACGTGCCGGGCACGAGCATCGGCAAGTGGCTCACCGGACTGCGCGTCGGCCGCGCCGACGATCCGGCACGGATGCCCGGGGCCGCGCGGCGGCTGCTGCGCAACCTGAGCCTGATCCTGCTGCCCGTGGACGTCTGGCTCGTGTTCCGCGACCGCTACGGGCGCCGGCTCGGCGAGCGCTGGGCGGGGACGGTGCTCGTGGAGCGCCCGCGGCCGCCCGACCTGTTCCAGCGCGCGATGGGCCTGGGCGTGCTGTTCCTGGGCTTCATCCTGGCGGCGCTGCTGGTGACCTCGTGGAACCTGCGCCGCAGCGCCGCCTTCCAGGCCGCCTATGCCGCCGCGCAGCGCGATGCAGGCCTGGCCCGGCAGGTCGGCCAACCGCCCCGCATCGACCGCTCGCCGGACCTGGAGCTGAATCTTCCCGGCGCGGGCGCCTCCGGCGCCGCGCCCCCGCCCACGCCCGCCGGCAGCGCGAGCGCCGTCTTCGACGCGACCGGACCCAACGGCAAGGCGAAGCTCCGGGTGGAGATGACGCTGCTGCCGGCCGCCGCCGCCGAGCCGCCACGTTGGCAGGTGGTGCGCACCGAGGTGCTCGACGCCCTCGGCAGCCCGCTCAAGCAACAAGCGGCGCCCCCGCCGCGCTGATCCGCTTCCGGCTTCGCTGCGGCCTCCCACCCAGGCACGCGGCGCGTGCTGGCGTTCCATGCCGGGCGCGGCGGCACGAGCGGCGCGGGGAAGGGCGGGGCAGAACTAACGGGGTGCGGCAGGCGCGGTGGAACTGCCCGCCGTGGAACCGCCTGCTGCCGGACTAGGCGCGGCTGAACCGGGAGCCGCTGCACTGGGAACGGCAGCGGCTCCTGCCGACGCCGAAGGCACGGCCGGGCCGCGGGCGCGGGTTTCCCGCTCGTCCGCCCAGCGGTTAATGAGGTGCACCGCCAGCAGGAACAGCCCAATGATGAGGAAGCTAATCAGATAGTTGCGCAGTATGCGGGACATGGGCGGGATTCCCCTTGCGGAACCTGCGGGCGTCGCGCAACTCCCTTGCGACACGGGTTGCCCACTTCAAGCACATTCCGCCACGGGAATCCAGGCGCGGCGCCCTCCCGGGCGGCCCGCCCGCGCGGCCGGGAGCGATCCCGCGGGATTCCCCTTGACACGCCCCTTCCCGTTCGCCCATATTCGACTGAATTTCTTGATTGAATTGCCGCACTAGCTAGGGCATAGAAGGAATCGCAGCGCTTTCGGTCGTCAGCGCGATCCACGCGGGGAGTGGCAGCATGGTCAAGGCGGACATTGTGCGCTCGATTGAACTGAAGCTGGGCTTGTCCCACGAGGACGCGACCGTACAGGTGGAACAGATCCTGTCCATGGTGAAGGACACGCTGATGGACGGCGATTCCGTGCTCATCAGCGGGTTTGGCCAATGGAAGGTGCGGGACAAGAAGGCGCGGATCGGCCGCAATCCCAAGACCAAGGAAGAGTACGAGATTTCCCCCCGGCGCGTGGTGACGTTCTATCCGTCGAACGTCTGGCGGGCGGAAATCGCCACTGAAAATTCAACCGACTAGCGGACTCCCCGGCGATCGGTGCGCCGCACGCACCGACCGTGCCTCCCCTCCCGCAGCCTATCTGCCCGTCCATGATCCAAGTTGATCGTCTCTGCAAGAACTATGGGTCCCTGCGTGCCCTGGACGGCATGTCCCTGGAGGCACGTCCGGGCGAAATCCTGGGGCTGGTCGGGAAGAACGGGGCGGGAAAGTCCACCGTCCTGAAGATCCTGAGCGGCCAACTCCTCCCCAGCACGGGCCACGCGCGGGTGGACGGCCTGGACGTCGTCGGCGACGGGATCGCGGTGCGCCGCCGCATTGGCTACCTGCCCGAGACTCCGCCGCTTTATCCCGAGATGTCGGTGACGGGATACCTGCTGTTCTGCGCGGGCCTGCGCGGCCTGACGCGCGCCCGGGCCGAGGCGCGCCTGCCGGAAGTGCTGGCCCTGACCGGCCTCTCCGCCGGCACGGACACCCCGCTGCGCCAGTTGTCCCGCGGCTTCCAGCAGCGCGTGGGCATCGCCCAGGCCATCGTCCACGATCCGGCCGTCGTGCTGCTGGACGAGCCCATGGCCGGGCTCGATCCGCTGCAGATCGTGCAGACGCGGGACCTGATCCGCGGGCTCAAGCCGCGCCATACGGTGGTGTTTTCCAGCCACATCCTGGGCGAGATCGCGAGCCTGTGCGACCGGATCGTGCTGGTGGAGCGGGGCCGCGTCAGGGCCGAGGGCACGGAGGAGGAGCTGTGGGCCTTGCGCACCCGCGCCCGGCCATTGCTGTTGCGCCTGCGGGCCGACGCCGAGGTTGCGCTGCAGGCGCTGCGCCAGATCAAGGGGGCCGAGGTCGAGACCGCGCCCCAGGGTCACGCCGTGGCGGGCGAGGTGTGGCTGCGGGTGGTACACCCGGAAGACGTGCGCGAGCGCATCAGCCGCGCCTGCGTGGAGGCGGGCCTGGGGCTGCTTGAGCAGCGGCTGGAGGGCGAGGGGTTGGAGGAGCTGTTCGTTCAGCTGGTGGGCGATGCGCACGGCAAGACAGGTGCCTCAGGCAGGACAGGGGCCGACGCTGCCGCGGCCGCGCGAGTCCCTGCGGCGCAAGACACGGCAGCCGGCGCGAAGGCGTCTCGCGCGCGAGGGCCGAAGGCGCCGCGCTCCCGCGGAACCGGAGGCCGCCCATGAGTGCGTTCCTGCCGGGCACGGCCCGCACTGGGCTGCTGGGCGCCGCACGCGCAATGCTGCCGGGCGCGGCCCGCGCGGTGCTGCCGGGCGCGATGCGCGCCGTGCTGCTGATCGCGCGCCGGGAATTGGCCGCCTACTTCTCGACCCTGTCGGGAATCCTGATCCTGAGCGGGCACCTGCTGCTGACGGGCCTGCTCTTCAATGCCTACGCCGTCGGGGCCCAGCCGAAGCTGTCCCAGCAGGTGCTGGAGGACTACTTCTACTTCGCCAGCGGCATGGCCATGGTCACGGGCGTGCTGCTCGCCATGCGCCTGATCGCCGAGGAACGGCAGTTGCAGACGCTGGTGCTGCTGCGCACCGCGCCGCTGACCGAGCGGCAGATCGTGTGGGGCAAGTTCCTCTCGGCCCTGGCTTTCTTCTCCATCATCCTGGCGGCGTCGCTCTACCTGCCCGCGCTGATCTTCGTGCACGGAAAGGTCTCGCTGCTGCAGATCGTGGCGGGCTACTCGGGACTGCTGCTGCTGGGCGCGGC
>JBGOTW010000202.1:0-7855 GCA_041476685.1 bacterium | reverse complement strand
GGAACATCATCGCCATCACGGTGCTGTTCTCCACCATCGTGACCTTCGCCAACTTCGACATCGTACGGGTGCTGACCTACGGCGGGCCACGCAACACGACAGACCTGTTCGGAACGTGGTCCTTCAAGCTGGGCATCGGCTCGGGCGATATTCCGCTCGGGGCGGCGGTATCGCTCTTCCTTTTCCCGCTACTGGCCGTGCTGGCCATTTTCATTCTGCGTGACATTACGCGCCGCACCCGGGAGGTCTGATCCCGCCATGACCAGCCCAGCCATCGCGTCCCATGACGCGGCCCAGCGCGAGTCCAAGGTCCGCGTCGGCAACATCCGGCGCAGCCGCCGCTGGGCCTTGATCCTGGCCTATCTGTTCCTGGGCATCTTCGTGGTGTTCTTCCTGTTCCCTCCCTATTACATGATCATCACGTCGTTCAAGACCGACGTGGAAATCTCCACTCTGAAGGGCAGTCCCTGGATCATCAACGAGGCCCCAACCCTCTTTCACTATACGAATCTGCTGACCAATACGCAGTTCCCCACGTTCTTCATGAACACCTGGATCGTGACGATCTCGTCGGTGATCGTTTCCATGTGCATCAGCGTGATCGCCGCGTTTTCGCTGGCGCGCATGCGCTTCTTCGGTTCGGGGGCGCTGGCGGCAGGGGTGTTCCTCACCTACCTGGTGCCGGATACCCTGCTGTTCATTCCGCTCTTCAAGGTGATCGGCTTCCTGGGCCTGCTCAATACCAAGTGGGCGCTGGTGGCGGTCTATCCCTGCCTGGCGGTGCCCTTTTGCACGTGGATCATGATCGGCTACTTCGCCAGCATTCCCAAGGAGTTGGACGAGGCGGCGCTCATTGACGGGGCGGGATATTTCCAGATGCTGTTCAAGATCTTCATTCCGGTCGCCATGCCGGGGATCGTGGCCGCGACGATCTTCGCTTTCACGGTCTCCTGGGCCGGGTTCCTCTACCCGGCCGCGTTTATCTTCAATCCGGGGGAAATGGTGGTGACCGTGGGCACCGTGGCCACGCTGATTCGTGGCGACGTGTACCATTGGGGCGGGCTGATGGCGGGTGCGCTCGTGGCCGCCGCGCCACCGGTGCTGATCTACGCGTTCCTGATGGACTATTACATCGCCGGCCTGACTGCGGGGGCGACCAAGGGGTAGGGGAAGCCCAAGTCCCCCTCGCCCTGAACGGGGGCGACAGACAGCATCCCCCCCTACAAGTCTCCGTAAGCTTCTTCATCGTGCTCTCCGTTCCATTCGCCGAGCGTCCCTGCCACCGCCTTGGCGACGGCGCGGTCCGCTGGCTTGGCCGGCGGGAGCGGCGGCGCGTCGCCCGTCAGCCCGTACAGCAGCACCGCCGTCGCCGCGGAGACGTTGAGGCTGGTGCCCGGGCGCACGGGAATCGTCAGCCGGAAGTCGCAGTGCCGCTCCACCAGCGGCCGCAGCCCGCGCCCCTCGTTGCCCACGACCAGCACGAGCGCGGTGTCGCGCTTGAACGAGGCGAGCGGCGCGCCGCCCTCGGTCACGGCCGCCGCCGTCCACGCCCCGCGCGCCTTGCACGCCTCCAGGAAGCGGGACAGGTTCGCCGCCTCGAAGACCGGAAACGCCTCCAGCTCGCCCGCCGACGCCTTGGACGCGGCCGGGCTGGGCGGCGCCGCGTGGTGGCGCGGCACGACGACTCCGCTCGCGCCGAACACCGCGCAACTGCGCACGATCGCGCCGAAGTTCTGCGGATCCTCCACCTGATCCAGCACGACCAGCAGGGGAAGACCCGGAGCATTCGCGCCAGGCGCGCCAGCCTCCCCCGCTCCCACGGCGGGCGCCGGCGGCGCGGCGTCCGTCATCGCGTCAGAGAGCGCGGGCGCCTGCGATTCGCCCGGGAGCGCAGAGCCGGGGGGCTGAGCCGCGCCGGGCTCCGGTCCCAGCAACGCCAGCGCCTCTTCCTCCGCGCCCAGCGGCAGCGTCCCGCACTCCAGCGCCGCGCCCTGGTGGCTGTCGCTGCCGGCCAGCGCGGCCAGGTCCCCCACGGACGCCTCGCCAATGGGCAGGCCGTGCGCCGTCATCGCCGCATGCAGGGCCTCCAGCGCCTCGGACAGCCGTCCCTCCCGCAGCCAGAGCCGGAAGAGCTTGCGCCGCCCGACCGCCAGGGCGCGCGCGATCGGATTGATGCCGTACAGGACTTCGATGCCGGGGCGGCGCTGCGGGCCGAGCCGCTGCGGGCCGGGGCGGCGCTGCGGGCCACGTGCCGCGTGCGCCTGGACTTGCGCTGGGCGTGGCTGGGGCCTCGGCTCGGCCCGGGGTGCGCTCCCGCCGTGCTGAGGGGCCGCGTCCTCCCTGAGGTTATCCCGGCGCGGGCGACGCGGCGCAGGGCCACCGCGCTGCGGGCGCTGCGCTGGGCGGCGCGATGAACCTTGGCGCTGCCAAGCCTCGGCCGCTGGCCTGCCCGTGGCCTGGGTGCGCTCGGCGTACGGGCGCCGGCCCCGCCGGATGGGCCGCGGCTCCACCGTGGGCGCGCGCTCGCCCTGGCGCGGGGCGGCGTCATCCCTGCGGCCGGGGCGACCTTGGCCGCGTGGCGGATGGTGGGGCGGACGGCGGGGCGGGCGGCCGTGAGGGGGGGACATGGCATGGCCTGCTGAAATGGCGCTAACGGATTTTGCGGCACGACGCTTTCAGCCATGCACCCAATTCCTCCTCGGTGCGCTGACTGGTAGCGACTTGATTCATGATAATGACGACATCCGCCTCGGGCGCGTGCAATTCCCAGCCGTTCCGAAGCAAGAAAACATATGCGGCCATGAATGCAGTGCGCTTGTTCCCGTCCACGAACGGGTGATTCTTCGCAATGCCGAAGGCGTACGACGCAGCGAGCGAAAACGCATCGGGATCGCCGTAGCTCAGTAGATGCTGAGGCCGCGCCAAGGCGGATTCCAACAGGTTATCGTCCCGGACGCCTTCCACGCCTCCGTGGTCAACCAACAGCCTGCTGTGCAGCGCGAGCACTGCGGCTTTTTGCAGCCAGATCGGCTCCATCGCTGCGCGCGCCTACTTGGCCAGCTCGCGCAGGGCATTGCGGTATTCGCGCATGCCCTTTTCGGCGGCCTCCATCTGCGCAGCGAACTCCGGATTGTAGGGCGTCAACTCGTACCCGGTCGGTGTCTCCAACAGGAACACCGTATCGCCCCTCTTCACCTTGAGCCGCGCGAGCGCTTCCTTGGGGAGTACAATCCCGGTCGAGTTCCCGACGGTGGTCAGCTTGGCGTGAAGCATGGCGGCCCTCGATTTGTGCAGAAAAATATGTCTCTAGATCAGGCTAATATAACCGATGTAATAACACCGCACAAGCGCTACTGCGGCAGCTCGATTGAGCCATCCGGCTTCAGCGTCCAGCCCGGATTCCACGCCACTTCCCACACATTCCCGTCCGGATCGGCAAAATAGCCCGCGTGTCCGCCGTAGAAGGTGTCCTGGGCGGGCTTGAGGATCTTGCCGCCCGCCTGCTCCGCCTCGGCAAGCGTCGCGGACACCGCGGCCTTGCTGCGCACGTTATGGGCCAGCGCGATCCCGCCGAAGCCCTGTCCCAGCGGAATCCGCGCATCCTCCGCGAGCGCCGTGCGCCCCCACAGCCCCAACACCAGCCCGCCCGCCTGGAAAAAGGCGGCGTCCGCATTGCTCTGGCTGTTGGCGCGCCAGCCGAGCCGCTCGTAGAACAGGCGGGCGCGGGCGACTTCCGTCACGCCGAGCGTGACCAGACTGATACGGGCATCCATCGGTTCCCCCTAGAGTCCCCCCGCCATGCTGCGTGGATCGCGGACGGGCCAGGCGCCGGCCTCCACGGCCGTAAGGAAGTCCAGCACCGTGCGGTTGAACAGGCCCGGCTCCTCCAGGTTGCAGGCGTGCCCGCACTTGGGGAACATGGCGTAGCCGCTGCGGGGCAGGGTGCGCTTCAAGAACATGGCGCCTTCGTGCCCGCTCGTGTCCTCGTCGCCCATCACGACCAGGGCCGGCACCTGGCATGCGCGGATCGCATCGGCCATCTCGAGGAGGTGCGGCCGGCCGCGCTGCACCCCGCGCAGGGTATAGGCGGCCGCCGTCCCAGAATGCTCGAGCAGCCCCTGCTGGAATTCCTCCCAGCCGAGCCGGTCCTTGTTGAAGAGCTGCACGCGCGTCGGGCCCATCGCCATGCCCGGGCCCGCCTTGGCCATCCCTTCCTTCAGGAACGCCTCGGCGCGGCCGTCCGCGTCCTTCAGCCACTGCTGCCGGTTCGCCCCCACCCCGGAGCCGGTCGCGGAAATGGTCAGGGACAGGCAGCGCGCCGGGTGCTTCACGCCCGTGTAGAGGGTCGTGAAGCTGCCCATGGAGCAGCCCACCAGGTGCGCCTGCTTGATCTTCAGGTGATCCAGCAGCCCGACTGCGTCGGCGATGTGCAGGTCCTGGGAATACTGCTCGGGCTTGTCGGGCACGTCGGAGCCCGGATAGCCGCGGCAGGAGTACGTGATGCAGCGATAGCGGCGCGCGAAGAAGCGCATCTGCGCCTCCCAGCTGCGGTAGTCGCCCGCAAACTCGTGCAGGAACAGGAGCGGAGTGCCGCTGCCGGCTTCCTCGTAGTACAGGTTCACGCCGTTCACATTCGCTTTCGGCATCGTGCCTCTCCGGGTGCAAGGGTCGTTTCGCCCTCAGGGCGGGCGCGTCAGAGCCTGTTTTCGCCAAGAACAGCAGTCCCATAGGCCGAATTCGGACGAATGCCAAGCGCCTCCTTCCGGCGCGCCGCGTGCATGCCTTCAGCCCGGAAATGCTACGCTCAGGACTGAGGAATCGCCGGGTGTGGGTCGAATTGATGAAGGTGCAGTGAACTGCAGTAGCAGACTCATCGCGTTCGCTCGGAGCGACAAGATTTGTCATGTCGAGCGCGGCGAGAAATCTGCGCGCCCCTGAACTGGCCCGCTACCGAATCGCCGTGAGCGGCCGGGCACCGTGGGTCAAGATGGATCGCCCTCGCGCCGCCGTAGCCGTTTCGTTTGCGCCGGACTTGTCATGCAGACCGCGCTGGATTTCGCCGCCTATGCGCTGGGCGCCACGCTCCTGGTCGGCGTGCTCCTGCTGGGCATGCTCGCCTACGATTTGTGGCTGAGCGACCGATTCCGCACTCCTCACCCGAGCAGCGTGCGTCTGCCGTGCACGGCCCTGGAAGCCGCGCGCGAGGTGTACGACCGGATGAAGCTGGCCTACGCGAAGGTGTCGGCCCAGGAGCGGCGCCACCTCGACGTGCACCTGCGGCGCATGGGAGAGCGCGTCCGCTATGTCGAGGACAAGACCTTCACCGAGCAGGATCCGTATTACAAGTCGGTCGCGCGCCGCGAGAAGCAGTGGCGGGGCTGGAAGGCGCTGCACGCCCAGGTGCGCCAGATGTCGCGCCCCGACCGCAAGCGCTCCCAGCACCTGCTGGACGACGCCGCGTCCGGCTACCGCAAGGCGGACGAGGCCGTGAAGGAGCAGTGGGAGCGGGGGCTGTACCGCGACAAGGCGATGCACGAAGAGCTGCGCGCGCTGGGCCTGCTGGACGACGACACCCTGCCCAAGCTGCTGGCGCAGGTGCGCGCCCATATGGCCCACGCGCCCGCGGAGCCGGAGGGCTGGCAGGAACCCGGGCTCGAACCCGAGCTTGAACCCGGTCTCGAACCTGCGGTCGATGCCGGCAAGGCGGGCGGCGTGGAGCCGGGCCTGGAAGACGAGGCTTCCGCCCTGGAGACGATCCAGGCAGCAAACGACGCGCAGGAAACCACCGAGGACAACCGAGCGCCGGCCAGCGCCCTGGCGCACGGCACAGCCCTGGCGCACGGCATAGCCCTGGCGCGTGTCACTGCCCCGCCACCCACCACAGCCCTTGCCCCTCGGCACGGCATCGGCCGTCTCGGCGCCGACAAGATTCGCGAGTTCCTCGCACCCCTGTTCCGCCGCAAGTCCCCGTCGGAGCAGGCTCCGGCCGTGCCGGTCACCGCCGACGCGGAAGCCTCACCCGGCGCGTGGCAGCCCGCGCCGCCACCGCCGCGCGTGGAGCCCCCCGCGCCGCAGGTGGCCGGAACGGCAGTAGGCGTGCCCGCGGGAGCGGTTGCGCCCGCGACGGAGCCTGTCGTGCTGCGGCAGCAGGATGTGCAAGGTGCCGCGTTCGCCGCGCCCGGACGGCGCTACGCCGATGCCGCATTTTCCGTGGCCGGGCTGCCGAGCAGCATCCTGCGCCAGGCCGACCTGAGCGGCAGCTCCTTCGCGGGCGTGCGCTTCACCGGGCGGCACCGCTACCTGGACTGCCGCTTCACAGGCGCGGACCTGTCCAGGATTGAGCTCGAGTCCCAGAGCCGCCCCCACCAATTCGTGCGCTGCGACTTTTCCGGCGCGCAGTTCGGCGCCAGCCGGCTGTTCTTCGCCCTGTTCCACGAATGCGACCTGAGCGGCTCGCGCTGGACCGGTGCGCGCCTGGAGCGCGTGCACTTCAGCGACTGCAAGCTGGATGGGGTGGATTGGGACGGAGCGGAGCTCATCGAGACGCAAGTGCCGGGCAGGTCTTCTGCCGCGTCGCTCGCACCCGGTGTGCCGGATGCTGCGCCGGGCGGCACGGTCCTCAACGCAACCGTACCCGACGGAACCATCCCCGCCGAAACCGTGCCCGGCAACTCAGTGTCCAGCGGCGCAGTGCCCGGCGGCACAGTACCTGACACGGGAGCGCCCGCTCAGGCACCCGCCGCGCCCGCACCCCGCTCGCCTGCACCGTCGCCTGCGCCGTCGGCCGCACCGTCGGCCGCACAATCGGCCGCGCAGGACGCCCCGCTTGCGCGCACGCCGCCCGCGGATACGCGCCACTGACCCCCGTGACGCATCGCCGGACGGCCCCGCAGCGGCCGCCCCGGACCGCACGCCGGCAAAACTTCCAACCGTTGCCGAGGAATCGTGACCGCCGAGCTGATCGAACGCATGCGCATCCGGGAAGTGGTCGAGCAGTGGGTGGTGTGGCGCGACGCGGGGGATTGGGAGCGCTTTCGCACCGTCTGGCACCCGGACGGCCGGATGATGGCCACCTGGTTCCAAGGTTCGGCGGAGCGCTTCATCGAGGTGAGCCGGGCGGGGTGGGAGCAGGGCGTCAGCATCCTCCACTCGCTGGGCGGCTCGGCGATCGAGATTGCCGGCGCGCGCGCGATCGCACAGACCAAGATGACCATCTCCCAGCGCGCCGCCGTGGACGGCGTGCCCTGCGACGTGGTCTGCACCGGCCGCTTCTATGACTTCTTCGAGCGGCGCAACGAGTCCTGGGCGATCGTCCTGCGCCAGCCTATCTACGAGAAGGACCGCCTCGATCCGCTCGATCCCGGAGCCAGGCTCAGCCTGGACGCGCAGCTGCTGGCCGGATTTCCCGAGGGCTACCGCCACCTCGCCTACTTGCAGACCAAGAACGGCTTCACCGTGAAGCGGGACATGCCGCTGCTGAAAGGGGCGGAGGTGGAACGGCTGTACGCGGACGGGGCCGCCTGGCTGGCTGGCAAGCCGCTCGCGCGCTGACGGGCATTGGGCGGCTCCGCCAGCGGCCGCGCCATGCCGCCGGCGAAAGGGGCCGCCATCCGACAACTCGGCTCCGCCTCACGCCCGCAGGAACGCTTCCAGCTCGGGAAATTGCGCCAGGTCGTAGTGCACCCGCAGCAGGTGCAGCCCCTCGGGCGGCGCCGTCGCCGCGGCGCGTTCGCGCTCCCGGCTCGCCAGGATCGCCGCCATGTCCTGGGGCTTAAGCTTGCCCAGACCCACCGCCACCAGCGTGCCCGTCAGGATGCGCACCATGTGCTGCAGGAACGCCGTCGCGTGGAACTCG
>JBGOTW010000201.1:0-7877 GCA_041476685.1 bacterium | reverse complement strand
TAGAGGGGGAACACGACCAGATAGGCCACGCCAAGCCAGATGTGCGCCAGCGCGACGGCCTTGCGGGCGCCCGCCTGGGGATCGGGCAGGTGCGCGAAGGTGAGCAGCAGCCCACTCAGGGCGAGCAGCAGCGTGGCGCTGACGACGAGCTTGCGCACGGAGCACCTTTGCGCAGGAACAACGTGGGGCGCCGCCCCGCACCCCGCTGGGGACGAAGGCCCCAGGCCCCCTCTCGCGCTGTTGCCGCGCAAGCGCGGCAATAGCGCCTCGACAGGGAGCAGGGAGCAACGCTCCCTGCTGGGGTGTTTGAGGGGCGAAGCCCCTCGTTTTCCGCACATCCCCACAGCCTAATCCGCCCGTGCCTTGTCGGGCCAGCGGCACTCCGCCCGGATGGCGCAGGTGGGGCAGGCGGGCTTGCGCGCCTGGCAGGTGTAGCGTCCGTGCAGGATGAGCAGGTGATGCGCGTGCTTCAGGTGCCGCGCCGGCACGATGCTGAGCAGGCCGTCTTCCACCTCGCGCACGGTCTTGCCCGGCGCCAGGCCCGTGCGGTTGGCCACGCGGAAGACGTGGGTGTCCACCGCCAGGGTCGGCTCGCCGAAGGCGGTGTTGAGGACGACGTTGGCGGTCTTGCGGCCCACTCCGGGAAGGGCTTCAAGCGCTTCCCGCGTCGCGGGGACCTGGCCGCCGTGCCGCTCCAGCAGCAGGCGGCAGGCGGCGATGATGTTGCGCGCCTTGGTCGGCGCCAGGCCGATCGTGCGGATGTGCTCCAGCAGGCCCGTCTCGCCCAGGGCCAGGATCGCCTCCGGCGTGCGTGCGTGCGCATAGAGGCGCTGTGTCGCGAGATTGACGCTCTTGTCGGTGGCCTGGGCGCTGAGGATGACGGAGACGAGCAGCTCGAACGGGCTCGCGTACCGGAGCTCGCTCTTGGGGTCGGGGATGACCTGGGCGAGCCGGTCGAACAGCCGCTCGGCCGCCGCCGGATCGAGGCGCGCTGAAATCGGCAAGGCGGTGCTGTGCTGGGCGGAGCTGGGCCGGGCGGAACTGGGCCGGGCACGGCGGTGCGGGGCTGTGCGGCGAGTGGCGGCAGGTCGCTTGGCGCGGCGGAGCGGAGACTTGCCGAGCCGGGGACGCCGGCGCGCGGCGGTGGTGCGAGCGACCGTGCTGCGCGGACGGCGGGGGGCGGCCCGCGCCATCAGGCCGTCTCCACGAACGCCTTGTGGACGGCGCGCAGGCCCTTCTCCACGTCCTCTTCCTTCACCACGCAGGAGATGTTGATCTCGGAGGCGCCCTGGGAAATCATCTCGATGTTGACGCCCGTCTCGCCCAGGGTCGAGAACATGCGGCCCGCCGTGCCGGCCGCGAACTTCATCCCCTCGCCGACCGCTGCGATGATGGCCCGGCCGGGCGTGAGATAGACCTGGCCCACCTTTTCCAGGTCGGCTTTCGCGCGCTCCGCATCCTCGAGCCGCTCCACCGTGCAGGAGATGCTGACCTCGGAGGTGGACACCAGGTCCACGACGACGCCGTGCTGCTCGAGGGCCTGGAACACGCGCGCCAGGAAGCCGTGGGCGTTGAACATGCGGTTGGAATGCACCGTGAGCACGGTGATGCCGCGCTTGGAGGTGACGGCCGTGACGCGAGGCGGGCGCTCCTCGCCGTTGGCCGCGCCCCTGGCCGGCGGGGCGGCGCTGTCCGCGCGGCTGGGCGAGATGACCGTGCCGGGCGCCTCGGGATTGAACGTGTTCTTGATGCGGATCGGCACCTGCGCGGAGACGACGCGCTCCATCGTGAACGGGTGCAGCACCTCCGAGCCGAAGTAGGTCAGCTCGCTCGCCTCCGCCGGAGTCAGCCGCGTCAGCACGCGCGCGGCCGGCACCTTGCGCGGATCCGCGGTGAAGATGCCGTCCACCTCCTTCCACACCTGCATTTCCTCGGCGATGCCCGCGCCGAGCCCGGCGGCGATCATGGCGGCGGTGAAATCGGTATAGCCGCGCCCGACGACGCGGAGCAGCCCGCCCGGCACCATCCCGATGAAGCCGGTCACCACCGGCACCTCGCCCTCCTTCGGCTGGCATTTGCCGGAGATGCGCTTCTGCAGGCGCCGGAAGAACGCGGGATCCACGTCCGTCTCGTCCTTGGGGACGATGGTGGACAGGTCGGTATACACGGCCTTCATGCCGCGATCCCGCAGCACGGCGGTCAGCAGCCGCGCGCTCAGCTTCTCCCCGACGGCGAGGATGCTGTCCTGGGAGCGGGGCGAGAGTTCGCGGATCACTTCGATCGCCTCGAGGAAGCTGCGCAGCCGCGTCAGCTCCTCATGCATGAAGGCGCCGGTCTCGTCCTTGAGCACCGCCGTCTTCACCGCGTGCTCCAGCGCCGCGGCGTGATTGCGCTCGATGATCGCGAGGGGCTCGCCGAAGGGAATCCCCTTCAAGGCGAAATCGCTCGCCTGCAGGAGCAGGCTCGTCGTGCCCTCGCTCTTGAGCGTGCTGCTGAGGGCCGACACCACTACGATGATGGGTCGGGTCTTGAGGCTGCGTTCGATGATGCCCGCGACGTTCACCAGCCGCTCGCCACTGCCGACGCTGGTGCCGCCGAACTTCTGGATGGTGATGCCCATGAGGTGTCCAACGGAACTGCTGACTTCTAGCGCCGACGCTTGATGGGGCGCACCCGACCTGTCGCGCCAGCGCTCAAGGGGGTGCCGGGGCGGTCCGCTCGCCCCACGCTCAATGGCTCCTGCATTCACCCATGACACAGATGAGGGACAAGGCAAGGGTTTTTTTAGGGGGTGGCGAATGCGCGGCGGCGCCCGCCGGCGCCCAAGCGCCTGGAACAGGACACAAATTCGGCCGCCGGGAAGCGACAGGAGGAGTTGGGAGCGAGGGTCCCGCTTACGCCCGGGGACCTTCCCCCTCGGGCCGTGATCCGCGGGCTTCGCGCAGGCGAGAATCATCCTCGGAACGCCCGCCGGCCGCGGACTTGCTGATGGCAGGCCGGCCCCACAAGGTCTAAGCTGGAAGGTGTCAAGGCCGTGAGGAGGGGGGAGATATCCGCACCGTAGCGCGAGTTGGCGCGCCGGTCGCCCTCTCCTCAGCAGGTGGCCCATGGACAAGCTCTCTCTGATCCAATTCCCGACCGGAAGCGATCCCAAAGCGAAGGCGCGCCGCGGCCGATTCGCGCGGGCGCTCGTGGTGCAAGCCACGCTCGTGCTGGCCATCGTCGCCGCAGGCTGCCAATCGTCGGGCGGCGGCTCTAGCAGTTCGGGCACGCCCACTGCGGCAACCACCCCGCCCGCGGTCAATGCCTCGAGTATCGTGAGCACCGCGACGTTCCCGCCGGATGCGGATTGTCCCGCCGGCGGGATCCTGGTGCAAAGCGGGATAGATACGAATGCCAATGGCGTGCTGGACGCGGCCGAGGTGACGGTCACACAGAAAGTCTGCAATGGGAGCACCGGCAGCCCTGGCACCCCCGGCACTCCCGGCAATCCTGGCAACCCTGGCAATCCTGGCAATCCTGGCAACGACGGCAAGCCAGGCACCAACGCGTTGGTGCTGCTCACGGATCTGTCTGTTTCGGATCCGGGGCCCTGTTACGGAAAGGGCGGCACGAAGGTCGAGTCGGGCCTGGATAATGGCGACTTTGGCGGCATAGCCAACGACGGCACGCTGCAATCGGGCGAGGTGGATCAGACCAATTTCATCTGCAAGGACACACCCGGTACGCTCATTGCCGCCGATGACGGCGGCAACATCCACGTGCTCAGCAGCACGGATGGCACGTCGAACCTGGTGCTGCCCACGTACGATTTCGGCTACTACGGCAACAACGTCCGGGGACGCCTGCGGCCGTTGGACACCACGATCGGTCTGACGCAAGGCTTGATCGGTCCCGTCAGCTCGCTGGTGTACCGGCCGCAGCTCGGGGGCCTGTTCGCGGGCACGGGCGTCACGGCGTCTTCGCCCGGCGGCTTGTACCAAATCGACCTGATTTCCGGCGCGGCCAGGTTGCTGGGCTATGCTGCACAAGGCGAGGGGGGCGAAAGCATCGAGGGGATGGCCCTGCGCGGAGACGGCACCGTCTTCCTGGATGTGTATTCGTGCAGGGATGGATGCATAGCCCTTGAGCTGCACACGCTGGATGCAAACTTGGGAAACAACAATCTCGGCGATATCGAGTGCGTTGACAACCTCGTCTGTCCACCGCTGCCGCGCGGCAATGGATTGACCTTCGATGCCGCCGGGAACTTGTTCCTGGCCGACGAGAATGGGCTGCGCCAATTGGATCCGTCGAGCGGGAGCACGATCGCCGGCTTCGACCTGAAATACACGGGCTTTCCCGATTTTGTGAGCAATGGACAACCTGCGATCACGTCCATGGCGTTCGATCCCCGTTTTGGACAAACCTACGGGATCGTAGACTACCAATATACCGGGCCGGGCGAACATACGGTCCACGCCTACTTCCTGGCCAATGTCGATCTGACGACCGGCGAGGTCGTCAACATCGGCCAGACCACCGACGGCCTGGATGGCCTGACCTATTACCCCGGCATCTTCGGGGTCATTCCGACCTACGCGGTGGCAACCACGCCGTTCTTGCCTGTCCCGGGGACGACGGAGACTCCTCTCTCGCTGGGAGCGGGAATCAACCCCGCCGACTTTGCCAATTCAGTCTCTCTGGGCGACGACGACTTGTCGGACGCCCAGCCTGTCGGCTTCAACTTCAAGTTCTTCGGCCGGACGTATTCCTGGTTTCGCATCTGCGCGAACGGCTACATCCGCTTCGATTTCCAAACCAATCCCGGGTTTACGTGCAGTACGATTTTCAACGTGGATCTGCCCTATCCCTCGCCCGTGGACAACAACCTGGTCGCAGGGGTCTGGACCGATCTGGACCCCTCGTGGGATGGGACGATCACCTATGAGACGCTCGGAACGGCCCCCACTCGCAAGCTGGTGGTGCAGTGGAACGGCGTGACGCTCTATGCGAGTGCAGACTCGGGTAATGGCGACGGGATGGTCACCATGCAAATCATCTTGTACGAGGGCACGAACGTCGTCGAAGTCCACACCACCACCTTCCAGCAGGACACCGGCGTTGAAGCCGGGCAGCAGGACATGGTGCAGGCGGTGGAGAATGGCGGCGGGACGGTGGCGTCCTTCCTGCCTGGACGCATGCTGCCATTCGATAAATTTGGCGACCCGCCCTCGCTGTCGGGCGACGCATTGCGGTACGCCATCAATCCGTAGGCAGGGTCCGATAATCCTCACCCCCATCCCCCTCTCCCCGGTTGCCGCGGCAACCGTGCGGGGAGGGGAGCCCGTTGAGCGCGAGAACGCCGCTCCCTTGATCGCAGCTTGCACAGGGGTGCCCGCCAGCCGGCGCGAGGACCTGGCCCGCGGCGCCACACGCCGGCGCTTACGCTTCCAGCACCTTGTCCGCGCTGCGCACGCTCTGCCGCAGCCAATCCGCATACAGCGCCCGCTTGCGCGCCTCGGGCAACCCGTAGGCGGCGGGATCGCCCGTGACGGTCGCCAGGCGCCGCAGCTCGCGCCGCGCGTGGTACGCGGTGATGGCGCAGGCCACGCTCAGGTTGAGGCTTTCGGCAAACCCGGTCATCGCGATCTGGAACCGACCATCGGCCAGGGCCAGCGTCTCCGGCGTGACGCCCGCGTGCTCGTTGCCGAACACGAATGCGGTGCGCTGGCGCAAGTCGAGGCTGTCCAGCGGAAGGGAGGCGTGCGAGGCGAGCGCTTGCCGCGAGCCGCCAGACAGTTCCGAGGCGGGCGCTTGCCGCGAGCCGCCAGCCGGCTCCGCGCCGGGCGCTCGCCGCGAGGCATCGGACAGGGCCGGAACCTCGCTGGCCAGGATGTGGTAGCCCCGGGCGCGCAGGGCCGCGAAGCAGGCGACCGTATCATCGTGCTCGGTGAGCGTGAGCCAGCGCTCGGTACCGCGGGTGATCAAGTGGGACAGGCCCAGCTCGGCCGCCGGGGCGATCCAGTGGGCGTCCTGGAACCCGAACGCGTCCAGGGAGCGCAGGGCGGCGCTGAGATTGTGGGGATCCGTCATGCGCTCAAACACGAAGGCCACATGGTCGCTGCGGGCGGCCAGCACGGCGCGCATGCGGGCGATGCGCCGCGGCAGCAGCAGCGGCTCGAGCTTGGCGATGACGGTGTCGATAGCGTCGGGCATGGCCTATCCTCTCAAATCCCGCCCCGGCGCAGAAGGAATTCCCGCGGGCCTGCCGACACCCCACCAGGGGACCGGCGGAACGAGATCCCCTTTCCCGGCGCAGGGGGTTATGCTCAGGAACGCCGGCCGGGCATTCATCCGCGCCTGCGCCATTGGAGCGCCATAGGAGCAGCGCCATGTCCAAACGCGCCCTGATCGTGATTGACGTGCAGAAGGACTACTTCCCCGGCGGAGCCTGGGCTCTGCCCGCCGCGGAGCGGACGCTGCCGGCGATTGCGCGGCTGATCGAGCGGGCGCGCAGCCGCGGCGAAGCGGTCGTCTTCATCCAGCACGTGACGCCCCCCGGCTCGCCAGTCTTCGCGCAGGGTACGCCGGGGATGGAGTTTGCCCCAGGTCTGGACGTGCGCGCGGGCGACCCGATCTTCCAGAAGCGCCATCCTTCCGCGTTCCAGGGCACCGAGCTGGCGCAATGGCTCGCCCGCCAGGACATCGGGGAGCTGGACGTGTGCGGGTACATGACCCAGATGTGCTGCGACACGACCACGCGGGAAGGCTACGCGCGCGGCTTCGCGATGCGCCTGTACGCGGATGCCACGGCGGCGCGGGAGCTGACGGTCGAGGGGGTGAAGCTGCCCCACGATACGGTTCACCTCGTCTCCCTGGGTGCCTTGGGCCGCTTCGCCAAGATCCTCAAGTACCAAGATTCTTAAGCGCAGTGCGGGCTGAGCGTCCACCTGCTCGCCGCCCCGCTGCGCTCCGGGGCTGCCCGCGGGGCTGCGCTGTTGGACTGCGCCGGCGGACCGCGCGTTCGCCAGCCCCCTGGCGCCCCGGATTGCCCTGCGCTAGCGTGAACGCAGCGACCTCGGCTCCTCGTGCCCCCGCGTTCCGGACCTGTCCGCAATGTTTGACCGTCGTCTCCTCGCCAATTTCGACTGGGTGCTGGTGCTCAACACGCTGGCGATCAGCGTACTGGGCGTGGCCGCCATCTATTCGGCGTCGAAGGGATACGCCACCACCACCCAGTTCTGGCTGCGCCAGGTCTATTGGATCGGTCTCGCGCTGGGGGCGGGGTTCATCGTGCTGCTGGTGGACATGCGCGCGATCGGCCGCTGGAGCTATCTGTTCCACGGCGTGGTGATCCTGGCCCTGCTGCTCCTGCTGCGGCACGGCCTCGGCAGCTCGGGCAGCACGGTGGAGCGCTGGTTCATGATCAGCGGCGTGGCGCTGCAGCCGAGCGAGTTTGCCAAGTTTTCCACCGTGCTGGCCGTGTCGTTCTACTTCCGCGACAACCGCCGCGTGGGCAATCTCGGCCTGCGGGACATCCTCATCCCCATGGCACTCGTGGGGGTGCCATTCGTGCTGATCGTGCAACAGCCGGATCTGGGCACGGCCATGCTGCTGGCGCTGATGTTCATCCCGCTGATGATCCTGGCCGGCGTGCGGCTGAAGCTGCTGGCCCTGCTCGCGGTGCTGGCCCTGCTGGCGGTGGCCGTCCTCGTCGCCAGCTTCAAGTTGGGCTCCTACCGCGTGGACGACGACACGGTGAAGACGCTGCAGAGCGAGGACATCCCGCCCGTGCTGGTGGAGCAGGCGCGCGCGCTCAAGGGCCAGCGCTATTGGACCGCGGCGAACCTGCGGGCGAAGCTGACCCAGCGCATCGCCATGGACGCGGGCGATCC
>JBGOTW010000200.1:0-7882 GCA_041476685.1 bacterium | reverse complement strand
GTCAAGGCGGTCAGCCTGGCCATCGAGCCGGGCGCCTTCGCGGCGCTGGTCGGGCCATCGGGCAGCGGCAAGACCACGCTGCTCAACATGATCGGGACGCTCGATCCGCCCAGCGGCGGCAAGCTCTGGGTCGTGGATACCGACGTCTCGACGCTGGACCGGCGCGCCGCGGCGGACTTCCGGGGGCGCACGATCGGCTTCATCTTCCAGGACTTCAACCTGATTCCCGTGCTGACGGTGCGGGAGAACATCGAGTTCCCGCTCCAGATGGTGCAGAACTGGCCCGCCGAGCGCCGCCGCGAGCGGGTCGCGGCCTTGCTGGAAGCGGTCGGCATGGCGGACCAGGCGGACAAGCGGCCGGACATGATCTCGGGCGGCCAGAAGCAGCGGGTGGCCGTTGCCCGCGCCCTGGTCTCCAACCCCAAGCTGGTGTTGGCGGACGAGCCCACGGCGAACCTGGATTCGGAGACCGCGCACCGGATCATCGCGCTGATGAAGGCCATGCGGGACGAGTCCGGGACGACGTTCATCTTCTCCACCCACGACCCCAAGGTGATGGCGGAAGCGGAGGTGACGTTCCTGCTGGAGGACGGCCGCCTCGCAAAATCCTCAACCCAGCGCCGCTGAGGGCCCATGTGGAACATTCTCAAGCTCGCCGCCCGCAACCTGACGCGCTACCAGCGCCGCACCTTGCTGACCTCGGCCCTGATCACCCTGGGCATCGTGGCGGTGCTGCTGTTCATCGCCATCGCCGGCTCCTTCAAGGGCGCGATGATCGCGGAGTTCACCGACTCCGTCCTCGGCCACATGCAGGTGCATCGCAAGGGCTACGTCGCCTCCATTGACAACCTGCCGTTGAACCTGAACCTTGCGCCTCCGCAAGTGCGCACGATCGAAGAGGCCCTCGGCGCCATTGCGGGCGTCGCGGCGTATTCGGAGCGGATCAAGTTCGGCGCGTTGTTCTCCAACTTCGTCGAGACCACCAATATCCGGCTGAGCGCGATCAATCCGGACCAGGAGCAGCGCACGGTGCCGCTGCTGCGGGGCCGCATCAGCGACGGGACCAAGGACGGCCCGCTGGTGACTCCCGGGCATATCCTGATTCCGGAGCTGCTGGCGCGGGGGATGAAGGTGAAGATCGGGGACACGGTCGTGCTCGTCGCGACCAACCGGGACGGGTCGGTCAACGGACAGCAGTTCGTCGTCAGCGGCGTGCTGGGCACGATTTCCGGGCCGAACGGCCGCGACGGGTACATCCACATCCAGGACGGCCGCACGCTGCTGCGCATGGCCCAGCCCGAGGTGTCGGAGATTGCGATCCGCCTGCACAGCCTCGCCGATATTCCGCGCGTCAGCAGGGAGCTCAACGCCGCCCTGGCGGGGATGGTGAACCCGGAGGGGAAGCCCGCCGCCGAAGTGCACTCGTGGGAGGCGCTCTCCCCGTTTTCCACCATCGCCCGCATGATTGACCTGTTGACCGTGTTCATCCAGGTGATGCTGGTCGGAATCGTGCTGATCAGCATCATGAACGTGATGATCATGGCCGTGTACGAACGCGTGCGGGAGATCGGCACGATGGCGGCCATCGGCACCTTGCCGAGCCGCATCCTGGGCCTGTTCCTCGCGGAAGGCCTGCTGCTGGGGGTGCTGGGTGCGGCGCTGGGCACCGCGCTCAGCCTCGCCGCGATCGGATTGCTGAATCTCGTGAAGGTGCGCTTCTCGTTCGGCATGCAGCAGAATCTGGTGCTGGCCCCCAGCATCGGCCCGGGAAAGATCCTCCTCGTCGCCTCCGTGGTGATCCTGGTGGCGGTGCTGGCCAGCCTGCAGCCCGCGTTCAAGGCGTCGCGGATGGATCCCATCAACGCGCTGCGGCACGTGTGAGCGCATCTTGCCGCGCGCACCCGGCGGGGAGCGGCCACCCTCCGCGCCGCGGTCTCCGCCTGACGAATCATCGAGCCGAAGCATGATCTCCCTCAGAGCCGTCCTGGCGTCGCTAGCGTGTCTGACTGCGCTGCTGGCGCCGTTCGCCCCGGCTGCGCGCGCCGCGGGCACGCCCCAAGGGGAAGCCCTGCTCAAGCAGATCGACAAGAACCTGGCCCCCGACTCCTATGAGATGTACCGCAAGCTGATCGACATCCAGCCCGACGGCACGCGCAAGGAGTGGCTGCTCTACACGGTGAAGAAGGGCAGCGACAAGATCCTCGCGCTCTTCCTGACGCCGGCCAGCGACAAGGGGCGCAGCACGCTGCGCCTCGCGGAAAACATGTGGCTGTACATCCCCGGGGTGGACAAGCCCATCCGCATCACCAGCCTCCAGTCCGTGACGGGCGGGTTGTTCAACAACGCCGACATCCTCCGCCTGGACTTCAGCTCCGAATACACGGTCGAGTCCACGCAGGAAGCCGGAGACCAGACGCTGCTCGTGCTGAAGGCCAAGACGGGCAGCGTGGCCTACGACCAGCTCAAGATGCGCGTGGACAAGCAACTGCTGCTGCCCACGACGGTGGAGTGCTACGCGGCCAGCGGCCTGCTCATCAAGACGCTGCACTTCAAGGACATCAAGGACCTCGGCGACGGCGTGCCGCGGCCGGCGACGCTGGAGACGGACAGCCCGCTCTACAAAGGCTACAAGTCGCTCATGATCTGGGCGGCCATCAAGCCCCGCAAGTTCCCCGACGAGATCTTCACCCTCAACTACATGCCGCGCGTGCAGGAACTGCGGCGCTAGGCTCCCCATGCCCGTCCTGCGCGGTCCGCCCAAGGGGAGGGGCGAAGCCTGTTCATGCCCGCGTCGCCGCAGCCGGACGCGCCGCCGGGCCGCGGCGTCCGTCCTCGCCGCTGTCCTCGCCGTCGTTTGCGGACTCGTCCACGCCGGCAGCGCGACGGCCCAGGACGACGACAGCATCAACCTCGACGAGCTGAAGAAGAAGCCGTACGCGCTGAACGGGTTCGTGGAGCTGAACGCCAATCACCAGGAGCTCGAGCGGGACGGCGCCTTCTACAAGCTCGCCTTCTTCAAGGACCCGGGCCGCACGCACATTGACCAGTCGTCTACCGCCCTGCAGCTGGAGGGGGACTATGCGCAGGACATGCTCCAGCTGCACTTCCGCGTGAACAATACCGTGACCCAGGACTACACGGGCACGTCCACGAACAGCGTCTGGCAGGAAGCGTATGCCGCCGTGCAGCCCGGCCCCAGCTTGACCCTGGACGCGGGCAAGCGCGTCACCCGGTGGGGCAAGGGCTACGCGTTCAATCCGGTGGCGTTCGTGGACCGCCCGAAGGACCCGAACGATCCCGACCTGACCCAGGAGGGATTCGTGCTGGTGCGGGCCGAGTCCATCCTGAGCTTCGCGGGGGCGTTGCGGAACGCCGCGTTCACGCTCGTGCTGCTGCCGGTGCAGCAGAAGATCAACAACGATTTCGGTCCGGTGCAGGACCAGCCGGTCACCAACGTGGCCGGGAAGCTGTACCTGCTGGCCTGGGACACGGACTTCGACTTGGTTGCACTCGCGGAAGGAACCCGCAGCTCCCGCTACGGGTTCGATTTCTCCCGGAATCTGAAGACCAACTTCGAGGTTCACGGGGAGTGGGCGGCGGTCAGCGACGTGTCGCAGCCCGTCTTCCAGGCTCAGCCGGCCGGCGCCTCCGCTCCGGCGACGACGGTCATCCGTCAAGGAGCGGCGGAATCCTGGCTGCTCGGCTTGCGCTATCTGACGGAGGGCAATCTCACCGCGATCGCGGAGGTCTATTTCAATAGCGGAGGCTACAGCGCAGCGGAACAGGGCGCGTACCTGCGCTTCGTGGATCAAGCCTACGACCGTTTCCGCGCGACCGGAAACGCCTCTTCCCTGCTCCAGGCGCAGAATCTTCAGCAGGGGGCGTACGGACGCCCCAATCCCGGCCGGAGCTACGCCTACCTGCGCCTGAGCCAGAAGGACGCCTTCGGCTGGCTGTACTTCACGCCAGGCCTGATCGAAATCGAGAATGCGGACGACCAAAGCAGCATGACGACGCTGGAAGCGCTCTACACCGGCGTCACCAATCTGGAAGTGCGCTTCCGGTACACCGCGCTTCAGGGAGCGCGCGATACCGAGTTCGCCGCGAAGCAGCTGCGGAACCGGACCGAGCTGAGGGTGCGGTACTTCTTCTAAGCCTTGGAATCCGTTTCGATCGGAACAACGCGCAGGCGCGCGCCCAGGTCATGCCGCACGGTGGGTCCGCGCTGCGAGATACTGAAGGGGTGGTGGACGCAGCACCCAGGCACCCGCCAGGCTGCGCCGCTGCCGCATTTTCGCCACTGCTTCGCGCGCCCAGGTGTGCTCGAAACGCCACAGGTTTTCGTTGCAAATATGGAGGCTGCGCTGGCCGAATTGAAATAAATATATTATTTTTATTTTAGATATCAATCGCTTGCCAGTTGTCCTAAATTGCATATTTTTCATCAGAAGGAATGGCTGGGTTGTTGCATCTACCGGCGTAGAGCTAGGATGCAGAAGGATCTGCTCGGCATCGTCGGACGGGGAAAGAATTCTGTTCAAGAGGGATCTTGACAGGTAGCACTCAACCGATTAGAGTGCTAGCAGGAAGAGGAGCCGCTCCAGGGAGACTGGCTCGCGGCCCCCGTTCGATGCAACGCCTCGCTTCGCGGGGCAAGGAGTGACGATGAAAAAATCAAGCAAGAAACCCACGCTGTCCCATGGGGATGTCGCGAAGGCCATTCAGAAATTCAAGGAACAAGGCGGCTTGATCAAGCGCCTGCCGGATCAGATTGTCCTCAAGGGCGGCATGATCGGCGGCAAGTTTGCCGTCTACGAATCCGTCTTCGACAACGGCGGGGGAGCCGGTTCCACATCCCCCAGCGTGGAAGCCGCGGCGGAGTAGGTCCTGCGGCCACTGCCCCGGTCCGCGACCGGGCGCGCCCGCCCCGGCCAGAGGTGGCGTCGCGTCGGGCAGCCCGCAAGCCTAGCGCCTAGAATTTGCGCACCCGGCGCGCAGTCGCAAGACAGTGGGGAGACCTCCAGGAATGGGGGTCTCCCTTTTCAGTTTCGTGAGGCCCCGCACGTCCGCACGCACCTGGCCGCTCACCCCACAGCGGAACCAGTCCGCCGGGGCCATCTAGCCCTGCACGTCGCGCGCTTCCGCGCGCCCGCACGCCCTGCACGCCGAACTGGTCGGCGCCCACGAGTGGCCCGCGCTGCTGCGCAAGCTGAACCGGGAGGATGCGGGGTACCGGGAGTAGGGGAGCGAGGCAAAGTCTATGGATTCGCCAGGACCCGCTCCAAGCTGACAATCAGCGGAGCCAGTTCCTCCGTGGCGATCTTCCACACAATGACGAGATCGACTTCCGAATATCCGTGGATAAGCCGATGCCGGGTGTCCACGATGTCCCGCCAGGGGACCTCCTCAAATTGTTGGCGGGTTTCCGGCCGAACGCGGCTTGCGGCCTCGCCGATCATTTCGATGCGCTTGATGAGGGCCAGCGTGAAGTCGTTGGCCATGTCGAGGTCCCGGAGCGACTTGCCCCGGAGCGCGGCCACGGCCCCCCGGGCCGCCGTCAGCACGTGCTCCATCCGGAGCCGGTCAGTCGGCGACATACTGCACCGCACTGGTGGCTTCCACGTGCACCCTGGAGGCGGCGTCGAAGTCCCGGATGGTGCGCAAGTCCACCTTGCGCCCGATCAGGGCCGTCAACTCCCGTTCCAGGCCGGCGAACGCGAATCCCGGCACGTGGCCCTCCTCGAACTCGACCAGCACGTCCACGTCGCTGTCGGGCCGGAAGTCCTCGCGTAGCACCGAGCCGAACAAGGCCAGCTTGCGGATATGGTGGCGCCGGCAATAGTCGGCCAGCGCGGCCTGGGGGAACTTCACGTGGAGCGAGGTCATGGCACGGTCCCGGAGGAATTGCGGTATCCTACCGCGACTGGCGGCGAGTTCCAATTTGGGGGTAAACACGCCGAGCCGGTCGGCGCCCACGAGTGGCCCGCGCTGCTGCGCAAGCCGGACCGGGAGGATGCGGGGTATCGGGAGTAGGGGGGGCGCACGGGAAACCTCTCCCCTGATCCCGTCCCCGCGCTGTGGGCGCTCGCCCAAGCAACCTCTCCCCCGGCCCCTCCCCGCGCGCGGGGAGGGGAGATCTGACTTGAACGTTGAGGCTGGCGGCGGACGGGCGTGAGCGGGTGTGCGGACATCAAGGCTGCTTGGGACGAGCCATTGGCCCGACGCGAAGGGCTTCCACAATTTCGGCGATCACCGCGTCCACGTCCTGCTGAACCCGCTCATTCGTGAAGCGCAGGACACGGAAGCCTCGCGCCTCAAGCCAATTCTGGCGCAGCCTGTCTTCGTTGCTTTGGCGCTCATGAATCAGGCCGTCCACCTCGACGACGAGCTTCGCCGCCGCGCAGCAAAAGTCCACAATGGCCGGCCCGATGGTGTGCTGGCGGCGGAAGTGAACCCCCAGCACCTGGTTGGCGCGAACGCGGGACCAGAGCAGCGCCTCTGCGGGTGTCGGGCGCAGCCGCATCTTGCGGGCGCGGGGCTTGAGCTTGCCCCACAGATCGCCCGCGGTCTTCCACGGGTCGCGCTTGGGCATGGCTTCGGCTCCCCTGTGTCAGCAAAACGGCCGCGCTGGCCGCACCGATCGCCCAAGCCGGTCTCCCTTCCCCGCCACGCGGGGAGGGGCCGGGGGAGAGGTTCCTCGTTTCCTAGCACCCCTCGCGCAGGACGGGCGAATGGGATAGATTCACGCCAAGTGCACCTGTCCACGGATGGACGCCATGCCGCTTTCCACCCTTCCCCCCGCCCCCCTCTTCCTCGGCGACTGCACCGCCGTCCTCGCCGAGTTTCCCGCCGCCTGCGTGGACCTGATCGTCACGTCGCCGCCCTACGCCGACAGCCGCCACCGCACCTACGGCGGCATCCACCCGGACGACTACGTCGCGTGGTTCCTGCCCAAGGCGGCCGAGTTCAAGCGCGTCCTCAAGCCCACGGGCACCTTCATCCTCAACATCAAGGAGAAGGCCGTGGACGGCGAGCGGCACACTTACGTGCTGGAACTGATCGTGGCGATGAAGAAGGCGGGCTGGCTGTGGACGGAGGAGTACGTCTGGCACAAGCGCAACTGCTACCCGGGCAAGTGGCCCAACCGCTTCCGGGACGCGTGGGAGCGGCTGATCCAGTTCAACGTGTCCAAGCGCTTCGCCATGTATCAGGACGCCGTGCGCGAGCCCATGGGCGACTGGGCAAACTCGCGCCTGAAGCGCCTGAGCGCCACCGACCGGCGCCGCGACGAGTCGCGCGTGAAGAGCGGCTTCGGCAAGAACGTGTCGAACTGGGTGGGGCGGGACACCGTCTATCCGACCAACGTGCTGCACCTGGCGACCGAGTGCGGCAACAAGCGCCACAGCGCCGCCTTCCCCCCGGCCCTGCCCGCCTGGTTCATCCGGCTCTTCACCCGGCCCGGCGACGTCGTGCTCGATCCCTTCATGGGCTCAGGCACGACGCTGGTGGAGGCGCTCAAGCTGGGCCGCCGCGCCTACGGCATCGACACCCAGCCCGAATACGTCGCGCTGGCGCGCCAAGCCGTCAGCACCATCCAGCCGGTGCTCGTCCCGCTCGACCCCCAGCGCGCGGCGGGCGGCGAGTGAAGCCCGCCTGCCCGGCGAAGGACGGTTAGGCTCTGCTTGGAAAATGAACATGCAAGGGGCGCTGCCCGCTGCTTGCCGGCGCTTCCGGCAAGCAGCGGGCAGCGCTGCAACCCCGCCAGGGGTCTAAGACCCCTGTACCCCTTCTCGGCGCTATAGCCGCGCGCGGTGGTCCAGGCAACGGCGCGGCTATAGCGCACGAAAGGGTGCAGGGAGCGGCCGCTCCCTGCTGGAGAGCG
>JBGOTW010000199.1:0-7977 GCA_041476685.1 bacterium | reverse complement strand
GGCGGCCGACTGGCCGCCCGCGCCGAGGGGGAGTGTGCCCTCCAGGCGCAGCAAGCCGCGGGTCGCCTGGGCGGGGCCGGAGGGTGCTGCCTGGCTGCCCGGTGCCGCGGGGCCGCCCGGTGCTGCCGGGCCGGCCGGTGCTACGGGGATCGGGCGAGTCGGGGCCGGGAGCGCCGCAGCGGGGTTCGAAGCAGGGGCCGCCCCGGCAGGCGGGCTCACCGGCGCGGTCGTAGCCGCGCTGGAAGGCGCCGGAGGAACCGCGCGGCCCGCGCCCGTGTCCGTCTGACTGCTGCTCGCGCCGGGCGAGCTCAGGACGAGCACCGCCAACAGGAGCGCGGGCGCAAATCCGCGCATCCAGATGCTGCCAGCGGAAAAGAGGATCACGCGCATACCGGCTTCAAGGGGAGCGGATGCCGGCGGCTTCAGCCGCTTCCACCTTCTCCACCGACAAGAAGTACACAGGCTTGTGCTTCGAGCGGAACAGTTGCTCGAACTCGGTTTCCAGGTTCGCCTCCACGTCCCGGGGGCGGTCGCCGTGGCATTGCCACACCCGGGGCAGACCCCGGTGCACGTCGTTGGCAAACTGCGTGAGGCGCCAGTCTCGCCGGAGACGAATCAGGGCCAAAGCATGCAAGAAATATCCCGCATGATCGGTCTTCAGGCGCAGCTCTCCGCCCGGCTTCAGGACGCGGCGCAACTCGTCCAGAAAACGCTGTCCAATCAGGCGCTTCTTCCACTGGGAGGGCCTCGGCCAGGGATCCGGAAAATTGACGTGAACCCGATCCACGGAACCATCCTCGAAGTAGCTCCCGAACCGCTCGGCGGCCTCCCGCACGAGCCAGACGTTGGCGCATCCCTCCCGCTCCAGCTTGCGCGCCGACTTCACCAGGCGCTTGAAGCGCAATTCGAAACCCACGTAGTGCCGCTGCGGATGGCGCGCCGCCAGTTGCACCAGGAAATTGCCCGACCCGCAGCCCAGGTCCACCTCCAAGCCGGCCGGGGTTGCCCCCTTGCTCCGGGCGGCCGCCAGCAACGCGGGGGTGGGTTCGGGCAGCAGCCGCTCGGGGTGATCGTACACCCAGCGCGTGTACGGATTGATCTCGAATGCGGCGTTCGGATGGCGGTCCATGGTCGTACATCCGAGGCAGCGGGTCCGCGGGGCACGGGACCGCGGTGGACCGGGCGGCGCAGTGCGAAATCCCCTGGCGCTGTCCAGGCAAGCGGGTATGGGGCACCCGCCGTCCGAGCGCCGCGTTAGACGTAAGGGTCGGCCGCGGTCTAGACTCGTGCGGGCCGATCCCGCGCGGCAGCCGGGCGGCTCCCCTCCGTTCCGCTGCCGCCTTCACCCTTCGGCGTGCGACTCGTCCATGGCCTCCGCCCGCACCCACTACGAGGTCCTGCAGATCGACCGGCGCGCTTCCCAGGAAGTGATCCAGGGAGCCTACCGGGCGCTGCTGAAGGATGCGCGCGGGCATCCGGACCTGGGCGGCGACTCGGCGGTGGCCCAGGCGATCAACGAGGCCTACGCGGTGCTGAGCCATCCGGAGCGCCGGACGGCTTACGACCGCGAGCTGGCCGTGCGCCTGCCGCCCGTTGGCCCGCTCGCGCCGCGGAGCCCGGAGCCCCCCTACGATCCGCGTGGCGACAGCTGGATCCGCACGCAATATATCCTGATCTGCCCCAACTGCCGCAAGCGCAACCTCGTCCGCGCGGAGGAAGCGCTGCAGTCCTATACGTGCGGGGCGTGCCACGCGGTTCTGCTCCCGGAAAAGCGCGCCCCCCAGGAAACCGATCCCCAACGCGCTTTCCGCCTCGGCCTGTTCCTCTTCGACCGGCACATGCTCGACCGCGCCCGCCACGAGTTCCACCTCGCGGTCAGGCTCAAGCCGGCCAATCCGCTCTACCATTTCTGGCTCGGGCGCAGCGCCTACGACGGCTACCTGTTCGAGAAGGCGCGCCAGGCGTTCCATGCGGCCGCGACGATCCGGCCCGCCCAGTACCAGTTCCATTTCTGGGTCGGACAGTCCTGCATGCGCCTCAAGCGCCTGGACGAGGCGATCGTCGCCTTCGAGAAGGCCCTGCAGCAGCGCCCCCGCCATGCCGCCACGCTGCTGCGGCTGGCGCTGTGCCACTTCCGCCTGAAGGAATATGCGCGCTGCGAGGCGCTGCTGGCCGAGGCCGTGGCCGGCGAGCCGCATCGCCCCGAGCTGCCCCTGCTGCTGGGGATGAGCCGCCTGGTGCAGGCGGACCGGCGCGGCGCGGCGCGGGCCCTGCAGACCGCGCTGCGGCTCAAGCCGGGCGATGAGCTGATCGAGAAGTACCTGTCGGCCTGCCGCCAAACGGGGCCGTTGCCCAGCCTGCGCGGACTGTGGCGCCGCCTGCGCAGCATGAAGGGTGCGGCGTAGCGAGACCTTCCGCCGCCTGCGCTCGGGCGGGTCCGGTTCCGCGGCGGCTCGCCGGTGCGCTGCCGCTCATGCGCCGGCAGACAGGGCCGGCTACTTCGCCGCTTCGGCCAGCCATAGCTGCGGGTCCTCGGGCTTGCCGTCGAGGCGCACCTCGAAGTAGAGCTCCGCGCGGTTGCTCTCCGGTTGCCAGCCGACCGTACCCAGCGGCGCGCCCGCTTCCACCCGCGCGCCCTTGGCGACGGCGAGCTTGTCCAGGTGCCCGTACACGCTGAACAGGCCTTGGCCGTGGTCGAGCACGACCAGGTCCTCGAAGCCGCGGAACGGCCCGGCGTGCACGACGCTCCCGGCCGCCGCGGCCCGCACGGTCGCGCCTTCCGCGGGAGCGAGCACCAGTCCGCGCTGGAACTTCTTCACCTCGCGTCCCTGCTCCCCGAAACGCTCCAGCAGCTTCGCCCCCGGCACGGGGGAGAGCAGCCGGCCGCGCAGGGACGTCGAGTCCGGCGCGGCGCGGTCGGATGGCGCGCGGTTCTGCTCGAGCTTGGCCACGGCCTCCTGCATGCCGGTCTGCACCCCCTCCAGGTCGGCCAGATACTTCGCGTAGAGCTGCTGGTTGCGCTTGAGGTCCCGCAAGGAGTCCTTCAGCCCCTTCTCGCGCACGACGAGCTGCGCGCGCTCCGCCTCGAACTCGGTGGCCAGGCCCCGCAGCCGCTCCACCGTCGCTCGCAGCGCGGCGGTCTTCGCGGACAGGTCCTGGCGGAGCGACTCGGCCTGCTGCAGCGCCGCGCGGTCCAGCGACTGCACCCGCGCCAGCAACGCCGCATCCCGGGCAAACGAGCGCCCGCGGGCAAGCTGGAACAGCGTCGCCGAGCGCTCGACCTTGGTCATGCGGTACAGGCGCCTGAGGCGCAGGGCGAGGCGCGCCCGGCTCGCCTGCTCCCGTGCGGTGAGGTCGGCCAGCTCCGCGTCCTGCTGGGTCTGGAGCGCATTCGTGCGGGCCAGCTCTTGCTCCAGCTCGCGCGCCCGGCGCCGCCCGGCCTTGACCGAATCGGATAGCGCGGCGGTTTCCTGCAGCGCCTCCTGCTCGCTGAGCTTGAAGCCGGCGACCTGCTTCTGCATCTGCTCGCGCTCGGCCTGCACTTGCTCGAGTTGCTGGCGCTGGGACTGCAGCAGGTCGGGCTTGTCCTGCGCGAGCAGGGGCGGGACAAGTCCGCCGAGGAGGAGCGCGGCGGCCAGCGCCCAGATGGCCGATATGCAGACGGCAGGGGTGCGGAGAGCCGGACTGCGGACGGCAGCGGTGCGGACGGTATGGGTAACGCCGCGCCGGCTCATGGCGTCAGCTCCCGCAGCAGCCGGGTCACCGCCAGCCACGCGCTGAAGGCCGCCAGGGCCACCGCCGCCGCGCCCGCCATCCCCAGGGCGGTCCACGGGAGGAACACGGTCTGCCCCTGCACCCAGGGCGCGAGCGGGCTGGCCTGCACGCCCTCCCGGATCGCCGCATAGGCCAGCGCCACCAGCGCCAGCGCCGCCACCCACGCGCCCAGCGCGATCAGCATGCCCTCGAGGACAAATGCGCCGCGGATCAGCCTCCCCGGCGCCCCCACCAGGTCCAGGATCTCCACTTCCTCGCGCCGGGCATACAGAGATAGCCGCGTGCCATGGGCCACGATCAGGCCGAAGGCCAGCGCCACCAGCGAGACGAACCCGATCCCGACCCACTGCACGACGGTGAAGAACGCCTGCACCTTGTCCAGCAGCCGCTCCGAATAGACGACGTCCTCCACGCCCGCCAGCGCCCGCAGCTGGCGCGCCGCCTCGCCCAGGCGCTTGCGGTAGTCCACCGCCACCTCGATGTCGATGGCGTAGGGCAGGGCGCTCTCGTCGAGCCCCTGCATGAGCGCATGGTCCGCCCCCAGCCGCTCGGCGAGCTGCTGCAGGGCATCCCGGGGCGCGATGAGCTGGGCGCGCAGGACGAGCGGGCTGGCCTTGACCCGCTCCAGCAGAGCCTGCCGCCCCGCCGGGTCCATATCGCCATTGAGGAACAGGGAGACGGTGGTGTTGGACAGCCAGAGCCGACCCAGGTGCTCCACGTTGACGTAGAGCAGGGCCACCATGCCCAATACGGCGAGCGCGGCGGTAAGCACCACCAGCGTCCCCAGCGCCGTGGCCCAGGCGCCGCGCAGGTTCGCCAGGGCGCGGCTCCAGCCGTAGCGCCAAACCCCGACGTACGAGCTCATCGCTCCCGCTCCATGGGAGGTCAGCCGGCGGAAGGCACCGGCGAATGCCCCAGTTATGCCTCCGCCGGGGTCCTGTTGCCAAGTGCGGAACCGGGTGCAGCGCCGGGTACCGTTTCCCATGGATTGCCCGGCCGGCCGGGCTGCCGGGCGGCGGCGCACGAAGCGCGCATCGGGTCACGGGTGCGCCTTGCGGTACGCGTGTCCGGCGCCGCGCGCGCGTAAAGGATGCGCCACGTCGTCTGCGCAGACCCAACGCGAACCGCACCCGCCCGGCAGTGTCGCGCATCGCCCCGGCGCGCACCCGTCCGCTGCCCCGACTGAGTAAGCCTGGGTTGACCGATCGGCATGGAAAGCGGGGCGCGCAGGTTCCGGCCGGGGCCCCTCGCGAGTCGTCGGGATTGCGCGGGGAGTCCCCGATTCGTCGCGGCAGCCTCAATTTGCCGTGCTCCGCGGGGACAGGGGGTTGCGGGCGCATACCCCGTTTGCGGGATGCGCCGGGATTACGGGTTCGACATAGTGTCAGTCAGCATGAGTACACGCGGGTTGACCGATCGCCTGCACCCGCGGCGCGCGCCCCGTCCCGGCACGAGACCGCAAGGTTCGGAACGGGAGAAAGCCGGAACGGGAATGCATCGGGCAACACACACCCGTCCCGCGCCCAGCTGGGAGGCTCGAAAGATAGGCGGGGGTGGAGGGTGATGGCGGGATACGCGGGAGGGGTGGTTGATGGCGAAGCCGGTACAGGGGGGACCGGGGCTGCCGCCACGCCGCTCAGCGCGGGTCACTTCAGAGGAGGGTCTGTGCCATGAGGGCCATGGAAAGAAGGTCCTGGGAAGACGATCCCATGCGGTGCCAGGCACTTGACGAGGCGATGGAACTGCTCCAGGCGGCCAGCCGCAATCTGGAGGGTTCGTCCCAGATGATCCTGGCGAAGCGGGGCATCGGCCGAGCCCATCAACGGATCCTGTACCTGATCGCCCGGACGCCCGGGCAGAGCGTGTCCGCCATGCTGGGCAGGTTGCGCGTCACCAAGCAAGCCCTCAACGCCCCGCTCAATCAACTCAAGCGCAAGGGGCTGGTGCGCGCGCGGCGTGAGCCGGGCAACGGCCGGCGCAAGCAGCTGTTTCTCACGCCTACGGGACAGGCGCTGGAGGAAGCGCTGTCCGAGGAGCACCGCGACCGGCTGGCCGCCGCCTTCCGCAAAGTCGGCCACGAGCGCGAGCGGGGCTGGCGCCAGACGATGCAGCGCCTGGCCGAAGGCGACAGGCTCCTCGGGGCCCTGCACCACCTGGGCGGCGCGCCGCCCCCGCGAAGAATGCTGGCGCGGAGGCGCCTGGGCCACCTCTCGCGCTAGCCCTCGCTCCCGCGGCGGTACCCGGACTCTCCGCGCCAGGCTTCGCTCCTCCAGCGGCGCGTCTCTTCAGGGGCATGTCCGCGCCCGCATCCGATTTGCGCTCGCGCAGAGCGACGCGGGCCGCTGCCGCGGGTGCTCCCCCGTCAATGCGGAACAGGGGCAGGTGCATTGGCACCCTATCCCGGGCGCGATATACTTCCTCGCTGAGTATTCGCACCCGGCAACGCCCCAGCGGGGTGCGCCGGGGTTTCCCTCCAGGGATTCGGCCTCCGCTCCATCGTCGGCGCTCCACGGACAGGGCGGTCGGAAGCGCCGCCGAATCCCCACTAGTTCCCTTGCTTGAAGCGAGCAAAGCATCTTATGGCCAAACGCATAATCCTGTTCTTGCTGGTGAATATTCTCGTGATGGCGACCATCACGATCGTCGTGTCGGTGCTGGGCGTGGGCCGCTATGTCGGGCCCGGCGGCCTGCAGTACGGGACGCTGTTCATCTTCTGCCTGGTGTGGGGCATGGGCGGGGCGTTCATCTCGCTCCTGCTCTCCCGCTTCATGGCGAAGATGATGCTGGGCGTGCGGACGATTGACCCGGCCACCACCAATGCCGAGGAACGCTGGCTGGTGGACACGGTGTACCGCCTGGCCAAGCAGGCGGGCCTGCCCGGCAAGCCGGAAGTGGGCTGGTACGAAAGCGCGGAGGTCAACGCCTTCGCCACGGGGCCGACGAAGAACCGGGCGCTGGTGGCCGTGTCCAGCGGGCTGATGAGCCGGCTGGGCCGCGACCAGGTGGAGGGCGTGCTGGGTCACGAAATCACGCACGTGGCCAACGGCGACATGGTGACGATGACGCTGGTGCAGGGCATCGTGAACGCCTTCGTCATGTTCATCGCCCGCGTCATCGCCTTCTTCGTCAGCCAGAGCGTGCGCGAGGAATCGCGCGCGATGGTCAACTTCCTCGTCATCATCGTGCTGCAGATCGCCCTGAGCATCCTGGGGATGATCGTCGTGGCCTGGTTTTCGCGCCAGCGGGAATTCCGCGCGGATGCCGGCGGAGCGCGCCTCGCCGGGCGGCAGAAGATGATCGGGGCGCTCGAGGCGCTGCGGAGCACGACGGAGCTGGTGGACACGCACCAGCAATCCCTGGCGACGCTGAAGATCGCCGGAAAGCCGAGCGGATTCCTCAGCCTCTTCTCGACCCATCCTCCGCTCGACGAGCGGATCGAGGTCCTCCGCCGCGCCGCGTAAGGCGCACCGCGATGTGCGACGTTCCGTCACGGCCCCCGCTCCCGTCCCGCACGGGCGCGGGGTGCCGGGGCGTCGCGTGTCCGGTCGCTGCGCCGGAACGGCCGCGCCGGAATCGCCCTGCACGGATCCGCTCCGCAAGGATCCACAGCTCAGCCAGCTGCCGCCCTTTCCGCCCAAATTTGCTATGAGCAGGGACAAGGGGCCGCCTTGAGCCGGTCTCGCTCCGGGCAGAATTCCGTGGCGGGCGGATACGCTGCCGCGCGAAGGGCTCCTGCTCCGGACGGCGCCGCCCGCTGGGATGACGCTGCCCGCCGGGATGACGCCGCGGCGCCGCCGCCGACTCTGTCTTGGGGGAACCCATGGCCGCGCAGTCCCTCCACGCCCTCTCCGCGACCGACCTGTCGGCCGCCTATGCGAAGGGCACGCTGTCCCCGGTCGAGGTGATCGAAGCGGCGCTGGCGCGGGTCGCCGCGTGGGAGCCCAAGCTCAACGCCATCTACCGGCTGCTGGGCGAGCAGGCCCTCGCCGCCGCCCGCGCCTCGGAAGCCCGCTGGCGCAAGCGGCAGCCGCTCTCCGCGCTCGACGGAGTACCGGTGACGATCAAGGAGAATATCGCCACCCGGGGCGATCCGTCCCCGATCGGCACCCGCGCCAACGAGGCCGAGCCGCCCAAGGGCGAGGATGCGCCGCCGGCCGCACGGATGCGCGAGGCGGGCTGCGTCATCCTGGGCAAGACCACCAT
>JBGOTW010000198.1:0-7994 GCA_041476685.1 bacterium | reverse complement strand
GGGCTTCGCCGTGCCCCTGGGCTACGCCGTGCGAGTCGTCGTGCCGTCCGTCTTCCAAGCCATCCTGCCCGGTGCGGCAGTCCGTGCCGGTCAGGCCGGGCCGCGCCCCCCACGTGCCCCGCCGCGGGATGAGGGATTCGCCGGACAAGTTCCGGCTCACCGAAGCCGGGACCGCGAGCGTCGCCCGCTGCCCGCCTTTGCTCTCTCGTCGCCCGAGGCGCATGGGCCTCCTAGTGGAACAGCAGCGCGATCTGCTCGATCTGGGTGGGGGCATTGGTCAGCACGATGTCCACCCGCCGGTTCTTCCGCCGCGCCTCCTGCAGCGAGACGCCGCCCAGGTTCTTCCCGAAATCGTCCGTGTACGGCACGCGCGGCCGGTTGTCCGCGAAGGCGCGCACGGAAATCTTGTCGTTCGGCAGCCCGACCTGGCGCATGAAGTTGGCCACGTTCGTCGCCCGCGCCGAGGATAGCTCCCAGTTGGACGGAAACCGCCGCGTGTGGATCGGCACGTTGTCCGTGTGCCCCTCGACGACGATGAAGTCGGTCGCATGCTCCTTCAGCGCGTGCACTTCCCCGAACAGCTGGCGCAGGCGCTGCAGCGAGGCGGACTGGAGCTGGTCCTCGCCGCTCTGGAACAGGTAGTCGGAAGGCAGGGAGATGATGCATTCGGACTTCCCGCCCCGCAGCTCGAAATTCTTGTACAACGCCCGGTGCTGCTCGAAGTACAGCGCCAGCCCGTTGCAGTTCTTCGGCGCCGCCGAAACGCTGGTCAGCAGCACGAAGAAGGCGAACAAGAGGGAAAACAGGTCCGCCAGGGAGATGAACCACAGCTCCGGCGTCTCCTGCGCCCCTTCGCCATATCCCTTGCGCTTGAGCCGACTCATAGACCCAGCTCGCCGCGTGCCATCGCCGCCTTGCGCTCCGTCCGGATCTGCATGCGGCGCTTCTTGGACAGATAGATCTGCAGGTCCTGCTCCAGCACGTCCGGCCGCTCCCGCCGGTGCAGGTACAGGCAGCCCTCCCGGATCATCTCGTAGAGCCGCACGTAGCTGAACTTCAGCCGCTGGTGCTTCTCGCCCACCGGCAGGAACACCATCTGCGATACCATCACGCCGTACAGCGTCGTCAGCAGCGCGACGGACATGCCGCCCACCACGTCGGTGATGGAGGCGTTGGCCTTCGCCGCATTGCCCAGCAGGGTGATCAGCCCGACCACCGTGCCCAGCAGGCCGAAGGCGGGCGCCGCCTTGCCCATGTAGTTCATCACCGCGATGTCCTTGTCCTCCTGATACGCGTAATTCTCGATCTCGGAGGAGATGATCTCCTCCATCATCTCCTCGCTTACCCAGTCCACCTGGATGAAGTTCTCGATGCAGTCGCGCATGAAGTACAGCGGAATCGCCGTCACGCGGGCGTCGGGGATGATCTCGTCCTTGAAGCGCAGTTCGCCGAATTCGAGCATCGTCTTGTAGACGATCTCGAACTCCTCGTCGCTGCGCTCCCGTCGAAAGACCATGAAGACGTAGGCGAAGGTCTTGATGGCGTTGCGGAACGGGAAAGCGATGAGGGTCGCCGCGTAAGCGCCCCCCAGCACGATCAGGAACGCCTTCAGGTCCGCGAAGCGGGTGATGCCCGCTTCCCAAGACACCTTGAAATCCTCTTCGGCGTTGGCGAGGGACTCGATCTGCGCGCGGGGCGCCCCGGCCTTCTTGAGCTTGTTGATCTGCGCTTCGGACTGGGTAATGCGGTAGACGTACCAGTTCGACAGGTGGTCCGGCCACGTAATCCCGAACAGGATCAGGGCCAAGCCCACGATGAAGCCAGCAAACGTGCCGATCCGATCCACCATCCCTGGCTCTCGCACAAAGGTCCGGGCCAACTCGTGGGCCCGGCTGCTCCGATACTCGCCCCTTTGCCGTCATTCTCCCTGAATGGCGGCATCTCCGCTGGGCGGAGCGGAGGACTCCACCGGGCATCAAAGCAATTCATGTACCAAGGAACCGCTATCCCACTGGCGCGGCAGGGGGTCACGGAAAGAGCGAGCCACCCCTGCTCGCTCCCTTGCTCCGCCGCCGGGGTCGCTCCGGCGGGCAAGAGAGCGCTTTGGGCATGAAAGGCCGAGGTTGGCTTGCGGCGAAACGCGTCCCGGACCTGCGGCCCCGCGCGGCAAATCTGGCGCGGCGAGCCGGCAGCAGCGGGCAAGGAGTGTCGCGCAGGGAAAGGAGTGATGCGTAGGGGCCGGTGGCGTCAGCGACGCCTTTTGGCAGGCCGGGCTTTGCGGCCGAGGGGCCGGGCCTTGCGCCCAACGGGCCGGGCTTTACGGGCCGATTTGCGGGCCGAAGGGCGCGACGCTGCGCGGGCCGGGGGACGCGTGCGGGCAGTAGCGGCTCGGCCGGCTCGCGCGGACCTGGCCGCCGGCCGGGACTTGGGTGCGGACTTTTGCCTGGGCAACCGCTGCCTGGGCAACTGCTGCCTGGGCAACCGCTGCCTGAGCAACCCCCGGCTTGACCGGGCCGCGCCGTGGGCCGCATGCCGTGCGGGGCTGCCTCCCGCCCGAGTCAGGTGGAGCTGGCCCAGCAACTCCGGCGCAAAGTCGCCGCTACCCACCGCCTGCACGGGGCCGGTCAACAGCAGGCCCGCGGGGGGCTGGTAGTGGACCGTCAGCATGCCGCCGGGCATGTACACGTTCACCGGCCATTCGGCCTGCCCCAGTCGCACGGCCACGGCCGCCGCGGCGCAGGCGCTGGTGCCCGAGGCGAGGGTGTAGCCCGCCCCGCGCTCCCAGATCTGCACCTCGATCGAGCGCCGGTCCCGGGCGCGCATGAACTGCACGTTGGTGCGGTTGGGGAACTGGGGGTGCCGCTCGATCAGGGGGCCGAGGCGCTGGGCCGTCGCCGGGCTCGCATTGCGGTCCACCACCACGCAGTGGGGATTGCCGACGTTGATGCAGCAGACGGTCAGCCGTTCGCCCCCCACCTCGAGCAGCTCGTTGATGACGTCCCGCGGCGGGCCCAGCACCGGAATCTCCACGCTGTTGAACGTGAAGCGCCCGATCGCCGCGGACACGACCTGGCCGCGCTCGTCCTTCATTTCCGCCTGCACGGTTCCGCCGGGCGTGAGGATGGGAAACGGGCCGCGTCCGCTGACGTAGCGCTGCTCCCACAGGTAGCGGGCGAAGATGCGCAGGCCGTTGCCGCTCTTCTCCGCCTCGCTCCCGTCGGGATTGAAGATGCGCACGCCCGGCACGCCGTCGGGCGTGCGGAGCGGGCCGAGCAGGATCCCGTCGGCGCCGATCCCCCGGTTGCGGTCGCAGAGCAGGCGCACGGTGTCAGGCGGCAGGCCCGCGCCACTCATGCTGAAGCGCGCGGTGAAGCGGGCTGGGTCCAGCACAAGATAGTCGTTCCCCAGGCCGTGGTACTTGGCGTAATCGTGGAGGGTGCGGCTGGCCATGTGTCTGGACCCGGCGCGCGGTGCAACACGGGGCGCAGGCGACCGGCAATCCGGTCCCCCCTTCCATCCCCAAACGTCCAACCCCAATCGGCGCGCATCATGGATCAGGTGCGGGGCGGAAGACAACTGGGAAAATGGTGGCGCCCACCGCTGGCGGCGCTGGGGGAGCCGGCGCCCCTCGCCGCACTGAGCGCCCTGGCGCTGCTGGCGAGCTTTCCGCCCCTGGGCTTCTGGCCCTTAGCTTGGGTGGCCTTGGCGCCCCTGACCGCCGCGCTATCCGGTCGAAATAGCGACACTACGAGGGAGCCGCACGGGGGGACGCCCGCGGGCGCCGGGCCGGGCGGCCGCTTCCGGCACGAGCCGGCGGTGCGGCGCTGGGTCGGAGCGGGCTGGGGTTTCGGCGCCATCTTCTACCTGGGCCAGTTCTCGTGGCTGGGCTTCACGCTGGTGGAGCAGGGCGGCGTGGCACCCCTGCGCGCGCTGGCATTCAGCCTGATCCTGGTGGCGGCGCTGGCCTGCGTGCCGGCGCTGGCCTTCGGCGCGGTGGCGGCGCTCGGGCGCTGGGGCTGGCCGGCGGGCCTGACGCTGCCGCTCGCCCTGGGCGCGGCGGAGTTGGGCCTGGGCGCGTGGCCGTTCGGGGGCGTGGTCTGGGGCAGCCTGGCCGGACCCCAGGCCCACACGCTGGCCGCCGGCCTGGTGCTGCCCGTGCTGGGCTCGGCGGGGCTGGTCGCCCTGCTGGGCGGGGTCAACAGCGCCTGGGCGGCGTGGGCAGTGCGCTGGCGCGCGGAGTACGCCATGGCGCCACCGGGCGCGTCGGCAGAGGTGCCGGCACAGGCGCCGGCACGGAGCGCAGCGGGTGCGTCCGCGGGCAGCGCGGCCGGGCGCCTGAGCCGCCGGCATTCCGTCGCGACCGCGGCCGCCGGGGTGCTGTTGGGGATCGGGACGCTGGCGCTGCTGACGCCCTGGCGCGGGGCCCTGTGGGCGCGCGCGAGCGACTCGCAGGGGCAGATGCGGGAGATGCGGGAGATGCGGGCGCTGCTGGTGCCGGGCCAGCTTTCGTTGCGGGAGTTGCGCGCCGGCGAAGGCAGCGCGGCAAGCCTGAGGTTCTACCTTGCGCGCACCCTGTCCGCGCTCCCGCTGCCGGGCGCCCGGTCCGCGAACCCCGCCCCGGGAGCGGCGGCGGGGAACCCCAACCCGAATGTCGCTCCGGACAGGAATCCCGCGCCCTTAGACGCTCCGAGCGCGGGCGCGCGGGAGACGCTGGTGATCTGGCCGGAGAGCGCGGCGATGGAGCCGCTCACGCGCGGCCGCACCCTGGCGGACCTGAGCCGGCTCGGCACGCTGCTGGACGCGGACTTCCTGCTCGGCGCGGACGCGGAGGATCCGGGACGGGTGACCAACGCGCTGTTCCTCGTGACCGGGGGCCGCTTCGACTTCACGCGCTACGAGAAGCGCCACCTCGTCCCCTTCGGGGAGTACGTTCCCGCCGGCTTCGGCTGGGCCTTCGGGCGCAAGATCACCGCAGGCGAGCAGGACTATGCGGCGGGGACGCAGCCGGCGGCGCTGGACTGGCGCGGGACGCGGCTTGGCGTGGCGGTCTGCTTCGAGAGCATCCTGCCCGGGCACGTACGCGATGCGGTACGGGCGGGCGCCGAGGTGCTCGTCGTCGCCGCCAACGAGGCGTGGCTGCCCGCCTATGCGCAGGCGCAGCACGTGCAGCTGACGGCCCTGCGGGCGCGGGAGGTCGGGCGGGAGGCGCTGTTCGTCAGCAACGGCGGGCCGACCGTGCACCTGGCCCAAGGCAGCGCGCGCGCGCAGGTCGGACCGGAGGGCCCGCCCCTGGCGGTGCGCGCGCGGCGCGAGCGGGGCTGGACACCCTGGACCCGCTGGGGGCCGTGGGGCGATGGGGTGTGCTGGGTCGCGCTGCTTCTCGCGGGTGCGCCCTGGTACCGGCTGCGCGGCACGCGCTCCACGATTCAAACCTTGCCTTGACCCGGCCAGGGTGAAATCAGTAAATTGATTCCATTGGGGATTGACGCAGGCAGGGTTCGCCGCCGCTGAAACCCGTCTGGCAAGCGCCCGTTACGCCGCCGCAGGCCCGGGCCGCACGCGGCTTGCATGGTCCGGGCGGGTGCCCTCTCTGCCGCGGGGGCGGCCCGAGTCCGCAGGGGCAGCGAGAATCCGCGGGGAGCGGCCCGTCCCATTCCGCGCAGGCACTGCACGCGAGAGTCTCATGGAACAGCAAGCCAACGCTGGCGCCGGCATCGGCCTTTCCGAGGAACTGCCGCCGGATTTTGCCCGCCGTCTCGCCCAGAAGGTGGTGTTCACCGTGGAGCGGGAACGCGACCAGGACGCGGCGCTGGAGAAGGTCGCGGACATGTTCCTGCGCAACCTGGGCAAGCCGGGGCGGGCCCGGCAGTTCATCGACATGATCGAGGCGCTGCTGGAGAACGAGGAGACGGCGCGCTACGCCGGCCTGTCCTGGGTCTCCATCGTGCTGCACCGGGAGGACGATGCGCAGTTCGTGCAGCTGGTGAGCAACATCCTGGACGCGATGATCGTCGATCACCAGCAGATCGCCAAGCCGAACATCCAGCTCGAATACCGCCGCAAGACGTTTTCCTACTACGCGAAGAACCTCGGCGACACATTCATCGCGACGATGGGAATCAAGGCCGAGCTGTACGAGGTAGTGGGCTCGATCTACTCGAACATGATCCGCAAGGAGGTGGCGCAGGAGACGGCCAGCAAGGAGCGCCGCACCGCCTCCAGCCGCCGCATCTCCCTGGGCGACCGGGACGAGCAGAAGCCGAAGACCGGAAAGAAGCTGTTCGACGACGTGGTGGATTACGTCCACTCGCGCGGGGAGCTGCGCCCGGACACCCTGAGCCAGCAGAATCCCAACGAGTTCATCTCCATCCTGGCCGACCGGATGCGGGGCACGCGCCGCTACGTCATCCAGGACATCATGGGCAAGCAGGCCCTGGAAAAGCGCAAGGAGGTGGAGAAGGAATTGAGCGAGCGGCTCGCCAGCGCGGAGGAGATCATCTATGCGCGCGAAGCCTTCCGCAGGTCGCTCGACCTGTTCTGGACCGAGAAGCGCTACAACATCAGGTATCTCTCCGTCGAGAAGATCCGCGTGACCTTGCAGGTGGTCTCGGTCGTGGTGGGCGTGCTGTGGTTCCTGGTCGCCTACCTGAGCCTGTGGGGATCGCAGTGGTACGAGGGTCTCGCGGTGGCGGCGGGCATGTACGTGTTCGCCCGCATCTCCGCCTCGCGGCAGGCGTTCCGCAACTTCTTCCCCAACGACGTCAGCAAGGACCTGGAGCTGGTGCTGGGGACGCTCACGCCGACCCTGCGCAAGATGTCGAAGGAGCAGATGGACGCGTTTATGATCCGGCAGATCAAGGATCAGCAGAACCTCCCGCTGCTCCCGGTCATGCCGGAGTTCTTCAAGTACGTCTTCGCCGTCATGCCGGACCGCAAGAACGCGATCCTGACGGCCGATCAGATCAAGGAGTTGCTGGAGAACATCGAGCTGGACATTGCCCGCGTCATCCGCACCGCCACCCACCGCGTCTTGCCCGCCTGACGGGGCGTCGAGCTACGCTCTTACCCGCCGGCGTCGTGCCTGCCCTGCCGATCCTCCGCGTGCCCTCACCAGGGCCTGGGCTAGCGTATTCCGTAAGAGATGTACTACGCAGAACGGGAGCAGAGGGCTCTGATTACTTGAAATCAGAGACACCCCGTGGACTGTGGCCTAATCGGCCCCTCAAGCCGTCCTGCTGGAAGGGCTCAGTTCAAACGGTCATCTGACACGAGGCGACGCTGTAGACGCAAACCGCAGACTGTCACTCGATCAACGCTCGGGTAATTTCCGCCCAATGATTCAAGCGAGTTCCGACTCATGAAGCCACCAAGCCTGAATACGAGGAAGGTACGCGCCCTCCGGCTTGATCTCCTGGCACGCCGCTTCGCGGTTCCCAAGCTACAGCGCAATTTTGTCTGGAATCCGGGACGTGCCGCGAAGCTCCTAGACAGCATGTATCGCGACATGCCGATTGGCTCCCTATTTCTCTGGGAGATGGACCGGAAGTCAGCGAATCTGATTCGACAGTCTGCCAATGTGCTGCCGACATTTAACAGTGCAAATAAGCGGATCTGGTTCGTCATTGATGCGCAGCAACGCCTTTCGGTCATCCATCAGGCATTTGAGGCCGACGTCCGCGAGAACGATGCTGGCCTTGAAATAGATTTCGGTCGCCTCTGTTTTGTCGTTAAACCAGATCGAGTTCAGGAGAATCCAGCCCGGATCGTGTACCGCAAACCGGTCGATCGGCAATTCATCCCGATTCGCGACATTCTCGCCGCTGATTGGAAGGCCCGGATGCCAAGCCGGGCCAAAGGACTAATGAAGAAGATTGGCGAGTGCCGGCAACGCCTTCTCAACTATCCCGTGCCAGTCGTTACAGTTCGCTCAGCGACTCTCGCCGAGATTGGTGAGGTGTTCATTCGCGTCAACGCGCAGGGGATGCGCATTACAT
>JBGOTW010000197.1:0-8004 GCA_041476685.1 bacterium | reverse complement strand
CGCTATAGCCGCGCGCGGTGGTCCAGGCAACGGCGCGGCTATAGCGCACGAAAGGGTGCAGGGAGCGGCCGCTCCCTGCTGGAGAGCGCGAGAGGCGAAGCCTCTCGCCATCATCGCCAAGGGTGACGGGATCTACACCACCGGCGAGCGGCCGCCGTCCACGTTGATCGCCGTGCCCGTGATGTACGAGCCGCGGTCGGAGGCCAGGAAGCACGCCAGGTTGGCGAATTCCTCCGCGCGCCCCATCCGCCCCAGCGGAACGCTCTTGCCCATCTGCGCCAGGTATTCCTCCAGCGTCTTGCCGGCCGGGTCCTTTTTGTGGCGCTGCACCCACTGGTCGCTCTCGATCAGCCCCACCAGCATGGCGTTGACCAGCACGTTGTGGGGCGCGCCCTCTCCGGCCAGCACCTTGGTCAGCGCCATGCCGGCCGCGCGGGTGACGGCGGTGGGCGCCCCGCCGGCCTGCGGCGCCTTCGCCCCGGTGTTCAGCACGTTGATGATCCGTCCCCAGCGCCGCGCCTTCATGCCCGGCAGCGCGAGGCGCGCCAGGCGGATCGCGGCGAAGAGCTTGAGCTCGAAGTCCTGCTGCCACACCTCGTCGGTGAGCGACTCGAACGCGCCCGTGCGCGACGTGCCGGCGTTGTTGACGAGGATGTCCACCTGCCCCAGCTCCTGCACGGCCGTCGCCCACATCTCCGCCACGCCCTTCGCGTTGGACACGTCGCAGGGATAGAGCTTCACCTGCGCCTTGGGCGCCGCCGCCAGCAGCGCCGCCCGCGCCTGCTCCAGCACGTCGCGCCGCCGCGCCACCAGCGCCACCGCAGCCCCCGCCTGCGCGAACGCCTGCCCCATCGCGCGGCCCAGCCCGAGGCTGCCGCCGGTGACCAGCGCCGTCTTTCCGTCGAGTCGAATGTCCATGCCGTCTCCCCTGGATGCCGATGGTGAGGACTGCCCGGGAATCGCCTACCACTGATTTCACAGATTGGCACGGATTCCTACGCCAAGCCGGTGCGGAGGACGCGCACCCTTCCTCCCGGGGTGCGGCGGCCCGGTGGTCGCGGGTCAGTTTGATGAAGGGGCCGCGAACTGCAACAACAGACTCCTCGCATTCGCTCGGAGTGACATGAATGGTCATTTCAAGCGCAGCGAGAAATCTGCCGAGTCTCCAAACGGACCCCGCCACCGACCCAGCCGCCGGGGTGCGTCCCGCCGCGCATCCGTGCTATGCGTCGCTTAGCCCCCAGGCGCCAAGCGCCCGGAGTGTCGAGGAAGGACGTCCGACGAAGCCGCAACGCACGTGGGAGGCAAGGAAGCCACCGAACCCCGCCCATGGCCCAACCGCCGCGACCATTGCACGAATTGCTGGGCCAGGTGTTCCGCGAACACCGGCGCCAGGAGCACCTGACCCTCGCGACGCTCCAGCAGCACTGGGCGGAGCTGGTCGGGCCGGGCTTCGCCGAGCGCACCTGGCCCACGCGACTTCAGCAGGGCCTGCTGTGGATCACGGCGCCCGATTCGAGCTGGGCCTACCAGCTGCAGTTCCTCAAGCAGGAATTGCTCGCCGCGATCCGCACGGGCCTGCCCGCCTTTCCGGTGAGCGACTTGCGCTTCAAGGTGGGCACGCTCTCCGCGCCCGCCCGAGATCCGCAAGGCGCGCCCTCCGCGCCCGTTGCGACTCCACCGGGCGCGTCCGGTGGCGGCAGCGCTCCCGGCGCCGCCGCGCCTCCCTCTGCCGCGGTGCCTGCCGCCGTGTTGCCTGCGGCCGAACAGGCCGCTGCCCCGGCAGTTCCGGGCCGCGCCGACGACGCTCCCCGCATCGTCCCCGAGTTGCTGCGCGCGGCGGACACGATCGCCGATCCCGCCCTGCGCGCCGCATTCCTGCGCGCCTTGGACAAGCAGGCGCGCCGCCAGGAAGGCAAGGGCTGAGCCGGCCGCCGTCTCAATCCGGCCGCACTGTGCCGCATGCGACACGTCCGCGCAGCCGCCCGCGCACCCTCGCCTCCGCACCCTCTATGTCGGGCAGCCGCTACCCCGGCGCTTTCCGGCCATGCTTGCGCTTGAGCTCGGCCAGCTCGTCGTCCACCGTGGCAGCGCGGGAAGGGCGCCGGCCGCCGCTGCGCAGGTCGCGCTTGAGCCGAGCCAGCTCGCTCTCGATGGCCGGGTCGTCCGGGCCGGCGGCGGACCGTGCGTCCGTGTCGCGTGCGGCGCGGGTCTGCCGGGGGGAATGTGGCGCCTGCGTGCGCTCCGGGCGCGGCCTGCTGTGAGCGTCGGCGTGAGAATCGGGCTCAGGCCGCGCGGGACCGCGCGCAGGTTTCTGCCGCGCCCGTGGCGTGCGTGCGTTTGGCCTGACCGCTTCCGCCAGGTCCCGGTACAGGCCCCGCGCCCAGACCAGCAACTGCTCCAGCGCCGCCTCGGCGGGGAGGCGCAAGTCCAGGCCAAAGGCGGCCAGGCTCTGCTCCGCTTCGCGGCGGATTTGGCCGACGTCCGGGTCGGCGCGATGCGGCTCGGGGCCGCGCCGGGCAGCGCGCCCAGGTGGCGAAGCTGTGGGGGACGGCGAGGCCGTGCGGGACCCGCCGGACGGACGGGGGGAAGGATTCGCCGCACGTGGGGCGGGCCTCGCCTCCGCTCCGCCCATGCGGCGCGACCCACGCTCCGCCGCGCGCTGCCGGTCGTACGCCGCACGCAGCGCCGCGTGACTCAGCACCTGGTAGGCCTGTGCCAGCAGGATGAAGCGGCGTTGCAGCGCCTCGCGCTCGGCCGGCGGACGGTGGACGTGCAGGTCGGGATGGCAGCGCTTGGCTTCCCGCCGGAACGCCCGGCGCAGCTCCTCGGCGCTGGCTTCGGGCGCGACCCCGAGCAGGTTGTAATGGTCGCTCATGTCCGGTAAGGATGGGACGGGAGGACAGCGGACCCCAAGACGCGGCAGGCACGGACGCGGCGCGGCAGAAATTCCGGCCGCCCCGCTGCCCCTGCGCCGCCGCGACATCCCCCACCCTAGCGCATCGGGCGCCCTTCCGCCGCCGGGGAATGCCACTGCGGTGGCCCGGTGTGAAGGAGCCAAGCCGGATTCGCGGCGCGGCATGTCGTCCCCCGGGAGCGCCGGGAGCGTTGGGAGCCCGGCGCAAGCTGGCTCAGCAGGCCCCTTCAGAGCAGACACGGATGTCGCGCATACTCTTCTTCGACCTGGAAACGAAGTACGCCGCCGAGGAAGTGGGCGGCTGGAACAACGTCTGGGACATGGGCATGTCCGTGGGCGTCGTCTGGGACACGCTCAACCAGGGGTTCCACGTCTACCTGGAGCACCAGGTGCCCGCGCTGGTGAACCACCTGCGCCAGGCTGACCTGATCGTCGGCTTCAACCACGTCGAGTTCGACCTGAAGGTGGTGGCGGGACACCAGCCCAGCCCGGAGCTGAGACACCAGCTATACGTGGACCTGGTCAGCCTGCATAACTTCGACATCCTGGCGGAACTGAAGAAGATCTTGAACCATCGGCTCAAGCTCGATGCCATCGCCCGGCCGACCCTGCAGGAAGGCAAGAGCGCGGACGGCCTGCAAGCCCTCGCCTGGTACAAGCAGGGCCGCATGGACCTGATCATCGCCTACTGCAAGCAGGACGTGGACGTGACGCGGCGCATCTACGAATACGCGCTGGCGCACGGGCACCTGCTGTACGAAAGCCGCGCCGGGATCAAGACGGTGAACGTGGCTTGGTCCGCTCCCGCGCTGCCGGCGAAGCCGGCCACGGCCGCAAAGCAGCTTTCGCTGCTGGAGTGACGCAGGGGTGCCTGCAAGGGGGGAGGGGCGGAGCCGGTCTTGCGCCCCGCGGAACCCACGCCCATCCGCCTGGCTGGCTGTCTGCACTGCGGGCGCCGCGACGCCCCCGACAAAAGGTCCGACAGCCGGGACGGCGCGTAGCCGTTCGGCGTCAGGACTTTCCGGACCGCGCGGCTGCAGGGGGATCGCCCGCCGCGGCCTTGGCGGCAAAGGCCTGGTACCGCGCCACGTTGTCCTTCAAGGACTTGACCATCTCCGCAATGCCCGGCTCTACTTTCGCGAGCAGGACGAACAGGTCCATGGGCGCGAACAGGATGAAGCCCGCCTGGGCTTGATTCAGCTCCACGCGCTCCTCGTCATTCAGCGGACCGACGGGGAAGGACTGGGCCTTCTCGAGCCTGCCCTGGGCCCAGAACTCCTCCATCACCCGCAGGCCCCACACCTTGGCCTGGGGAAACGGCTTGGTCGTATTGCCGATATCGGCGGCCTTGATCAGCGCCTTGAGCACCAGGAGCTCGAAGCCAGGATCGCGGAAATCCTTGCGCTGCGGATAGTCGTTCACGGCGGCGGAGAAAGCCGCGAGGAAGTCCTTGTGGATGGCGAAGTCCGTGGCCAGGATCAGGTCGCGCACCAGATCCCGCCCGCGCGCCCGCGCCTCCGGACTCATGGATTCGCAGAACCGCAGCTCCGGCTGCTCGATCAAATCCGCAGCCAGGTCAATGGAATGATTCTCGAGAATGGCGATACTGTCGTACTTGGCCGCCCGCGGGGAGCGAATGTTGATTTCCCACTGGTTGTTGTGGCCCGGATGGTCCAGGTCGTGGGTCACGGCGCAGATCATCAGCCAGAACGCGTCCGTGGGCGGAATCTGCGCGCGCAATACCGGCCGGGTCAGCATCCACGCCATCGTATGGGTCACGTCCACGGCATGGTGCCAATTGTGGTAAGGATTGCGATGGTAGAGGTGGCTGCAACGGTCCACGAACCGGGCCAGCTTGACCTGATCGGCCCCGACCTGCCTGGCCGACCCCTCCCGGTCCAGCAGGCGCAGGACATGCTGCACCAGTTCCTCGCGCGTGCGCAGGGCATAGACGCGCATGTTGCGGGCAATGGCTCGCGGCCGGATGTCAGGTCCTGCGGCGGTCGAACCAGCGAACACGTCGGCACCCGGGTCTGGACGCAGGATCAAGGGGGCCCCAGCTTCCCGTGAGGGGGGGTCCCGGATTCGCTGATGGTAGCCTAATGCAGCACCGCGCGGATGCCAACCATTCTCCGCTCGAGGAACCCATAAGCCGCTCTTGGGTCAGGGGTTTCGAGTTCCGTGGCAGGCATCGCGGCCCAACCTCACGTTCCCCGTGAGTGCCTCGGAGCGTCGCAATCCATCCCAAAGCGGTGCAAAGGGTGCGCCCGAATCAGGGAATGGCACGCCCCCCCGAAAGAGGACACGCATGGCGCAGACCACCCCCCGGAGCCCGTCGCGGCCGAACCAAGCCGGGCCGAACGCGCCCGTCACCCTGCGCCAGATGCGGGTCGAGGCGATCTATCGGTACGAGACCCAGAACCTGGACCGTGGCGAACGCGATCGCTACAGCAACTTCCTGTGGAATGTGGTGCGCCTTGACATGGGGCCCAAGGTGACGCTGACGGACCTCGTCGGCGCATCCAAGGATCGCGCGCTCGACTCCGGCCAGGAAAACGACCTCAGCTCCTTCATCGAATTCTACACCCGCAAGGAGCGGGGACACCTCATCCCGGTGCTGCGCTTCTTCAGCGCCTACTTGATGCAGCAGGCACGCCAGGCCAAGGACCTGCGGCTCCAGCTGTTCCTGGTATTCAAGGCCGTGGACCTGCTGCGCCTGATCGTCCAGCACTCGACCTATTCGGTCAGCTACGACGCCGAGACCTTGGTAGGCGGGATCTTCACGGATCTGGGCCAACAACTGCCCGACCGGTTCCGCAACTACCAGGAGACGGAATTCCGGATCCACACCCTGATGCGGCGGCTGCACCATACCCCCAACGACCACTCGGCGCGCGCACAGCTCGCCGCGGCGTATGCGAGCCAGACCAGCTTCTATGACGCCCTCGTCCAGTACCAGGTCTTGCTGCGGGTGCTGCCCAATATGCGGGTTGACCAGGACCGCCGGCGGGGCCTGATCCATGTCCACCTCGGCGAGCTGTATCAGGGCCTGGCGGACATGAGCGCGGCCGACCTCAGGGATGGCCGCAAGCTGCGCAATTTCATCGAGCGATACAACCGGGACCATCCGGGCCGGAACGCGCAGCTTCAGCCGCTTTCCGGGGCCGATCCGGCGGGATTGCGCCGGGTCCAGCGCAGCTTCCGCGACCTGGCCATCCGGGCCAATTCGGCTGCCGTCCAAGTCCACGCGCTCGAGCCCCATGTCCTGATCGCCACCTACGCGCAGCTCGGCCACAATCTCATCGGCGAAGGCCGTTACAAGGAAGCCGCCGCGCAGCTGAGGGAGGGCAACCGCTTCTACCGGCCGGCCCTGGATGCTCCCTTGGGGCTTGCCAAGCGCTTGACCTATCTCGAATTGCTGTCCACGGCGGCAAGCCGGGCGCGGCTCAAGGACCTGTTCGAGTCGGTACAGACGCAAATCACCGACGTCAGGAAGCGGCAGCGCGACCTCGAAGCGGCCGCCACGGTCAAGCAGCAGCGGCGGAACGCAATGCTCAGCCCCGAGGAGAAACAGGTCGAGGAAGTATAGGCTGCGGGAATGGCGCACTCCCGCCGGGGCGGGTGCGCCGAAGGGCGGGGAATCGGGGCCGCATGAACGCGTCCCGGGAACAACCGCGGAAGGAATCGCTGTCAGGGACCCCGCTGCCGAGCAACGCCTAGAGCGGCCCGCCCCGTTCCACACGGCGGCGCGCCTGGCGAAGCTCCCGGGACAGGGCGTTCCGTTTCCGGTTCGCCTCGTGCTTGATGAGCCGGCGGCGTTGCCTCGCCTCCGTCAGCAGCTCCGAAGCCCGGCGAATCTCCCGCTGCTCCTGCCGGTCCACGCGGCGCAAGTCCGTGTTGAGCTGGCGGTAGTACTTGCGCCAATCCTTCGCGGTGCGGGGCGCTTGCGGCGTTCCCGTCCGGCGCAGGGCCCGCACCCGGATGAATTCGGGCCGGGGACGGTGCTGCGAATCGCTCAGCATGCGCCGCTCCAGGCTCTTGGTCGAAAGCTGACTCCCGATGATCTGCTTGGCCATGGCGAGTTGCTCGCCTTCCGGCGCTCGCGCCACGTAGCGCAGGTGCCGCGCCGTGAGCGGATGGCCGTTGGCGGTTTCGACCACGTAGCGGCGTACTTCGGGGGAAATCTGCGAAATCGCCAGGATATTGGCTACGAAGTCCCGCGTCTTGCCGATGGCGAACCCCAGGTGCGCCTGCGTCCAGTCGTGCTGCTTCTTCAGCCGCTGCAGGGTATCGGCGAGCGTGAATGGCTCATACCGGCCTTCCTGTAGCCCCTCGATGACCTGAAGTTCGGACTGGAATCGGCTGAGCAGGATGAGGGCATCCAAGGCGGGCCAGCCCAGCCGCCGCGCGGCCCGCACGCGCTGCCGCCCCACGATCACGCGCCAGAAACCCGGAGCCGTTGCCTCGGTGACGAGGATCGGCTCCTGCTGGCCTCGACTCGCCAGGGAGGCTGCCAAGGCGGCGAGTTCGTCTTCCCCGCGTTGGGGAACGCGCTCTGGCAGTTCCAAGCTGCCTAGCGGCAGCTTCTGCACGTGCTGCAGCGGCTTCTTCCGCCGTCCCATGGCTGTGACTCCCCTATGCTCAATCCCCCTCCCCCGGACGAAATCCGGAACGGTCCGCATTTGCGGACGTCCACGCATTGTCTTCCTTGGCACTTGGAGTGCGCCACGCGTTTGCCGGTTCAATCGAATGCAGGCGCCCCAAAGCTACTGAACCGACAGCGGGGCTCGACCTCGCTCCAGTGCCTCCACCGCACCCGCCTGCGCGGCTGGCCCCTGCGCCACAGGCGCTCCGTGCCAGACGCCGGCGCCTTGGCGTGAGCCGGACCGTCGGCCAAAGTTGCGTGGGCGTACGTTCCATCGGCCCGCCGCGCGTTGGCCTACCGTGCTTTGGCCTGCCGTGCTTTGGCCTGCCGTGCGTTGGCCTACCGTGCTTTGGCCTGCCGTGCGTTGGCCTACCGTGCGTTGGCCTACCGTGCGTTGGCCTACCGTGCGTTGGCCTACCGTGCTTTGGCCTACCGTGCGTTG
>JBGOTW010000196.1:0-8043 GCA_041476685.1 bacterium | reverse complement strand
CGGCGCTTTCCCGGGCTGGCGATCTTCGTGGACGAGGCCTACTTCGAGTTTTCCGGCAGGACGGCCGTGCCGCTGCTGGCGAAATACGACAACCTCGTCATCTCGCGCACGTTCTCCAAGGCGATGGCCCTGGCGGGATTGCGCTTCGGATATGCGGTGTCCCAGCCCGACTTCATCCGCCAGCTGCACAAGCTGCGCATCCCGTACGACGTGAACAGCCTTGCCGTGGTTGCGGCGGCGGCCTCGCTCGACCATCCGGACCCCTGGCGGGCGTACGTGCGCGAGGTGATGGAGCGGGCCAAGCCCCTCGTGGAGCGCTTCCTGGAGGAGCACCGCGTCCCGTACGTGAAGAGCGACTGCAACTTCATGCTGGTCAAGGACGCCGCTCCCACGGCCGTGTACGGGTACCTGAGGGAGCGCGGCATCCTGATCCGTCCCCAGCGCCAGACGCCGGACTATTTCCGTGTCAGCATCGGCACCGTGGCCGAGATGCAGCGCTTTTTACAGGCCTATGCCGGCTACCTCGCCCAAGCGGGCAGCGGAGCCGCCGCTTCCCCCGCGCCAGGGCGCTCTGCCTGCGCGGTCACCGCCCGCACCCCGGTTTGACGCGATCCCCGGTCTGAACCCGAACCTCAGTCTGAACCCGACCCCCGTATCGCATGAATGCCGGCCCTCACCGCCCCGCCGCCCTGCACTGGATGTTCGGCTACGGCTCGCTGATGTGGGACCCGGGCTTTGCGCACGTGGAGCGGCGTCCGGCCGTGCTGAAGGGCTACCATCGCGAGTTCTGCATGGTGTCCACGCGCAACCGGGGCACCGAGGAGGAGCCCGGACTAGTGCTCAGCCTGTGCCCGGGCGGAGAGACCGTGGGCATCGTGTACGGCTATGAGGCGGCCAAGGCAGCCGAGGTGCTCACGTACCTGGACGAGCGCGAAGGCCTGGGCCGCGCGCACCAGCGCGCCGTGGTGCCCATCCGCGTGCTGGATGCCACCCAGGAGCGCCTGACGCCGTCCTGGACTTATCTCCCCATCCTGACCGCGAAGAATTACGACTGCCTTATCCCCCTGGAGCGCAGCGCCGGCTTGGTGGCGAAGGGGCGCGGCCGGATCGGCACTTCCTACGACTACCTGCGGCTGCTGATCGGGGAACTCCACAAGCTGAAAGTGCCTGACCGCAAGCTGAATGAACTGTACGACGCCGCGCGCCAGGTTCTGGCACCGGGCGCGGCGCTGTGTGACTGAGCGCCCGGCGCTGTGTGACGGCGCAGAGGTACAAGCATGCCGCCCGCCCGGATCCCGATCCACGCCCCAAGACAATGCCCGCGACTCCGCCGCCGCGTGGCTCGCGTACCGATGCGGGTCTGCGCCTGCGCGGCCGCCCGCCTCTGCGCCGCCGCTATGCTTTGCACGGCCACAATGCTGTGCATGACAACGAGCGGCACGCTACGGGCGGAATCCAGTGCAGGCTTCGAGCTGGATGCTTTGCCTTATGCGACAGGCGGGTACTACGGGTCCGCTTGGATCGGGGACGGCCCACTCCGGTATCGCGCGGTGGTGGCGCGAATCTATCCACCCGACTTCGCCGTGAACAGCGGATTCAACCACCTGCGCATCGATGCGCAGGCGCTGATCGTGGATTACTTCTTCGGCGCGGATGCGGCGCGTTGGAACGGGCCCTGGATCGGTGCCGGGCTGGAACAGTGGGACAGCCGCGTCCAGGAGCAGGGCACGGGCGCCTCCGCGTCTTTCAGCAACACCATCGCCACGGCGGGAGGGGGCTACGTGTGGCGATTCCTCGGCAATTTCTACTTGAACCCCTGGGCCGCTCTGCATTTCATCACGGATGGCAAGCGGTCCGTTCCGGTCGGCTCGCAGACCTATGTACCTCAAGACGTAACGCCCGAAGCCTCGCTCAAGATTGGCTGGAACTTCTAGCACACCGTGCCACGGCTCAACTCCGCACGACAGGACAACCACGTCCGGGTACGGGCCTGGCCTCGTTGAGGAGTGGCGCAACGGGCACGCGCTTCGCCGCTAGGAGCCGGAGCGGCGCTGTTGGCGCAGCCTGGGGAGCCTGTGCAACCGCACCGGTCCATGGGTGCCGGCGTAGAGTTGCCCGCGATTGGCCCGCTCACCGTCGCTATTTGACGCCCCCGCCATTCCCGATTCGGCGCCCGTTTCCCTAGGGCCTGCGCTTTGCATTGTAGGCAAGCAACGTACGCCAGCAGCGTGCGTGAACATCGTACGCGACGGCGGGTTGCGCCGCGCAGGCAGCCGCCTAGCGGCGTGCCGAGGCGCCCGCCCACGGTGCCCGAGCTGCCTCCCCGAGGTGGAGCAGCGCGGGCGAACCTGTCCCTTCACACTGGGTCGCGATGTATCGGGTCAGCCACGCCAGGCTCATGGCGACGGGGTACCGGGAAGCCGGGTGTGTCGAATTCCGACTCACCATCTACGGCAATTCCGGGCGCGAACTGCCTCCCGCGGAGCTGATCGCATCGTTGCTGGAATTCCGCACCTGGATCTCCCAGGCGCAGGATCTGGCCCGCGCCGCGCCGTCCGCATCCGACGGACCTCCCAGCCCCTAGAGCCTCCAGCCGCTGGCGGGCACCGTCAGCCGCCGCTCCGCCCCCCGCCGGCGGGGCTCCAGCGCGTGAACCAGGCGTGCAGCATCGTCCGCACCTCGTCGGCCAGAATCCCTTCGCGCACTTCCAACCCCGCCGCCCGCAGCAGGCGCAGTCCTTCGCCATTCACGCGCGGATGGGGATCGCGCACGCCTACGACCACGCGGCGCGGGTGCTTGGCGACGATCTGGGCGGCGCAGGGCGGGGTGCGGCCGTGGAAGGAGCACGGCTCCAGGGTCACGTAGAGATCGCAGGCGCGCAGGTCAATCCCGGCGCGCTCGGCGGCCTCGATCGCGATGACCTCGGCGTGCGGACCCGGCGGGTTCTGGGTGGCGCCGCGGGCGACCACCTTGCCGCCGCTGACGATCACGCAACCCACCCAGGGATTGTCTCCGGTGCAGCCCTCCACCCCCGCCGCAGCCGCCAGGGCTTCCCGCATGAATTCCTCGTCGGTCATGGCACGCCTAGCGATCGAGGAATTCCCGCAAGGGGAGCGCGATCTTGTTCCGGATGATTTCCGGGATAAGAAAGAAATCGTGGCCGTACTCTTCCTCGATCAGCTCATGCCAGACGGGCTTTCCGTTCACCTGCATGGCCTTGACGATGTCCTCGGACAGGTAGGAGGGAAACAGGTTATCCCCGGTCGCCGAGATGACCATCATCTTCGCCTGCACCCGCTCCATCGCCTTCGCCAGCGAGCCGTACTTGACGGCCAGGTCGAAGTGGCTCCAGGTCTGGAGCAGGTAGATCATCGAGTTCGCGTCGAAGTCCTTCGTGAACGGATCGGCGACGTGACGCAGGTAGTTTTCCGCCTCATGCATGTACTGCTGGTGGAAATGCCCGTCAACATAGGGCTCGCGCGCGCTCTGGTGGTACTTCGCGAACTTCTTCTCCATCATGATCGGGGAGATGAAGGTGGTGAATCCGATCATGCGCGCGATGGACACGCCGGCGTCCGGGGAAGGGCCGCGGTAGTAGCGCCCGCCGTTGTAGTGATGGTCGCGCTGGATCGCGTCGATTTGCACCCGGTTGGTCATGATCATGAACTGGTTCGAGAAGGCCGAGGAAGCCACCACGATCGTGCGCTCGACGAAGTCGGGATACTCGATCGGCCAGGCCAGCGCCTGGAACCCTCCCATGCTGCCCCCGATCACGGCGTGCAGCCGTTCGACCCCCAGCGCGCCGAGCAGCATGCGCTGACTGCGCACCATGTCGTTCACGGTGACGATCGGGAAATGCAAGCCATAGGGCTCGCCCGTATCGGGATTGAGCGAGGCCGGGCCGCTCGTGCCGCCGCAGCCGCCCAGCATGTTGATGCAGATCACGTAGAAGCGCTTGGTGTCCACCGGCTTGCCCGGTCCCACGATCTCTCCCCACCACGACAAATCATCATCGTCCGGATGCTCGGCGTCGGTGCAGTGGGTGTTTTGTGACAGGGCGTGGGTGACCAGGATGCACGGATGCTTCGGGTTGCCCCAAGCCTCGTAGCCCACTTCCAGCACCGGGATGGATTCCACCCGGCCCTGGTACGGCGTGTCGAAAATGAAAGGCGCCTCGAACCGATGCACCACCGCCTGCGGATGCTTGTTGAGTGGCATGGCCGGACCCGACGGGAATTGTCTGTTCAATATCAATGGCTTCCTAATTGCATCTATGTATCATCGCACAGCGATATGAGTTGTCAAGCAGGTCAAGAACCTCCCGTCGGCAGCTCGCCTCATGCCGCGGCGCGCTCCGGAAATCGAACGCAAGTGCGACGATCCGGCCGGGGCGCCCGGCCTGCTCGCCCCACGATGCGGTCTCCAGATGGGGAAGTCTGCACGGTCCCAAGGACGAGTGAGACCTACACTTCTGCTGGAACAGCGGGCGGCATGGACTGCCGGCCGCATTGACAGCGCACGTCCGGCATGGGACAGCTTTCAATTGCTGCACGCACGGCGGCCCCCATCTCCCGCCGGTTCCGGTTTCGCCACCCTTAGCACCAACCGGAAAGCCTGAGAACAGGACGGGCCTGCCCCGCCGCTGAATGTAGCCGCGGGCGGCTCTTCCGCCACCCCTTTGCCGGCACCCGCGCCGCTCCGCCCATGGCCATCGAGAGAATAGACCGCAAGGAACTGCAACACGATGCGTTTCGCGACGCGGTCTTCGAGTTCATTGACTACATGTACCAGCGGCGGCTGAAGTTCGTGCTGGGCGGCATCGCCGTATTCGTGGTCGTGGCGGGCGCAATCGGCGGCTACGCCTACGTCGTGCACACGGAGCGCGTGGACTCCGAAGCCTTGCTGCAGGCGGTGCGGGTCCTCAACGATCCCGCGACCGGGCAGGAAGCGCGGCGCAAGAGCGCGGCCCCGGCCTTTCACGCGTTCGTGGAGCAGCACCCGAGCTCGTCCCTGGCGCCGGTCGCGTGGCTGTACATCGCCCGCCTGGCCTACGAGCAGACTCAGCTCGAGCCCGCCGCACAAGCCTTCCAACACGTACTCGACAACGGCAAGACGCCGCCCCTCCTGCGCACCCAGGCGCTTGTGGGGCTGGCCAAGGTCAAGGAGGCCCAGGGCAAGCCTGCCGAAGCGGCTCCGCTCTACGAGCAGATCGGCGCCGGCTTCCAGGACCTGAAGCAACTCTACCTGGGCCGGGCGGCGCTGGCCGCCGGCAAAGTCAAGGAAGCCCGTGAGCACTTCCTGCGGGCCGCCGGCGAACAGGGCTACACGGGAATCACCACCCAGGCCCGGGAAGCGCTGGATTACCTTCCATAGGCGACGGCGCTCTTTCATCGCATCATGCCCGCAGCACGCCGCAGCACCCGGCCCGCGCGTCGCTTGACGCCCGCGCCCATTGCCGGTTTAATTGCAGATTGCACAGCAGGCGTCTCGCGAGAGTGGCGGAACTGGCAGACGCGCTGGACTTAGGATCCAGTACCTTCGGGTGTGGGGGTTCGAATCCCCCTTCTCGCATCGGGGGTGCCCGGGAGCTGACCCGAAGCGGCACCCCGTCCTTCCCTTGCACGGCCGCCACCCTTCCGGAGTCGAGTCCACGCGATGCACGTCACGGTAGAAGATCAGGGCAAGCTCAAGCGCAAGCTGTCGGTGGAAGTCCCGCTCTCCGACGTGCAGCAGACCTATGACCAGGTGTTCGCGGAGATCCGCAGCCATCTGCAAGTGCCCGGGTTCCGGCCCGGCAAGTTTCCGCGCGCGCTGGCCGAGAAACGCTTCAAGAGCCTGATGGCCCAGGAAGCGGTGCAGAACCTGGTGCCCAAATACTTCGATCAGGCGCTCAAGGAGAAGGACCTCCGTCCCGCCACGGAGCCGCGCTTCCAGAACCTGCAGATCGACAAGCAGCAGCCGCTCAAGTTCGACGTGGAATTCGAGATCTTTCCGCCCTTCGAGCTGCTGCCGCCCGCGGAATTCAAGCTGGAGGACAAGCCGATCACGGTGACGCCCGAACAGATCGAGGAGCGTATCGCGCAGATCCGCAAGAGCCGCGCTACGCCCGAGGATAAGGGCGCCCTGCCCGCGGAGACCGGCGACACGGTCACATTCGACTTCGAAGGCAAGCTCGACGGCGTCTCGTTCCCGGGAGGCGCCGGAAAAGACCAGCGCATCGAGATCGGCGCCGGGCAGTACTTGAAGGAATTCGACACGCAGCTGTCCGGCATGGCCGCCGGGCAGACCAAGGTCTTTGATTTGTCGTTCCCCGCGGACTACGGCGATGCGAATCTCGCGGGGAAGACCGCCCAGTTCACAGTGACCGCACACAAGGTAGAAAAGGCGGTGCCCGCCGCGCTGACTCCGGAATTGTTCAAGGATTTCGGAGCTTTAGAAACGGAAGAGGCATTCCGAGAGCACGTCCGGAAGTTGCTCCACGCCGATCAGGAGCGCACCCAGCTGGCGGCCCAGCAGCAATCCCTCGCCGAGCAGCTGCGCGAGAAGTACACGTTCGAGGTGCCCGAGTCCTCCGTGGAGCGGCTATTGCACCAGTTCGAGCACGAACTGGAGCGCACCGATCCGGAGGCGCTCAAGAACCCGAACAAGCTCGAAGAACTCAAAGGGGAGCGCCGCAAGAAGATCATCGGGGACCTGCGGCTGGACTTCGTGACGGACCGGTACGCGCGGCTGCATGACCTGCAGGGCGATCCGCAACGTCTGCGCGAGCGGTTCATGCTGCAGGCATACATGCTGCGCCAGGATCCCGGCGAGCTCTTGAAAAGCCCTTATGGAGAGCAGATGCTGGAGTACATGCGGCAGCAGATGCTGAGCGCGAAGGTGCTGGGACACCTAGCCTACACGTTGCTGGGCAAAGCGCTGCCCGCGGAATTCGCGCCCGGCGCGCCAGTCAATGAAACGCCGCGGGAAGGGCCCGATCAAGATGCCATCGCCCATGAGTCCGAGCCCGCTACCCACGGCGAAGGCGAACATGAGCATGCACACTAGGGCCGCGTGGCTGGCCCTGGGCTGCTGAGCGGCACACGGCCGCGCTCGAGCACCGCTCCACCGGACGCAAGCGCCGCGGACAGGAAGCCCGCGGGAGGCAAGCAGGCCCTTCGACCAGGAGATGATCCGCCATGACCCTCATTCCGATGGTGGTGGAACAGACCAACCGGGGCGAACGCGCCTACGACATCTATTCGCGCCTGCTCAAGGACCGGATCATCTTCCTCGGCCAAGCGGTGGACGACCATGTCGCCAACGTCGTGATTGCCCAGCTGCTGTTTCTCGAGTCCGAGGACCCGGACACCGAGATCTCGATGTACATCAACTGCCCGGGCGGACTGCTGACCGCCGGGCTGTCCATCTACGACACGATGCAGTACGTCCGGCCCTCGATCCAGACCATCTGCCTGGGCCAGGCGGCAAGCCTCGGAGCGATCCTGCTGGCGGCGGGCTCGGCGGGCAAGCGCTATGCCCTGCCCCACGCGCGCATCATGCTGCACCAGCCCTGGGGCGGCCTGTCGGGCCAGGCGTCCGACATCGACATCCATGCGCGGGAAATCCTGCGTCTGCGCTCCATCACCAATCGCATCCTCTCCAAGCACACCAAGAAGAGTGTCGAGACAATCGACTTGGACACCTCCCGCGACCACTTCATGGACGCCCCGGAGGCGAAATCCTACGGGATCATTGACGAGATCATGGATCGCAACCCGCTCAGCGCCGTTTCGGCGGCGTAAGAACCCGCTGCGCGACAGCGGGGCCAGTTGACATCCTCGCAACGCTCTTTTAGCGTCCGAAGTCCGATTTTCCCACTTTCCCCGGGCGGCTAGCTCAGCTGGGAGAGCGACGGCGTCACAAGCCGTAGGTCACAGGTTCAAGCCCTGTGCCGCCCATTGTCCCCACAGTCCGCGCAGCCCCACAGTCCGCGCAGCCCCACAGTCCGCGCAGCCCCACAGTCCGCGCAGCCCCACAGTCCGCGCAGCCCCACAGTCCGCG
>JBGOTW010000195.1:0-8073 GCA_041476685.1 bacterium | reverse complement strand
TCCTCGCTGCAGGCGGCAGCGTCAACCTGCCGAAGACCGCGCAGTTCGTGCTGGAGCAGTACCGCATGGGACACTTCGGACGCATCACCTTCGATGACCCGCCACCGTCCTAGTCCAGGGCTGCGCAAAAGGCCCCGTTGGGCAAGCCAGGAACTGCCAGACCCCAGCCACAAGAATATTCCGCAAGTTATAGGCGCTCTTCGAAGGGAGATGTTGCGGGAGTATCTGTTTGAATCAGCGTAGTATGGATTATTTATTTGGTGAACATAATCCTGCGCGCACTAGTTATTGGTTGTTTCTGCGAATTCCCTTCGTCTCGATCGTGCGGCCGGTCGTCGATCGCCCTCAATGACTTCATCGCCACCGCGCAGCGACATGCACCCGCCCCGCGAAGGCCTGCGCGCACCTTGCCAGCCCCCTGAGCCTCCCGCCCGCTACGCCCGCCCCAGCACCCGCGCCATGGTCTCGCCAATCGCGTCCGGGGTCTTGACGACGTGAATGCCGGCGGTCTGCAACGCCGCCATCTTTTCCGCGGCCGTGCCGTGGCCTCCGGAGATGATCGCGCCCGCGTGCCCCATGCGGCGCCCGGGCGGAGCGGTCTGGCCGGCAATGAATGCCACGATCGGCTTCTTCACGTACTGCTTGGCAAACGCGGCCGCCTGCTCCTCGCCGGAGCCCCCGATTTCCCCGATCATCACGATGGCATCGGTCCCCGCGTCGTCCTGGAACATCTTGAGGGCGTCAATATGGCTCGTGCCGTTGACCGGGTCGCCGCCGATCCCGATGCACGTGCTCTGTCCAAGACCATGCTGAGTGAGCTGCCACACGGCCTCGTAGGTGAGCGTGCCCGAGCGCGAGACCAGCCCGACCCGTCCCTGCTTGTGGATGTACCCGGGCATGATGCCGATCTTGCACTCGCCGGGCGTGATGATGCCCGGGCAGTTGGGACCGATCAGGCGCGCGCCCTTGGCCCGCACATAAGGCACGGCGCGCACCATGTCGAGCACCGGCACGCCTTCGGTGATGCAGATGATGAGCTTGATCCCGGCGTCCGCCGCCTCCATGATCGCATCCGCGGCGAAGGGCGGCGGGACGAAGATCAGCGATGTGTCGGCCCCCGCCTGGCGGACGGCCTGCTCCACCAGGTTGAAGACGGGCGTGCCTTCGAAGGATTGTCCGCCCTTGCCCGGCGTGACGCCCGCCACGATCTGCGTGCCGTACTCCTTGCACGCGCGCGCGTGCAGGGCGCCCTGCGCGCCCGTGATGCCCTGCACCACCACCCGCGTGTTCTTGCCGACCAGCACCGCCATGACACCTCGCTCGTCGTTGAAGGGCGCCGCGCAGAATGCCGGAGCGCTCCGGATCGCCGCCGACCCGCCGCCCGTCTAGCGTCGACCGCGCCGCCTGGGGGAACCGGCCGGCCGCGCTCTTTTGCGCGCAGTCTTCTTTGCCGCGACCCGACGCCCACGCTTCGCTTGAGCTCGCACCGGTTTCTTTCCAGCCGGCTTCGGCTTGGCGGTGCTCCGCGAGGGCGCCGCCGCTGCCACGCCCTGCACTGCGACCGGGTGCAGCCGCGCCTGCTCCCGTGCGGCCGCCACGGACTTGCGGGCCGCATCCTTCAGGCTGTCGGCCATCTGCAGCCGGCTGCCCATGCCCGAATTCTGGATGATCGCCTTGGCCTGGTCCGCATTCGTCCCCTCCAGCCGCACGACAACGGGAATCTTCAGCCCCACGGTCTTGAACGCCTGCACGACGCCCTCCGCCACCACGTCGCAACGCACGATGCCGCCGAAGATGTTGATCATGATGCAGCGGACGTTCGGGTCCTTGGTGATGATGCGGAACGCCTTTTCCACGCGCTCGGTGCTGGCTCCGCCGCCCACGTCCAGAAAGTTCGCCGGCTCGCCGCCCTCGGCCTTGATGATGTCCATCGTGCCCATCGCCAGGCCCGCGCCGTTCACCATGCACCCGATGTTGCCGTCGAGCTTGATGTAGTTCAGGTCCGCCTCGCCCGCTTCGATCTCGAGCGGTTCCTCCTCGTGCGGGTCCCGTAGCGCCGCCAAGTCCGGGTGCCTGAACAGCGCGTTGTCGTCGAACGTGACTTTCGCGTCCAGCGCGACGGCACGCCCGTCGCCGGTGAGCACGAGCGGATTGACCTCCACCAGCGAGCAGTCCTCGGCGACGAACGCCTTGTAGGCGCCTAGCAGCAGACTCGCGAGCGACCGCACCAGCGCGGGATTGGTCTGGTCCACCTTCAGCCCGTACGCCAGCCGTAGCGCCTGGAACGGCAGCAGGCCGACGCTGGGGTCAACCGCCTCCTTGAGGATCTTCTCGGGCGTCGTCGCCGCGACCTGCTCGATCTCCATCCCGCCTTCCGTCGAAGCCAGCACCACGACAGACTGCGAATTCCGGTCCACGAGCATGGACATGTAGAGCTCCTTGCGGATGTCCATGCCCTCCTCGACCAGCACGCGGCGCACGGTCTGGCCTTTCGGGCCCGTCTGGTGCGTGACGAGCTGCATGCCGAGGATCTGACCCGCGGTCTTCTTCACCTCCGCCAGGCTCCGGCACAGCTTGACCCCGCCGCCCTTGCCGCGGCCCCCGGCGTGGATCTGGGCCTTCACGACCCACACCTTCCCGCCGACTCCCTTCGCCGCCGCCAGCGCTGCCGGAACCGTGGCCGCCACGCGGCCTTTCGGCACGGGGACCCCATACTTGGCCAGCACTTGTTTGGCTTGATACTCGTGGATCTTCATTGCTCGTCTGACTCCAGTGTTCAGCCAGCGCGCACCGGAAGGGGCGATGGCCTCGTCGTGCGCCTAGCAGCGGGTGATCCACGGGCTGATGGCGATTTGCGGCAGATCCAGGCGGATCGGCAGACGTCACGACCGCTCGATTACGCAATGCGCCTGAGCCGCAAGCGAGCGGACGCTGCACACCGGCCTTCCCCATGGAGCGCCTTATAGCGGCTTTCGAGGTGGAAACCTAGCCCTTTGCATTTTGCAGCCGATTCGGTCTATGGACTGCGCAACCCCGCCCTGCGGGAGCCGCTAGCGCCGCTGCACGGCTGGCCGGTAAAGCGCGCCGCTCCAGCGGCGATTCATGGACACTTGGCCCTCGCCGCTACCGTCGGGCCAACCGCCGGGCCAACCGTCGGGCCACAGGAACCGCCGCCCTTGTCCGCTCTCCAGCCCTCGCCCGCGTCTCCGACGCCGCACCCTCCGGCTTCCCCGTCCGCGCTTTCCCGCTTCCTCCAGCGGCGGGGAATCTACTACGGCTGGGTGATCATCGGCTGCGCATTTGTCACCATGTTCGTCGCCCTGGGCTTTCGCTACGCCTTCGGCGTGTTCTATGCGGCCATTCTCGGAGACACCGGCTGGACGCGAGCCGACACGGCCGTGGTGTTCTCGCTCGCCATGGCCGTCTACGCGGTGATGGCGCTGCCGGCCGGCTGGCTGTTCGACAGGATCGGCGCGCGCAGGCTATTCACGGCCGGCGCCTTGCTGCTGGGGGCGGGTCTGATGCTGTGCAGCCGCGCCACGACGGTGCCGGGCCTGCTGCTCTCCTATGGCCTGCTCGCGGGTCTGGGATTCGCGGCGCTGGGCTTCATTCCGCACGCCGCGATCGTCCCACGCTGGTTCGTCCGGCGGCGCGGCCTTGCCCTGGCGGCGGCGCTCTCTGGCGTGGGCTTTGGCTGCCTCGGCATGGCCTCCGGGTCGGCCCTGCTGATCGAGACGCTCGGATGGCGGACGGCCATGTTCGCCGGCGGCGCGATCTGCTGGGTCGTGCTCATCCCCATCAACGCGCTCCTGCACCACCCGGGACCGCAGGCGCTCGGACTTCATCCCGATGGCGCCGCCGAGCCGCCCCCGGAGCGGGCGTCACAGCCCGCGGCGCGCATTCCGATCCGCCACGCACTCGCGCAGCCTTCGTTCTGGCTGCTGTTCATGTCCGTGACCATGATGGGCCTCGTCAGCATGACCATGGCGGTGCACCAGCCCCGCCTGGTGGTGGACCTGGGCTTTTCGCTCGGCCTTTCGGCCTTCCTGTTCGGCATCCTGGGCCTGCTGCGCACGGTGGGCGGATTGATCTGGGGGCCGCTCTCCGACCGCATCGGCCGCGGGCCATGCGTGTGGATCGCGATCGTGCTGACCATCGGCGGCTTCGGCGCGCTGGTGCTCACCGGCCACGTTTCCCCCGCCTGGGATGGTTGGCGCCTGCCGCTGCTGTGGGCATTCACGCTCGCCTTCGGGATTGGCTACAACGGCATATCGCCCATGTACGCTTCCGCCGTGGCCGATCACTTCGCGGGGCCGTCTCTCGGCACCATGTTCGGCCTGCTCGATCTCGGCTTTGGGCTAGGCGCGGCGGTCGGCCCCTGGGTCGCCGGCTGGGCCTATGACGTGGCCGGGAGCTACGAGGACGTGCTGTGGGCGCTGAACGTGGGCGTGCTGCTCACGGGCATCGGACTGGTGTATGGCGGCCGATCGAAGCTGAGAAATCCCGCATGACCCACCAGCCCTCCAACGCGCTCTGCCTTCTCTGGATCGCGGATGCCCTGCGGCCCGACTCGGTCCGGGCGGTGGCAAGAATGCGGCTTACGGAGCGGGCGGAAACCGCATTGCCTGCGCAAACAGCGCCCCCGAGCCCGGTTTGACGCCCGACGCGCGATAATGCCATACTTCCCCCGCGCCAATTCGAGTGTCCCACTCCTGTCCTCACGGCCTTGGCCCATCCGGCCCCGGCTCAAGCAGGGACGTGCCTAACGTGCAGCAGGCGGAATGAATCCATTTGATCTGACAGGGAAAGTCGCAATCATCACGGGCTCCAGCAAGGGCATCGGCCGCGGCATCGCCGAAGGTCTGGCCGCTCAGGGGGCCAAGGTCGTCATCTCGAGTCGAAAGATCGAGCCCTGTCAGCAGGTTGCGAAGGCGATCGTCGCGAGCGGAGCCCAGGCGGCCGCTATTGCCTGCCATGTCGGCAAGAAGGACGACATCGCCCGCCTGATCGAGGAAACCCACAAGCAATTCGGGCCGGTGGATATCCTGGTGTGCAACGCCGCGGCCAACCCGTACTACGGACCCCTGCTGGACATGCCGGACGAGGCGTACCACAAGACCATGGACACCAACGTGCTCAGCCCGATGTGGCTCATCAACGCCGTCCTGCCCGACATGAAGGCGAAGCAGGACGGAGCGATCATCCTGGTGTCGAGCGTCGGCAGCCTGAAAGGCTCGGCCGCGCTGGGGGCCTACGCCATGTCCAAGGCGGCGCTGAATCAGGTAGCTCGCAATCTCGCGATCGAGCTCGGGCCCCACGGCATCCGCGTCAACGCGCTGCTGCCGGGCCTGGTGAAGACCGACTTTGCCCGGGCGCTGTGGAGCACGCCGGAAGGCCAGGCGCGCATCAAGGCCTTCCCGCTCGGCCGGGTGGGGGAACCGCAGGATATCGCGCCTGCCGCGGTGTACCTGGCGTCGCCCGGGGCGCGCTGGACGACCGGGCAAACCATTGTCGTGGACGGAGGCGCCACCGTCTAGTCCCGACACTGCCCGCTGCGAGGACCCGACTCTCCTCTTCGAGCCCATGAGCGCATCCGCCGACCCTGGCCCTGGCAGTCCGGTACTCCTCAGCGAGCGCCGCGGGAGCGTGGTGCTGCTGACACTCAACCGCCCGCACAAGCTCAACGCGCTCAACCAGGCTCTGCAGGCGCAGGCAACCGCCGCGCTGCGCGGACTGGCCCAGGACGGCGGCGTGCGCTGCGTCATCGTCACGGGAGCGGGCCGCGGCTTCTGCGCGGGGCTGGATCTGAGCGACTTCGCCGCCAGCCTCGCCGCGGCGGCGATCGCCAGCGCAGAGCCAGGAGCGGCCGCGGGGGAGAGAAGGGCCTGGAACGTGTTCGAGGCGCTGGACGCGCTGCCCATGCCCGTCATCGGCGCGGTGAACGGCGCGGCCTACACCGGCGGATTCGAGCTGGCCCTCTGCTGCGACCTGCTGGTCGCCGCTCCCGAAGCGCGCTTCGGGGATACGCACGCCGCGGTCGGCGTCATGCCGGGCGCCGGCCTCTCCCAGAAGCTCTCGCGCATCGTGGGCTTGCCGCGCGCCATGGCGGTGAGCCTGGCGGGTCAGGCGATGAGCGGCGCGGAGGCCTACCGCTGCGGGCTGGTGAGCCACCTGGTGCCGCGCGAGGAGCTGTTGCCGCTCGCGTGGAAGCTGGCGCAGGCGATCGCCGCCTACGATCCGCAAATCGCCGCGGACTTGAAGCGCCTGATGAAGGCGGGCGCCGCGCTCCCGCTGGGCGAAGCGCTGGCGCTCGAAAAGGAGGCCCACCGCCGCTGGGCCGCGGGCGCGCGTCTGGAAGACCTGCAGGCGCACGCCGTCGAAGTGTTGCATGGCAGCCGCGCGTCCGGCATCGCCGGCGAGCAGGTTCACCCGCCGCGCCAGCCCCGCCCGTCCAGCGCGGAGCCCTCCTAGCCGTGGACACGCTACAACTCGAGATCATCACGCTGTGCGTGTGCGTCCTGCTCTCCGCCTTCTTTTCCGGCGCGGAGACGGCCCTGACGACCCTCTCCGCGTTCAAGGTGCGCCAGCTCCAGGACGAGCAGCGGCGCTACGCCGCGGCACTGCGCCTGTGGGAGACCAACCACACGAGCGTGCTGGCGACGATCCTTATCGGCAACACGCTGGTCAGCCTCACGGCGGGCTCGGTGGCGACCGACCTGGCCCAGCGCTTCCTGCCGGGCGCGACCGGCGTGCCGGTCGCCATCGGGGGCATGACGATGGTGATGCTGATCCCCGGCGAGATCTTCCCCAAGACGCTCGCGCGCGCATACGCGGATCTGCTCGCGGTGCCGCTGATGAACGGGGTGGCGCTCTTCTACGCGCTCTTCTTTCCCGTCACCTGGTGCATCACCCGTCTCATCCGGTTCATGATCACGCACCTCGGGGGGCGCATCATGAACGGCCCGGACGTCACCGAGGAGGACATCGAGTACATCATCACGCTCAGCCACCGCCAGGGCGGCCTCGACAAGAACAAGCAGGAGATGCTGAGCTCGGTGTTCGAGTTCACGGACACCGAGGCGCGGGAGATCATGGTGCCGCGCACGGAGCTGGTGGCGCTGCCGGTGGACTGCCCGTACGAGGAGATCGTGCGCATCTGCGCCGAATCGGGCTTCAGCCGCATCCCGGTGTACGAGGGGTCCATCGACAAGGTCGTGGGGATCTTCTTCGCCAAGCAACTCATCCATCCGGTCAAGCCGGAGGAGCGGGCCGGATACCTGCGCAAGCGCATGCGGCCCGCGATGTTCGTCCCGGAGTCGAAGAAGATCAGCGAGCTGCTGCGCGAGTTCCAGCAGGCCCGCCAGCACATGGCCATCGTCGTCAACGAGTTCGGCGGCACGCACGGCATCGTCACGCTCGAGGACATCATCGAGGAGCTGCTGGGGGAGATTCGCGACGAGTTCGACGAGGAGGAGCCGCTCATCCGGCCACGCCCCGAAGGCGGGTTCGTGGCCGACGCGCGGATCAACATCAAGGATCTCGAAGGCGCATTGAATATCCAGTTCCCCGAGGAGCGCGCGTACGAGAGCCTGGGCGGATTCTTGATGGAAGTGGCGGGGGACGTGCCCAGCCCGGGCTGGAGCCACGGCTTCGAGGGCTTCGACTTCACCGTCATCACCGCGGACGTCAATCGCGTGAACAAGGTGCAGATCCTGCCGCACAAGCCCGCCGACGCGGACCGCCCCACCCCCGCCGACGCGGCGTGACTCCGCCCTGTCCTAGCCGCGCTCGGTCGCAGCGCCGCACGGTCGCCACTCCGCACGGTCGCAGCGCCGCACGGTCGCAACTCGGCACTGTCGCAGCCCCGCACGGTCGCCACTCCGCACGGTCGTAACGAGATGCCGTCGCTGCCCCGCACCGTCGCAACTCGGCACTGTCGCAACTCGGCACTGTCGCAATGCAGCGGGCGCCTGCCGCCCTGCATTCCGCGCCAGGCGCCTGCGCATGGCAGGCCAACCGCATAGACCTCGATCGTGTCGATTCGGCCGTGCGCTCCCGCCTGCGGCGGGCCTC
>JBGOTW010000194.1:0-8121 GCA_041476685.1 bacterium | reverse complement strand
TGAAGGCGTTGGCGGACCAGGTCACGCTCGACCACGACCATGACGGCCTGGCGGAAGCTTTGGAGCCGCTGTTCGGCGCCTAGCGCGCTGGAGCCGCTGTTCGGCGGCAGAGCCGCGCAAGGGGCGCCAGACGCGCCCGCCCGACGATCCGCGGGGTTGGAGACGCGCGCGCCCGGTGTGCCGGCCGTTTGCCCCGTCGAGCCGAATGGGCTAAAGGGACCCCGCACGCGCACTCCCGATTCTCACCGCCGGCCCGACGCGTCTTTGCCCTACGGGCCAGTCTTCCTCACCCGAATTGAAAGGCGAGATCCATGAAGCTGATGCGCTTTGGCGATCCTGGACACGAGCGGCCCGCAGTCGAGCTGTCCGACGGCACGCGGCTGGATATCTCGGATCACATTCCCGATTTCGACCCGGAATTCTTCGCCTGCGGCGGGCTGGAGCGCCTCAAGACGATCGCGACGCCGAAGCTGTGCCCGCCGCTGAAGGCGGGCCTGCGTATCGGTCCATCCGTCGCGCGGCCGTATTCGTTCATCGCCATCGGCCTGAACTACCGCAAGCACGCCGAGGAGACTGGAGCGAAGATCCCGACGGAGCCGGAGGTGTTCGTCAAGCTGACCTCGTGCATCTGCGGCCCCAACGACGACATCCCCACGCCGCGCAAGAGCGACAAGCTCGACTACGAGGTCGAGCTGGCGTTCGTGATGAAGAACCGAGTGCACTACCTCGCCAGTCCCAAGGACTCCCGGGAGCAGATCGCGGGCTTCCTCGTCTGCAACGACGTGAGCGAGCGCGGCTTCCAGCGCAGCGGCTCCCAGTGGACCAAGGGCAAGGGCTGCCAGAACTTCGGCCCGCTCGGCCCCTGGCTCCTGCCGACCGAGGAGGTAGGCGACTACGGCAATCTGGACGTCTCCCTGAAGGTGAACGGGAAAGTGCGCCAGCAGAGCAACACGAACGACCTGATCTTCAGCGTGGACCACGTCGTCTGGTACCTGAGCCAGCACGTCATCCTCGAGCCGGGCGACGTCATCACCACGGGCACGCCCAACGGCGTGGCGCTGGGGATGAAGCCGCCGGCATGGCTCATGCCGGGCGACAAGATCGAGACGTCCGTCGCCAAGCTCGGCACGCAGAACAACACGGTGCTTGCGGCAAAGTAGGCTGGGCGGCGAAGTAGGCTGGTCCGCAGACGAGGCTTGGTTTCACCACAGGTCTGGTTGCACCGCAGGCCTGGCGGCATGTCCCATTCCCTCGCCCAGGCGCGGCGAGGGAACGGGCGCATGCATCGTGTCTTCCCGGGGAGCTGCGGGGGAGGCCCGCGGCGGTCTAGCGGGGCGCCTGCGCTTCGGACTGTAGCCCGTCCCACAGGGCGAGCAGCAGGGCCAGGTCCTGGGCGGCGTGCCCGACCGTCTTGAACATCGTGCGCCCCGCACCGCGCGCCGGCGCCTGCGGACCGAGCAGGTCGAACGCGTCTCCCGCCAGCTCCTCCTCGCGCCAGCCCGCCTGCAGCGCCGCTTGGCAGTCTCCCGCTTCCTTCAGCGCGTTACGGGTGTCGAGCCAAACGCGCGCGGATCGGAACACCGCGGGCGCCAGCTCGTTCATCGCCGGGGCGGCCGAGCCGATGGCCGCGATATGGCACCGCTCCGGCAGCAAGGCGGGATCGAAGAGCGGCCGGGGCGCGGGCGTCGTGGTGACGATGCAGTCGGCGCGCGGCAGCGCCTGCGCCGGATCGGCGGGGCCAGCTACCCGGCGGGCAAGAGCCTCGGGCAGCAGCGCCTTGAGCCGGGCGAAGGCCGCCACTCCGCGCGTGACCGCCTCCACCGTCTCCAGGCGCGGATACGCCTCGGCGAAGGCGACGATGTGCGCCGCGGCCTGCACACCGTTGCCGAATACGACCAGCCGCCGGCACTCCGGCAAGAGCCGCAGCGCACCCGCCACGGACAGGGCTGCGGTGCGCAGGGCCGTGAGCGGCTTGCCGTCGCCCCAAAACAGCAGGCGCCCCGTCGGGGCCTCGTAGAGGAAGACTTCCGCCTCCACATTCGGGTGCCGCTCGGGCATCAGGTGCGCCAGCTTCACGCCGATGAAGCGCGACGTCGCGGCGGGCATGTACAGGCCGATCGTCCCAGTGCCGGGGACGTGCAGGTGGATGCGCTCGGGGACGGACACCTCGTCGCGCCGATGCCGGGCGAAGAAGCCTTGCACGGCCAGGCGCGCCGCGCGCGGCGTGAGGATGCGGGTCAGTTGCACCGCGTCCACGAAGGGAGCGGGACCGTCCGGGCTGGCGGTGGCGGGCATATGGGGAATGGGGCCGGAGCCGTCAGCGCGGCCGGGGCAGGGGATTCGCCGCGAACTCCAGCGGGTGCGGCTCCGCGTTGCCGGAGGCGAGATGGTCGATGACGCCGTCCACCTGTTCCGCGGTCACCCCGCGGAACCAGCGGCCCTGCGGGTAGCACACCGCGATCGGACCGTCCTGGCACATCCGGAAACACTGGACTTTCGTGCGATAGATGGTGGACTCGGACAGCTTTGGGAAAAGCGCCTTGATCTTCCCCTTGACCGCCTGCCACGCGCTGTCGCCCACTTCGGGCGTGCAGCAGTCCGGCCCCGTGCACAGAAAGAAGGGCATCCCGTACCGCCCTACGCCGTAGAGCTGAGCGATCTCCGGCAGGGTCTTCCCCTTGTGGGCTTCCTTGACCATCCCGCTCTCCATCGTTCCGTCTGCCGTGTCACCCGCCGTGTCGCCTGCAATGCCGGGTACCCTAGCGCGTGCAGGGGCTGGCGACGCGCTAGTCGAGCCCACGTCCCAGCCAGGCCTGCACGAGGCGCGACTCGCGCTCTTCGAACTGGGTCTCGGTCAACTTACCGGCTCGAACTCCCTCGCGCAAATAGTGCAGCTTGGCCAGCCATTCCGTCTCGTCCGCGCAGCGGCTCCAGCCGCGCTCGGCACGCTGCACCAGCCGCTCGTACTCGGCGTCCTCCACGAGCAGCGGATGAGCGGAATGAGGCCGCAGATTGATGGCCATGGGAACGGTGAAGGGATGGGTGCTGTGGCGGCTCAGGCGTCGGGATCGTCCGGCAGGCGCTTGACCGGGACTTCGCCCGCCAGCGCCCGGTTGATCTTGCCGAACATGCCGAGCAGGAGCTGCATCTCGCGCACGTCGGGGTCCATGCGCCGCAGCAGGTGCTTGACGACCGAGGGCAGAGGCGCGGGCGTGCCCTTGTGATAGAAGCGGCAGCGCGCGAGCGTCTCATCCACGATGCGCTCCAGTTCGTAGAACTCGCGCCAACCGGGCCGATCGCCGTCCCGCGTGGGCACCGCGGCCGTCTCGTCGAGGCTGCGCCCGACCTGGAACAGCGCCAGCAGCACAGCCTGGGACAGGTTGAATGCGGGATTTTCGGCGCGGGACGGGATGCGCACAAGCCAGCGGCAGTGGGAAAGGTGCTCCTGGCGCAGGCCGGTATCTTCCGGCCCAAACAGCAGTGCCGTCTCCACCAGCGGCCGCGCGGCGAGGCTGCCGGTCCACTCGTCGAGGGCGATGTGGCGCGGGCGCAGCCTGCCGTGCCGCGCGGAGAATCCGACGACGTGCTGCATCGGCGCGAGCGCCTCCTCCAGCGTCGGATGGATGCGGGCGGCATGCAGCAACCCGTCGGCCCAGCAGGCGGTGGTGACGGCATCTTCCATGCGATAGCGCGGTGGCGCGACCAGGTGCAGATGCCGGAACCCCAGATTCAACATCGCCCGGGCGACCGATCCCACGTTGCGGCTATCGCCGGGCTCGACGAGCACGACATGGATCCGCTCCAGCGGACCGGCTTGGATCGTTGCGCGGGCAACTCGCATGTCGAAAGAGGAGGAAGAGGCGGCCGTCATGCCCGGATTTCGGCAAGCGCCTTGTCGATGGCCTTCGGATTGAATCCCACGAGCACCTGCTTGCCGATGACGAGGCAGGGCGTGGAACTCACGTTGAGCGCGATGAGCTCTTGGAGCGCGGCGGGGTCCTGGCGCACGTCGCGCACCGTGTAACTCACGTTCTTCTGCGAAAGATACACTTTCGCTTGCTCGCAGGGGCCTCAGAAGGGCTGGCTATATACCCTGATTTCTACGTCCATGGCTCGGATCGCTCCAAATAAAAAAATGGGGATGCCGCAAGGTGTTCCCCCTCCCCCATCGGTTCCCCGGCGTGGGAGCGGGGTTCAAGTGAGAGTAGCGCACGGCCGTCGCCGGTGGCAAACGGCGGCATGACACCGAAAGAATTCCCCTGCGCGACAAGACGCGCGGTAAGCGACACGGCTCTGCGGGCCGCTTGCAACGATGCCAATCGAATCGGCGCTCTGGCGCGATCGGTGCATTCCTTCCCACCGCGGCCGCACGCGGCGGGGCCGACGGCTCCGCCGGGCACCGCTGCGTGTCTTCCGCAATCGAACGGGTCCGGGTGCGGGCGAGAGGTCAAGTGCGCATGGGGCTTGCTCCCGCCGGCATAATCGGTTAACGGAATAAGCAGTCCGGTTGTGCGAGACCCGGAATCTTCCGATTGCTGCGGGCTCAACCCGACTCGGTTGGAAGATCAGGATGAGGAAAGTCGAGCGCGGATTCGAGAGCAGCGATGCGTTCGGAAGAATCATCCGCCGACGTTCTCAGTGAAGGTGGACCGGAACTCTCCCGATGAGCGGACCTACGGGAGCAGCAAAGGAGAACGTCCTATGCAGGTGGAGGGAAGCAAGCTCAAGTTCGAGAAGACCCTGTGGGTCCAATTCGAAGGCGTGGACACCAGCGAGGAAGGGGGCCTACTGGTCGTGCAGGGCCGCTCGGACGATTCCTACGTCAAGGTGTTCGATCAGTTCGGCCGCTTGCTCAAGCTGTTCACGTTTTCCAATGGGCGCTGGGTGGACTCGGAGACGAACGCCGAGCCGACCAACCTGGATCTGAGTCAGGCGGGCCGGTTACCCATGCACCCCGCGGCCAGTGCGACTTCCAGTCCAAGGACTCGCGCCAAGGCCGCATCCGAAAGGCGCCCGGCCGCTGCCGCGAAGGCCGCCCGTGCGAAAACCAAGGCCAAACGCCCGGCCAAGAAGTCCGCCAAATCCGCATCTAAAGCCAAGGGTAAGAGCATGGTGATGAAAAAAGCCAAGAAGTCGAAAAAAGCCACGAAATCCAAAGCCGGCGCAAAGCGAAAAACGAAAGCCCGGAAGAAGCGCTAGGCCTCCGCACTCTGCGCAGGCCCCGCCCATCCCATGGGGGCCTGCGCATTTTCCACGTGCTTCCTTCATTTCCCGCCTTGAATCCACGCGTGACCGGGTTTGCCCAAAGGGCTTCCGGTCGAGGCGCTGCTTGCCAAGGCGCCCGAGCGCGCAACGGTCAGCCGCGCGCCAATTCTCCGGCCGCTCCCTAGCGGACCCCAGCCGGGCCGGAAGGCGGATGGATTCCTTCCCCTTCGCCGGCTCCGCGTACGCCACGGGTCGTGCCGACTGCCGTGGGCCAGTAGGAGCCGCGATTCGTCCGTAACCCATTGCGCAGGCGCCCCGCTCCCGCTAGCTTGATGGATGGACTCCGAAGCGCAATCCGCTGCAGCCCACGGCTCGCACGATTCGGCACCCATGTCCCTCCATTCCCGCAATCCACGCCCGTCCCCGCCGTCAGGCGGCGAGCCGCTCGCGGACGAAGAGCATGTGCGGCGGGAGAAATCCAAGGCGCGCGAGCTGCGCCAGACGCAATGGTGGAAGAATCTGCGGGGCCGAGGCGAGTGCCACTACTGTCGCAAGCGCATCCCGGCCCGTGAACTGACCATGGACCACATCGTGCCCCTGATCCGCGGCGGGACCAGCAGCCGGTCGAATGTCGTGCCCTGCTGCAAGGATTGCAACTCCCGCAAGAAACATCTGCTGCCCATCGAGTGGCAGGACTACCTGGACGACCTTGCCCGTCGGGATGCGCATTCATGAGCGTCCTGGGTTCCCAGATCCATCCGAGATCGGAAGCTTTTCAGGCGAATCTCGCCTTTCACCGGCGCACGCTGGCCGTGCTGAACGAGCGTCTGGAGCTGGCGCGCCAGGGCGGCGGCGAGTCCCAGATGAAACGCCATCGCGAGCGGGGCAAGCTGCCTGTGCGTGAGCGGATCGCCGCGCTGATCGATCCGGGCTCCCCGTTCCTGGAGCTCTCGCCCCTGGCGGCCTGGGACATGTACGACAACGAGGCGCCCAGCGCCGGAATCGTCACCGGCATCGGGCGCGTGCAGGGCAGCGAGGCGGTGCTGATCGCCAACGACGCCACCGTCAAGGGCGGCACGTACTACCCGATGACCGTGAAGAAGCACCTGCGGGCGCAGGAGATCGCGCTTCAGAACCGCCTGCCCTGCGTCTACCTGGTGGATTCGGGGGGAGCGTTCCTCCCGCTGCAGGCGGACATCTTTCCCGACCGCGAGCACTTCGGGCGCAGCTTCTTCAACCAGGCGCAGATGTCCAGCCTGGGAATACCGCAGGTGGCGATCGTGATGGGGAGCTGCACCGCCGGCGGGGCGTACCTGCCGGCCATGTGCGACGAGAGCGTGATCGTCAAGGGCACGGGAACGATCTTCCTGGCCGGCCCGCCGCTGGTGAAGGCGGCCACGGGCGAAGAAGTAAGCGCACAGGAGCTGGGCGGGGCGGAGGTACATGCCTTCAAGTCCGGCGTCGTGGACCATTACGCGCACTCGGACCTGGAAGCCCTGCGCATCGCACGGGACATCTTCCGCTACCTGAACCGGCCGGAGCCGCACTCCTTGGATACGCAGCCGCCGGAGCAGCCGCTCTACGATCCCGAGGAGATTCTGGGCATCCTTCCCATCGACCTGCGCACGCCCTACGAGGTGCGCGAGGTGCTGGCGCGCCTGGTGGACGGCAGCCGCTTCCATGAATTCAAGGCGAACTACGGCAAGGAGCTCGTCTGCGGCTTCGCACATATTCACGGCTACCCGGTCGGAATCCTGGCCAATAACGGGATCCTCTTCAGCGAATCGTCGGTCAAGGGGACCCACTTCATCGAGCTGGCTTCGCAGCGCCAGATTCCCCTGGTGTTCCTGCAGAACATCAGCGGATTCATGGTGGGCCGGGAATACGAGACCCGCGGAATTGCCAAAGACGGGGCAAAGCTGGTGACGGCTGTGGCGACCTGCGGGGTGCCGCGCTTCACGATCATCACCGGGGGGTCGTTCGGGGCGGGAAACTACGGCATGTGCGGCCGCGCCTATTCTCCGCGCTTCCTCTGGTCGTGGCCCAGCGCCCGGGTCTCGGTCATGGGCGGGGAGCAGGCGGCGAGCGTTCTGGCGACCGTCAGGCAGGACATTCTTGCGGCGCAAGGCAAGACGCTCATGAGTGCCGAGGAGATTCAGCAATTCAAGCAGCCGATCCTGGACAAGTACGAACTCGAAGGATCCCCCTATTTCAGCGCGGCACGCATGTGGGATGATGGGATCCTCGCGCCCGCCGACACGCGCGCCGCCTTGGCTCTGGGCATTGCAGCCAGCCTGAACGGTCCGTTCGAACGGCAACCGTTCGGCGTATTCCGCATGTAGCGAAACCCTGCCGCGATCGCCGAGTGAAAGCGGCCCAGCGGAGCATTCCGCGGGCTTGAACACGACGTCGCGGACCTCCGTCCCCTGTCCAGCCGCATGCCGCTAAACCTGAATCGCCTTCGCCGCCTGTCTTGGATCGGCCTGTGGGCCGCGCTGGGAGCCCTCGTGGCCGCGCCCGTCGCGGCAAATCCCGCACTACGGCCCGAGCCGTTTCCGGAATACCACTTCGAGGTGCGGGTAGATCGAGGGGAACATGTCGTGACCGGTACCCTGCGTGTCCGGCTTCTGCCCGGCGATCCGCGCATTGGCCCCGAATGGCGCTTCCATCTCCCGCCCAACCGGTTCCGGGCGGTCGATTCGCGCGGCAGACGGCGGGACCTCGATTCGCTGCCCTTTGAGCGGCAGGTGAACGCGGAGGACATCGATCCGCTGCTGCCGGAGGGTTTCAGCGCCAGCGGCGTGGACATTCTCTCCGCGCGCGATGACCGGGGCGAGCTGACGGCAGTGCCGGAAGCGAATCCGCTCGTTCCGCTTGGTTACTGGTCCGGCGCCGCACTCCTGCGGGTGAGTGCCC
>JBGOTW010000193.1:0-8134 GCA_041476685.1 bacterium | reverse complement strand
CACGAGGAACTGGGCGTCCGGAAATTCCGCTAGCAGCGGGTCCTGCTCGTGCAAGGTGGCCGTGCCGTTGATGCGCAGGCGGCGGGGATTCTCGAAGTCGACGAACAGCAGCCCGACCTTGGGATTGACGCGCAAGTTGCCCATGCTGCGGAACATGCCGTTGCCGTCGTAGCAGGGAAAGACGATCGTGCGCTCGTCGACGGCGCGCACCCAGCCCGGCACGCCGCCCTTGAAGGAGCATTCGGGCCAGCCTTCGGCATCGGTCGTCGCCAGGAAGAAGAAGTACCGCGTGGCGATGTCGGCGCGCAACTCCTCGCTCAGGGTCGCGCTCAGGTTGACCTCTTCCATCCGGTCGGCGAGCCGCCGGCTGTCGAAGCGATCCTGGAAGTAGCGCATGCCCTCGTGGTACCTGAAGCCGCCCTTGTCGCCCATGGTCTTTGCCCCCTGTGGTCATGCCGCGCCTGCCGCGTGTGCAGCGCCCGGCTCTCGCCTCCAGGTACCGCCGCCTCATCGCAAAGGTCAACGCGAGCGGCTCGTTCTCTTGCGCGCCGCCGCCGTCGGGGTATCGTAGATAGTAGGGATTGCGCTGCGGGCGTTGCACCGCGGGCACGCCGGAGGCTGGAATCGGCGGCAGCGGGGATGGATCCCCAGGCGACCCCAGGGACCGCGGGATGGGGGTGCGCGCTTCGCCAGCGCCCCGTTCGGGGATTGGGCTGGGGCGACAGCCAGGGCCATCCGGCTTTGAGACGCTCCCCGAGCCACCTCGCTTGCGCGGTTCGGAGCCGAGAAACGGGCAATCGCTTCCAGCCGGATCAGGTCGTTGCACACGAATGGCGAAAACGAACCCACGCCAAGAAACGCAAGCGCTTCGGCGCAGGGATTGGGCGAACCAAGATGCGGATAAATTTGAGGCGTCCGCTCAGGGGCTTGCGAGAAAATCTGAAAACGAAGCCAATCCGCGAGCGTGGCAGCGATATCAGGCGGGTCGCCAAAAAGCTCAAAAATCGAACCCACGCCAGGAAGGGCAAGCGATTCGGCGGAGAGATCGGGCGAACCAAGGTGCCGCCAAATTTAGGGCGTCCGCTCAGGGCCTTGCGAGAAAATCTGAAAACGAAGCCAATGGCCGGCGCGCTCAAGGGCGGGTTGCAGCCGTCCTGACGTGGGGCGTAAGGTGACGGCAATTTTCGACAAGGGCTCGTCCGCGAGGGCGGCAGGTCCGTGCCGCGAGCTGGGGAGGACCACATGACCGGGCAAGGGGGTACCGCTCCGGCAAAAGCCCAGGCACGTGATGCCCAGGCACGTGATGCCCAGGCCACTGATGCCCAGGCCACTGATGCCCAGGCAACTGGTGCCCAGGCACAGGATGCCCGGGCAACTGGTGCCCAGGCACGGGATGCCCAGGCAACTGTGCCGACCGTCGGCATGGTCGTGATCGGGAACGAGATCCTGACGGGCAAGGTGGCCGACACGAACTCGCCCTTCCTGTGCAAGGAGCTTAATTTCCTCGGCCTCGATCTGTGCCGCATCACCACCATCCCGGACGACTTCGACCTGATCGGGTCGGTGGTGCGGGAGTTTGCCGGGCGGTTCACGTGGGTCTTCACCAGCGGGGGCATCGGGCCGACCCACGACGACATGACCGTTCCGGCGATCGCGGCCGGATTCGGCGTCCAGGCGGTGCGGCATCCGGCGCTCGAGCAGGCGCTGCGCCGGCACTATGGCGCGCGGCTGACGGAGGATCACCTGCTGATGGCGCTCGTGCCCGAGGGCGCGGACCTGATCGACCTGGACGGGCTGTTCTTCCCGCAGGTGCTGTTCCGCAACATCTTCATCCTGCCGGGCGTGCCGCAGTTGTTCCAGTACAAGTTCAACGCCATCAAGCACCGCTTCCAAGGCACGCCGATCGTTCTGCGGGAAATCTTCCTGAAGGCGGACGAGGGCGTGATCGCGGCGAGCCTGCGGGAGACCCAGGCGAAGTTTGCGGGACTGCTGATCGGCTCGTACCCGAACTTCTCGCGCGCCGAGTACTCGGTGAAGGTGACGCTCGAATCGCGGGACGGCGCCGTGGTGGCGTCCGCGCTGGCGGAGCTGCAGACCCGGCTGGCGGGGCTGCCCATCACGATCGTGCGCACGACGTGAGCGATCCGCCGCCATGCAGGGCGCGTTCCGCTGTGGCTTCCGCGACCGCGGGTGGAAAGCGTAAATTGGGAGCTATGGATTCGTTGTTCCCGTTTTCAGGTACGCGTATACAACTGTGGACGTATTATCGCCGCCGCCAGCGCCTCCGTCCATGCCACGTCTCAGCAGGGCAGCCTCGAGACGCCGTGCCTCCGCTACGGATGGTAGCGTGCGATAGATCCATCTCCCTGTTTCGGCAACACCGTGGTCATCGAACAAACGACGCTTGGCGTCATTTGTAATGCCGGCGTACCATTGTCGCCAGGGGTAACCAAACTGGCCTGCATACGTGATGATCTCGGTCTCTGGATTGGGCTGAAACATTTCTCCTCCGTGAGAAAAGAGTGGAAAACCTCCAGCCATTGTCAAACATAATACTATATCTTGTTCGTTTGTCAATGCTTATTATCTTGTACAACAATTTCAGCAAATTAGGACCTTGAACCGCGTGCTTCTCAACTACGTGAGATTGTAGCTCGGGCGACGGAAGAAGAATGAGCGTCAGCTATCCAGATCAATGCCATTGACCTATGGCTCGACCCCGTTCAGCACGTAATCAAAAATATCGAAGTTGCGCAGGGCGGCCCTGGCCCGGTAGGCCGCGCTGACGGGCGCGCTGACCTCGAAGGGCACGCGCTGCTCGGACAGCCCGCCGTGGGAGCGGAGCGGCTCCTTCAGCAGGCTCAGGTCGTGGGCCTGGGGCGACTTGCCCAGCACGACGTGCGCGCCGCTGAGCACGACCAGGTCCCCGATCCGGTCCGGCGGCAGCCCGAAGCGCGCGCACGCCGCCGCGCGCGGCTCGACCGCGACGATGCCCCGCACCCGGGCCAGCCGCTCCTGCACCGCCGCCGCGTCCGCCGGGTCGCGCAGGTACACGGTGGCGAAGGAGCCGAGCGCGCCGTGGTGCACGACGTAGGGATCGGTGATGGGGAGGATGACGCGGAACCGGTCGGCAGCGAGGCCCTCGGCCAGCACGGCTTCCAGGTACACGATGTCGGGCGTTCCGTCGGGCAGGGTCTTCGCGTTCATGCCGTGATCCGCCGTCAGGCCGACGAGCGCGCCCATCCGCTCCAGGCGGCCCCAGTAGTCGTCGAGCTTGGCGTAGAAGGCGTCGGCCTCGGGAGCGCCGGGGGCGTGCTTGTGCTGGATGTAGTCGGTGAGGGAGAGGTACATGAGGTCGGGGCGCCGGGTCTCCAGCAGCCGCACGCCCGCCTCCATCACGAACTCGCTCAGGGCCGCCGAGTACACTTCCGGCGTCTCCCGCCCGACCAGCGCGGTGGCGGAGGCGATCCCGTGCTCCGCCTCGGTCGTCTCGTGGGCGCGCTCGGCGGAGAAGCAGATGCCGCCCTGCACGCCGTGGCCCAGCAGGCGGCGCAGCTTGTCCTTCGCCGTGACGATGGCGATGCGCCTGCCCTGGCGCGACAGCGCCGCCAGGATGCTCTCGCAGCGCAGCAGCGCCGGGTCGTTCATCATCACTTCCCGCCCCGTGTCCGGATCGAGGAAGAAGTTGCCCGAGATGCCGTGCACGGAGGGCGGCGCGCCCGTCACGATGGACAGGTTGTTGGGGTTGGTGAAGCTGGGGATGACGCAGTCGGCGAGGGCCGAGAAGCCTTGCCGCCGGAAGCGCGCCAGGTTCGGCAGCAGGCCGCGCGCCAGCCCGTCCTCGAAATAGTCGGGGGCGCTGCCGTCGATGCACACGACGACGACCGGCCGCGCCGGCATGCGGTACGTGCGCCCGTTCACCGTGACCGTGTCCATCCTCGTCTCCGTACTTCCCCGTCCCCTGGGACAGCGCGGCGGCGCCCCACCGGAGCTAGGAAACTGTGATAGCAACTTCGGTAGTGATTGCGAGAGGCTTTGCCTCTCGCGCTCTCCAGCAGGGAGGGGTTGCTCCCTGCACCCGGATTTTGCGCGAAAGCCGCGCTAGGCGCGGCCTTCGCGCAAACTGGGGTCTGGGGCCCCTCGGCCCCAGCAGGGCGCGGGGCAGCGCCCCGCGCTATGCAGCAGTTACTGCCAACTGCGATGTTTCAGTCCACTAGAGCCGGGTGCGCACCTGCTCGTTGACCGGCTCCTCGATGTCGCGCATCAGCGTGCTCACGTCCTCGCCGCCCCGGCCTTTGGCGCGCGCCTTCTGCATGAGCGTGTAGGTGTAGGAGCCGTAGGCGAGCGGAGTGTCCGTCTCGCGGCCCAGGTCCAGGGCGAGCGTCAGGTCCTTGAAGGCCAGGTTGAGGGCGAATTCCTGCTTGAAGTCGCCGTGGATGGCCTTGCGGTCCACGCGCTTGAGCGAGCTGCTGGCACCGCTGCTGGCATGGATCACGTTGACCATGATCTGCGGATCGAGCCCGGCGCGCTTGGCCAGCATGACCGCCTCGGACGCCACGGCGAGGTTGCAGAAGGAGACCATGTTGTTGCACAGCTTGGCGACGCTGCCGGTGCCGATCGCGCCGAGGTGGAACACGTTCTTGCCGATACAGTCGAGCAGGGGCTTGACCTTGTCGAAGGCCGCCTTGTCGCCGCCCGCCATCACGGCGAGCGTGGCCGCTTCCGCGCCGTCCACGCCGCCGCTGACCGGGCTGTCGAGCAGGGTGATGCCCTTGGGGGCCAGCTCCTTCGCGAGGCGCTGCACGACGGCCGGGGCGTTGGTGCTCAGGTCCACGATGACCGTGCCCTTCTTCGCGCCCGCGGCGACGCCGTTGGGGCCCATGATCACCGCCTCCACGTCCTTGGGCATGGGCAGCGAGAGGAACACGATGTCGCACTGGGCGGCGACCTCCTGCGCGGACTTCGCCTCGGTCGCCCCGCTGGAGCGCACCCGGGCGATGGCGTCCGGGTTCAGGTCGTAGACGACCACCGTGTTGCCCTTCTTGATGATGTTGCGGCACATGGGTCCGCCCATCATGCCCAGCCCGATGAAGCCTGCTTTCATGTTCGCCTCGGTTGAGTTCGGTGTAGGGGAGCGCCGCCGCGCGGGCGGCCGTTCCCCGGCCGGAAGTCCGGTTGCGGGCGTCGCATCGCCACCCTACATGTGCCCGCGAAGCCGGAAAAATCAAGCGCGGTGGCGTGACGTTGCAGGGAGGCGCTGCGGCGGAGAAATGGCGCGGCAGCGCAACGCCCGGGGCTGCTGCGCGCTGCCTCGCCGCTACGAGGAGCGCGTGCCGGACGTGCCGGGCCAGACGCGCCGCTCCGGGTCCTCACCCCGCCCGCTGCGCGGTCACCCCTCTCCAACTGTGTAGCGAGGGGCACTGCCTGAGGCGCCAAGCGGTTGTCCTTCTCCGCGCAGTCGGAGAAGGACCGCGCCGGCAGGTTCGGCGCGAGGATGAGGACCCGTTGGCAGAGCCACCTTCCGGCCTTACTCGGGGTTTCAGCGTGCCCGGGGCCGGTTGACCGGGTACAGGGCCAGGGGGCACGATGCGCTGGCAGGTGCGCTGGCAGGTGCGCTGGCGGATGCTCGCAGGAGACCCGCATGAGCCGGATCGTGGGCGTGGACATCGGCGGCACCTTCACCGACCTGGTGCTGTTCGACGAGGCGTCCGGGCGGATCACGGTCGCCAAGGTGCCCAGCACGCCCGCCGACCAGTCGGCCGGCCTGCTCGCCGGGATCGCCGCGCTGGGCGTCGCGCCGCGCGAGATCGGCCTGATCGTCCACGGCACCACGGTCGCCACCAACGCCGTGCTGGAGCGCAAGGGGGCGCGCTGCGGCCTGCTGATGACGGAAGGATTCCGCGACGTGCTGGAATTGCGGCGGCGGGACCGGCCCGACACCTACGGCCTGCGCGGCCAGTTCGCCCCGCTCGTGCCCCGCGAGTTCCGGCTGGAGATCAAGGAGCGCGTGGACGCGAAGGGGCAGGTTCTCGAGGAGCCCTCGGACGAGGACGTTCGCCGCGCCGCCGAGACGCTGCTGGCGAAGGGCGCGGAGGTCGTCGTCGTCAGCTTCCTCAACGCCTACGCCAACGGCGCCAACGAGCAGAAGGTGCGCCGCGTGCTGGAGCGGATCTGGCCCAACCCCTACGTCGTCTCGGCGGCGGACGTGCTGCCGGAGATCCGGGAGTTCGAGCGCACGAGCACCGCCGTGCTCAACGGCTACGTGCAGCCGCTCATCGACCGCTACCTGAGCAGCCTGATGGCCGCGCTCGGGCGGCAGGGCTACGGGGCGGACGTGCTGCTGATCCAGTCCAACGGCGGCGTCATGTCCCAGGCCGTGGCCCGGCGCTATTCGGTCAACACGATCATGTCGGGACCCGCCGCGGGCGTGAGCGCCGCGACCCAGATCGGCAAGGCCGCCGGCGAGAGCCGCATCATCACCTGCGACGTGGGCGGCACGAGCCTGGACGTCGCCGTCGTCGTGGACGGCCGCCCCGCCATGGCCCGCGACGCCAGCCTCGAGTACGGCCTGCCCATCCGCGTCCCCATGCTCGACATCCGCTCGGTCGGGGCGGGCGGGGGCAGCATCGCGCGGCTCGACCGGGCGGGCCTGCTGCAGATCGGGCCGCAGAGCGCGGGGGCGGACCCAGGGCCCGCCTGCTACGGGCGGGGCGGCCGCCTGCCCACGGTCACCGACGCCAACCTGGTGCTGGGCCGGATCAATCCGGAGCGGCCCATCGGCGGCGGCGCGGGCCGGCGCCTGAGACCCGAGCTTGCGGCGCAGGCGATCGTCGAGCATGTCGGGCAGCCGCTCGGCCTCGGCGCCGTGGAGGCGGCGTGGGGCATCCTGCAGGTGGCCAACAACAAGATCGCCGCGAGCATCCGCACGCTGACGGTGGAGCAGGGCTACGACCCGCGGGACTTCGCCCTGATCGCCTACGGCGGCGGCGGGCCGCTGCACGCCTGCGCCCTGCTGCGGGAGCTGGAGATCGTGCGCGCGGTGATCCCGCCCTGGCCCGGGCTGACCTCCGCGCTGGGCTGCGTCACGGCGAACGTCCAGCACGACTTCGTGCAGAACGCGAACCGGCGGCTGGAGGAGCTTGACCCGGTGGCGTTCTACCGCATGCTGCAGGAGTACGTGGAGCAGGGGCGCCGGCTGATCGAGAGCGAGCGCATCCAGGTGCTGCGCGTGGAGCCGCGCTTCTTCGCCGACATGGCCTACGACGGGCAGATCCACGAAGTGCGCACCGCGCTGCCGGACCGCCCCTGCGGCCGCGACGAGCTGCGGCGGGCGTTCGAATCCGCCTACGCGGCGCAGTACGGCGACACGGTCGTTGGCGGCAACGGGGCCCGGCGCGCGGTGCGGCTGGTGACGGCGCGCGTGTCCGTCGTGGGCATCCGTCCGCCCATCAGCCTCGCCGCGCCCGTTCCGCCGGACGGCGCGACGCTGGCGGACGCCCGCACGGCAACGCGGCCGGTCTATTTCGAAGGCGGGTTCCGCGACACGGCGGTCTTCGACCGGGCGCTGCTGCCGCGCGCGGCCGAGCTGGCCGGGCCCGCCATCGTCGAGCAGGGCGACACGACGACGGTGCTGATGCCCGGCGCCGCGGCGCGCGTGGACGCGGCGGGCAACCTGATCGTGTCCGCGAAGCGGAGCTGAGGCTCCCAATCGAACGGGAGGACGGAGCATGGATCCCCTGACGCTGGCCGTCGTGCGCGGCAGCCTGGAGCAGATCACCGAGGAGATGGACCTGACGCTCAAGCGCGCGGCCTTCTCCCCCGTCATCTCCGAGGGCAACGACCTCGCCAATGGCTTCTACGACGCCACGACCGGCGAGGTGATCGTGCAGGGCAAGTGGGGCCTCGCCATCTTCATCGGCATCATGCAGTTCACCACCCAGGCCGTGATCGAAGAGGCGAAGCGGCGGGGCGCGGAGCCCGGCGACATCTTCCTGTGCAACGATCCCTACTCGGGCGGCACGCACCTGATGGACATGGGCATGGTGAAGCCCTTTTTCTACAAGGGCGAGCTGTTCCTGTGGATGGCGAACCGGGGCCATTGGCCGGACATGGGGGGCATGGTGCCGGGCGGCTT
>JBGOTW010000192.1:0-8148 GCA_041476685.1 bacterium | reverse complement strand
CGCCTCCCGGGCGCCGTGCACGATGTTGAAGACGCCCGGAGGCAGGCCCGCTTCCCGGAACAGCTCCGCCAGCCGCACCGCCGCGCGCGGCACCCGCTCGGAGGGCTTGAGCACGAATGTGTTGCCCGCCGCGATGGCCACGGGGAACATCCACATCGGCACCATCACCGGGAAATTGAACGGCACGATCCGCGCGCACACGCCCAGCGGCTGGCGCAGCGTGCGGCAGTCAATCCCCCGCGCGACGTCGTCCACCGTTTCGCCCTGCAGCAGCGTGGGCATCCCGCAGGCGAACTCGACCACCTCGATCCCCCGCTGCACCTCCCCCTTCGCGTCGGCGAGGGTCTTGCCGTGATCGTGGGACACCAGTCGCGCCACCGCGTCGGCCTCCCCCTCGAGGATCTGGCGATAGCGGAACAGGACGCGCGCCCGCTCCACCACCGGCGTATCGCGCCAGCCGGGGAACGCCGCCTGGGCCGAGCGCACGACCTGGTCCACCGTGTCCGCGCCGCAGAGGGGCACCTGCGCATAGGGCTGGCCGGTGGCCGGGGCGTTGAGCGTGAGATGGGTGACGCCGGCGGGGGCGGCCTGGGTCTTTCCGTCGTAGTACAGCGGGAGGGTCTCGATCATGGCGCGGCTCCGCGAAGGGGGGCAGTCAGGTTGACGGTCCGAATTATGACACCGATGCGGGCCGGGCGGCAGGGGGCGGGTAAAGCCGGCCGCCAGACGTAGCAGGCCGTCAGGCGCAGCGACCGTCAGGCCGGGCGGGCGCTCCCCGCGGCCGGGGCCTCCCGGGCGATCCGATTGAACACGTCCGGCCTGTCGGTGATGAGGCCATCCACGCCCAGGGCCAGCAGGCGCCGCATATCGGCCTCGTCGTTGACGGTCCAGACGATGACCGGCAGGCCGAGCGCATGGGCGGCACGGACGAGCCGCGCCGTCACCAGCGGCAGCGGACCGAGGCGTTCGGGCACCTGCAAGGAGTGATGGGGCGGGCGGTACCATTGCCAGACGCGCAGGTGCACGGCGAGCCAGAACACGGCCACGGAGCGGCGCGTGAAGAACGTGGGCAGCTCCGGTCCGGCGGCGCTCAGGCGGCGGAAGCGCCGGTGATCCGCCGCGCCCACCACGACCCGGCGCGCCATGCCCGCGCGGCGGATCGCGGCCACGACCGTCGCCTCGCGCGGCGGATGCTCGTGCTTGAGGTCAATGCTGAACCAGCAATGCGGCAGGCGGCGCAGCACGTCCTCCAGGGTGGGAATGGGGCATGGGCCGGCTGCGGAAACCGCCGCGGGGTGGACGCCCGGCGCGGGCGTGAAGCGGTGGGCGGCGTCCAGGGCGAGCAATTCGGCCAGCGTCAGGTCGCTCACGCGGCCGTGGCCCGCGGTGGTGCGGTCCACCGCTCCATCGTGGATCACCACCGGCACGCCGTCCGCCGAGACGTGCACGTCCAGCTCCATGAAGCGGCAACCATGCTCGGTCGCGGCCGCCTCGAAGGCGGCGAGGGTATTCTCGGGCTGCAGGGCGGCCCCGCCGCGATGGGCCACGCAGAAGGGCGCGGCCAGGGTGACCTGCCACGCGGTCCGGTCCGGGCGTCCCCAGCCCCGCAGCAGGACCCCGCCCGCCACCAGCAAGGCGGCCAGTCCCTGCGAAGAACGCGAGGACCGCCATTGCGCATCCGGGGAGGAGGATTACCGCTTTCCGTCCGCGATCAAGCCGGACCCCATCCGCAACGCCGCCAAGGTCTCCGCGACAAGGGTCTCCATCACCCGCGCCGCCGGTTGCACCTCATGCACAAGGTCCACGGCCTCGCCGGCGAAAATCAGTCCGTTGCTCACGTCCCCCCGCTCGTACGCGGCCTGAAAGCGCGGACGCTCCACGTCCACTGCGCGGGCGAGGCCCTCCTCGTTCCCATGCCAGCGCTCCGTGAAGGCATTGCGCAAGGCGCGGCCGTCGAACTCGCGCGGCCAGTCCTTGCCGCGCACGATGTCGAACACGCGCGTGCGGATCGTGTCGTCCCCGGACGCGGCCACGACGCGGGCCTTGGCATTGGCGTGGATCAGGGACTCCGCGGTGGCCAGGAAGCGCGTACCGATTACGGCGCCCTGGGCGCCGAGCATGAGGGCGGCGGCGATTCCCCGACCGTCGCCGATCCCTCCCGCCGCAAGTACCGGCAGCGGCGCAACCGCGTCCACGACGGCCGGAACCAGCGCCATCGTGCCGCGGGCCGCGCCATGTCCGCCGGCTTCGCTGCCCTGCGCGACGATGGCGTCGGCGCCCAGTTCGGCGGCGCGCAGCGCCGCTGCCAACGTCTGAACCTGGCAGATGAGCCGGCTGCCCGCCGCGCGCACCGCGGGGACGTAGGGAGCGGGGTCCCCGAAGGAGAGGAACACCGCCCGGGGACGGCGTGCCATGGCCGCTTCGAACAGCGCTTCCCGGCCCCGCAGGTTCCAGGTGATGAAGCCGATTCCCGTCTGCGCCAGATTGGCCGCCGCCAGCTCGCGCTCGACCCAATCCCGCTCCGCATAGCCCCCGCCGATCAGGCCGAGGCCTCCGGCCGCCGACACCGCGACCGCCAGGGCCGCGCCCGCGGCGCCGCCCATGGGCGCCAGCACAAGCGGATACCGCAGGCCCAGCAGGTCGCTCAATCCCGTGTGAAGTTCCATGGCTGACCGCCCGGCGGGAGGGAAAGAAGTCATGCGCGGCGCAGGCACCAGGTGCGCGGCCCGCCTGCTTGGGGGCCGGGGCGCCCAGGCCGACTGCGCTGCCGACAGACTGCGCTGCCGTCCGACTGTGCCGCAATTCGATAGTGCTGCCGTCCGACTGTGCTGCCGTCCGACTGTGCCGCCGACAGACGGCGCGGCAATCCTAGAGCAGCTCCGCGATCTGCACGGCGTTGAGCGCCGCGCCCTTGAGCAGCTGATCGGACACCAGCCACAGGTCGAGCGTGTTGGATTGGGACAGGTCGCGGCGGATGCGGCCGACCAGCACGGGGTCGCGCCCCGAGCCGTCCACGGGCGTGGCCCAGCGGTTGCGCGCCCGGTCCTCGAAGACCTCGACCCCGGGCGCCGCCTGCAGGACGCGGTAAGCCTCCTCGGGCGAGACGTCGCGGGCGAACTCGATGTTGAGCGCCTCCGAGTGCGCCCGCAGCACCGGCACGCGCACGCAGATCGCGTTCACGCGGATCGAGGAATCGCCGAAGATCTTGTGCGTCTCGCGCACCATCTTGATCTCCTCCTCCACGTAGCCGTTGTCGAGCAGGGGGCTATTGTGGGGAAAGAGGTTGAAGGCGTACTGCTGCGGGAAGACCATGCGCTTGTATTCGCGGCCGTCCAGCACGGCGCGCGTCTCCTCCCTGAGCTCTTCCATGGCCTGGGCGCCCGCGCCACTGGCGGCCTGGTACGTGGCGACGACGACGCGCTTGACGCGGAACGCCTTGTGCAGCGGGTAGAGGGGCACCACCATCGCGATCGTCGAGCAGTTGGGATTGGCGATGATGCCCTTGTGGGTCTTGACCGCCTGCGGATTGATCTCCGGCACGACCAGCGGCACCTGGGGATCCATCCGGAACGCGCTGGAGTTGTCCACCACGACCGCGCCCGCCTCGACCGCGTACGGGGCGAACTCCTTCGAGCGCGCTCCGCCGGCGCTGAACAGGGCGATGTCCACGCCCTTGAACGAGTCCTTGTTCAGCACGCGCACCGGCAGCTCCGCGCCGGCGAAAGTCATGCGCTTGCCGGCGCTGCGCGCGGAGGCGAGCAGCGTCAGCTCCTTCACCGGAAAGCGGCGCCGCGCGAGGACGTTCAGCATTTCCTGTCCGACCGCGCCGGTCGCCCCGGCCACGGCCACATGGTATCCGTGGTTCATCGGCAGCTCGCTGCTCCTGGAAGTTCTTGACGGGCGCTCGCCCGGCAAAGGTACCGGCGCGCCACACGTCCCGGTCCGTCTTCTTCCCGCGCGTTTCCGCTTCCGCGCGGCCTTGCCGCACTCGTAGCTGCGGCGCCCCGCAGGGACGCAACCGGGACGCCCGCCCGCGGACGCGGCACGCTAATCTTGAAGTGTAGGGAATTCGGCGGCGCTTGGAAAGCCCCGCCGCGCGGGACTAGTGCACGAAGATGGACGACTCCCAGCCCTGGTCCCGGTCGCCGTAGCCGTTGATCAGCAGGTCCACGACCGTGGGCAAGCAGGCCTGGGTGGCCTCGTTCAGTTCCAGGGCGGTCGTCCCGGAAGGCAGGATGCCCCGGTTCTCGATCATCTCCATCAGCGTGTCGTACACGGGCAGCAGGTAGAGCACGTCGTTCGCCGCGTAGCGCAGCTGCATCTGGGTCGGGTTCTTCACGAACCAGTTCGACGTCTGCTGCTCCTTGTCCAGCTCTACCCCCATCAGCTCTTGCACCAGCGACCGCAGGCCGTGGTTCTCGGTGTAGGTGCGGATCAGCTTGCTCATCACCTTCGTGCAGCGGAACGGATGCACCTGGATGCCCAGGCTCAGCCGCAGGAACGCCACATCGGTCAGGGCAAAGTGGAAGATCTTGACGGTATCGGGGTGCGTCAGCAGCGTCTTCAGGTTGGGCGGGGCCTTGTGCGGCTCGGGCTGGAGCAGGCAGACGTTCTTGTTCCGGTCGCACAGCTGCACCAGGCAGACCTGGTCCCGAAACAGGCGCAAGCCCTGCAGCTCGGTATCCACCGCAATCTCTTTCGACTGGAGATAGCTCTCCAGGAGTTTGTCGGGGATATCCGCAACAACCCGGAAGGTTTCGGTGCCCGCCATGGTCCTCCAAGGTCGGCCGAAGCCGGAGCCAGCAGCGCCCCCAGCACGTGCTGTCCTGCTCCACCGGGCGTTTCCGCGCGGGAATGTCCCGCTACGGGCTGCCTCCGGGGTCCGTCACGCCGCTAACCACGGCAAAGGGGGAGAATGAATTGCGCCGCTCCATGGCTGTCGATTGGCGCCTAGCCTGCTGATTTTCGACACGCCTGTCAACTTATTCGCTCCGGATAGGGGCGTCGAAAGGGTCGTACTTGCCTTTGGCGTCAATGGGCTGCGTCTCTGCCGGCTCGCTTCTTGAGCGGCATCAACCACGGTTCCTGAGTGCGGAATCGCCCGGCCGGGCTTACTCGTATCGGATCGCGCTGATCTCGACCTCGACCTCGCCTTTCGGCACGCGCACCAAGACGACTTCGCCGCTGCGCCTGCCGATCAGGGCGCGGGCGATCGGCGACAGGTAAGAAATCCGGTTGAACTTGATGTCGGCCTCGTCGGGTCCGACAATCTGATAGTGGAGCGTCTCCTCGGTTTCCACGAACGCCAGCGTCACGACCGCCCCGAACGTGATCTGGTCGGAGCGGCTCTGGCCCGGCTCGACGATGTGCAGCTGGGCCATCCTGGCGTTGATCTCCTGGATGCGCCCCTCGATGAAGGACTGCTTCTCCTTTGCGGCGTGGTACTCGGCGTTCTCGCGCAGGTCGCCATGCGCGCGGGCCTCCGCGATCGCCTTCTGGATCGCGGGGCGTTCCTTCGACATCAGGGTCTGCAGCTCGGACTTCAACGCATCGTAGCCGCGTCGCGTAATCGGGATTCGACCGTCCATGCCTGCTTTGCGGTGAAAAGACCGGATGGGTGCCTGCACGGGCGGCGGCGAGCTCCGCTCTGCGCGGGTCGGATTTCGCGCCATGGGAGAGTCCCCGCCCTGCCCCGTTTCCCCGACGCCCCCCGATTATGGCCTATCGCCCGACGAATTCAAACCGCCCACACGGGGTTTTGTACGGGAGCCCCCTGGCTGCGCTCCCCCGAAGTCTTTGCCCCGGTTCGGCTTCTGTGGTAATTCTGGCAGGATCAAGGGTGGAGTCCGGAAGGCGGAAGCACCAGTCGGGTGCCGGATGAATTTCCTGAAGGACGGATTCACACTGGTCCTCATTCCCCGCCGGGCAGCCAAGGTATTCCGCCTGCATGTGTCGCGGAATGCCTTCATCGGCTGGGGCACGGCGATCGTGCTGCTGCTGGGGTTCACGGCAGTTTCGCTGTTCCGGGCCGTGGACCTGCGCCTCGAGATGGCGGGATTCACCAGCCTGCGCAACGATTACCTGCGCCAGCAGGTCGAAATCCGAAAGGTATCCAACGAGGTTGACCGGTTCAAAGATCAGATCGACCGGATGCGGGAACTGGACTACAAGCTCCGCATGATCACGGACCTGGAGGTGGAACGCCCGCGGCCCACGCAATTCGGCATCGGCGGCGCCGCGGACCCGCGCGGCAGCGAGCCGCTCAAGGACGCGGACCTGGCCAAGCTCGACGTCCTGACGCTGCTCGACAAGGACCTGACGCGGCTGGAGAGCCGGGCGCAGTTCCAGGAAGAAAGCTTCAACAACCTGAAGGCCTTCCTTGCCGACCGGAAGGACCTGATCGAGCGCTCCCCGTACCGCTGGCCCGTGCGGGGATTCCTCTCGTCGGGGTTCGGCCCGCGCGTGGACCCCTTCACCGGCCAGCAGCGCCTACATGACGCCATCGACATCGTGGCCCCGAAAGGCACGCCGGTGCGCGCGCCCGCCGACGGAATCGTCACCTTCACCGGCTGGGACACGACCTTCGGCAACATGGTGGTGATCGACCACGGCTACGGCGTCATCACCCGCTACGGGCACAACGACACGGTCCTGGTGCACGAGGGCCAGCGCGTCAAGCGCGGCGACACCATCAGCACCATCGGCACGACGGGCCGCAGCACCGGCAGCCACCTGCACTACGAGATCCGCATCAACGACGTCGCCGTCAATCCGCTCAACCTGATCGTCAACTAGCCGGGGCACCGCGCCCGGGACTTGCCGGGGGCCGCCCCCCATGCCTGTTTCCCCGTCCGGTCGTGGAAGGCCCGCAGGAGTCGCTCGCGGCGAGGTGCGGCGCGCGGGACCGTCCGTGCCGGGCACGGCGGATGCGCTCGGGCTCCCGGCACGCCCATGTGGCGCCTGGAGCGGCGACGCCGCCGGCTTCGCCGCGAGACGCCGCGGCGGGAGGTGGCTCGCGGCGGGACTGGCGCTGGTGCTCCTGCTGGCCCTCCCCGCTGAACGCAGGGCGGCGGATGGCAAGCCCGCCCAGACCGGCAAGGCGCTCTCCGTTCCCGGCCACCGTCCATCTACCGCACCGCCGTCCGCCGCACTGCCGTCCACCGCACTGCCGTCCACCGCACCGTCGTCCGCCGCACTGCCGTCCACCGCACCGTCGTCCGCCGCACCGCCGCGCGGCGCACTGGCCAGTGGCCTCGCGGGCCGGCTGTTGGGCGACTTCCGGTTGACCTACTACCGCCTGGCTCAAGCCCAGCCGGGCGACGGCCAGGAAACGGGGGACCGGGTGCCGGTGTATGGACGCGATTGCGGGCGCGTGTTGGCCTGGGTGTCGGAGAGCTTCCACAGCGACCTGGGCCTGCAGGGCAGCGGAATCCTGGCCGACGGACGGCTGCTCAACTTCGAGCAGCGCTGCCCCTGTGCCGCGCCGACGCGGCAGGGCGAGCGCATCTGCTACGAGGAATTGCGGCGCAGCGACTTTCCCTTCGGCCGGGGCGCGCCCCTGGGCCCGGTCGGACCCTGGCAGCGGCAATTCTTCTGGCTCCAGCCCTTCCGGTCCGCGGCCGTGGACCCGGGCGTGGTGCCGCTGGGCAGCGTGCTGTACATCCCGGCCTTGCGCGGCAGGCGGATGGCCGATGGGGTCGAGCACAACGGGTGTGTCCGTGCGGAGGATACGGGCCGGGCCATTCGCGGCCGGCGCCTGGACCTCTTTGCCGGAGCCGGCGCGCCTTCGCGCGTGCTGGCCCGCAGCCTGCCGGACAAGCCCGTGCCGGTCTACCTGGACTCGCGCCGCTGCGTGGGCGCCTTCCCGTGAGCCGGAGGCCGGCCCGCCCCGGTGCGGCCCCCGCGCGGAATCCGCATCGCGCCCGCCCGGCGGAGCCCTAGTCGGTCAGGCCGCCGAGTTGCTTGAGCCGCGCTTCCTGCTCGGGCGTCACGGCGCTGAAGGCCAGCCCGCAGGTCCAGACGAAGCGCGTCTTGCCCGATTTTTCCGCCCACATCACGGTGCAGTTCAGCTGAATCGCCTCGCCCCCGGCCTTGTCCTGGATCTGGCAGTTGATCTTGTCGTCCTTGCGCAGGGCGATCTCCTCGTTG
>JBGOTW010000191.1:0-8167 GCA_041476685.1 bacterium | reverse complement strand
TTTCTCAGGCTTACGGCACTGTACGTGGCTTCCGCGGTTCCATTTTTCGTTACCGGGGTGGAATTTTCCATCGTCTTTGCGCGTGAGTCGGAGCATATTCCCCGGCTGTACGGGGCGGATCTCGCCGGCGGCGCGCTGGCATGCCTGGCGATTGTACCGCTCCTCAACTGGCTGGGCGGGCCCAACACCGTGCTTTTTGCCGCAGTGATGGCCGCAGGCGCGGGAGCGACATGGGCCACGACTGGCCGCGCTCGCAAATTTACTCTTGGCCTGGCCGCGGCCCTGCTGGTGCTGGCGGGCCACGCCATCCATGCGTGGGCGGACGCGAACCAGGTGACGGCGATCACGCGGCAGGTGCGCTTCATTCCGTGGGCCGAGATGACGCGGGCCGGGGACTTCTTCGAGCGGCACGGCTGGGCCGCGTCGGAATCCTCCGCGCTCGCGCGCCCACCTGGCGGGACGCTGCGCTACCCGCTCGTGCCGCTGACCTGCGTGCGGCCGGCCAAGCCGCTCAACGTCGTCGTGATCCTGATCGACGGCTGGCGGCTGGACTTCCTCACGCCGGAGATCACGCCCAACATCTTCGCCCTGGCGCAGCAGTCCTGGCGCTTCGAGCGGCATTTCAGCTCCGCCAACGAGACGCGCTACGGGGTGTTCGGCCTCATGTACGGCCTGAATGCGACCTACTGGGACGACATGCTGCTCGAGCGGCGCGGGCCGGTGCTGGTGGACCAGTTGCTGGCAGAAGGCTACCGCATGGGGGTCTGGGGCGGGGCGCCGCTCAATCATCCCGAGTTCGACCTGACGGTGTTTGCGGCCTTGCGCGACAAGCTCACGCTGCGGCTGCCGGGCGGAGCGGCTTGGGAGCGGGACCGGGAGATGACGCGGCGCTTCGGGGAATTCGTCTCCGCGCCCGGCGAGCAGCCGTTCTTCAGCTTCCTGTTCTACGACTCCACCCACGAGTACAGCTACGATCCGGCGGTCGCCCCGTTTCAGCCCGTCGTGCGGGGCAGCTGGTTCGCCGCGCCGCCGGAGAGCCGCGATCCGGTGCCGATCCGCAACCGCTACGCCGATTCCACGCACTACGCCGACCTGCTGATCGGGGAGGCGCTGGCCCGGCTCAAGGCGAGCGGGCACCTGGACGACACGGTCGTCGTCATCACCGGCGACCACGGGGAAGAGTTCAACGATTCCGGCCAGAACTACTGGGGGCACGCCGGCGGCGGCATGACGCGCTGGCAGCTCCAGACGCCTTTCGTGGTGCACTGGCCCGGGCGCAAGCCGCAGGTGTTCCAGCGCTGGACGAGCCATGTGGACCTCGTGCCCACGCTGATGCGGGACGTGCTGGGCTGCTCCACGCCGCCGGAGGCATACAGCGACGGGCGGCACCTGCTCGACGCCTCGCCGCGGCCCTACCTGGTGGCCTACAATGGCATCCGGTTGGCCGTGCTGGAACCGGACCGGACGACGGTCTTGTACGAGTACGGCGGGATGGACATCGTGGACGGCAACTATCGCGAGATCCCGGGCGCGACCCTCCGTCCGGAGATCATGCGCGACGTATTGCGGGAGACGAGCCAGTTCTACCAGCGGTAGGCGCGTCCTTCCCGTGAGTCCCCGCCCTGCCGGCCGGGTCCCCATCTCCGGCCTGAGTCCTCCCAAGCGGCCACTGCGGTGCATTGGGCAATGGAGTTGACCGCCGGGAGCGTGCGGGGGCAGATGGCAGAGCCTCTCGATTCAGCCTCTCGATTGAGGAGCGCCTCATGGCCAGTGCGCAGATGCAATCCCTTCTCGCCACGATCCGTGCGGCGCCGTCGCGCGCCGACCTGGGCTTGCAGCAGCTCCGCGATCAGCTTGAGGAGCAGGCGCGCGCAGCCCCCCCGGCGGCGGACGTGCGCTGCCGGCCGGTGGAGGCGGGCGGCGTGCCGTGCGAGTGGGTGCTGGCGCCCGGCGCGACGGAGCGCTTGCCGCGAGACGGCAGCAACACCGCCGAGCGCGGCGTCGTGCTGTACCTGCATGGCGGCGGCTACTACCGCGGATCGCTCCACACGCACCGGGAGCTGTGCTCGCGCATCTCCCGCGCGGGAGGCTGGGCGGTGCTGAGCGTGGGCTATCGTCTCGCCCCCGAGCATCCGTTTCCGGCGGCGCTGGAGGACGCCCTGGCTGCATACCGCTGGCTGCTGGGGACCGGGATTGCGCCCGGGCAGATCGTCGTGGCGGGAGATTCGGCGGGCGGCGGACTGGCGGCCGCGCTGATGCTGGCGCTGCGCGACGGCGTCACATCGCTGCGCATGGCCCGCGGGCCGCTGCCGGGGGGCGCCGTGCTGCTCTCGCCCTGGACCGACCTGGAGCAGAGCGGCGCTTCGATAATCGGCCGCGCCGCCGCCGATCCGTCGCTGACGAAGGCGTACCTGGATCGCTTCGCCGCCGCTTACCTGGGCGGCGCGGACGCCCGCGACCCGCTGGCTTCGCCCCTGCACGGTGATTTGCGCGGCCTGCCGCCGCTGCTGATCCAGGTGGGCACGGCGGAAATCCTGGAGGACGATGCGGCGCGGTTCGCCGACAAGGCCCAGGCCGCGGGGGTGCCCGTGCGCCTGGAGCGCTGGCCGGACATGATCCACGTGTGGCAGCGCTATGCCGCGCTGCTGCCGGAGGCGCAGGAGGCGCTGGCGCACATCGGGGCGTGGCCGAGGGAGCGGGAAAGAGTCTAGCTCCGGGCTCCGATCCGCCTGCCCGCCACGCCGGCCGCGGGCGGAGCGTCGGGCCGGCGGCGGGCGGCATCATCCGGGCGCGGTATCCCCGCGGCCGCCGATGTGCGAGGCTCCTCTGCCCGGGCAGGCTGGACGCAGCGGCGCCGCATGCGGCGGGCAGCCCGCGTGCCAGCGTCCCCCCAGGAACCTCCGCGAGACCGGCCATGTATGTTCCGGCGCACTTCAGGGAAGACCGGCTTCCCGTCCTGCATGACCTGATCCGCACGCACGGCTTCGCCACGCTGGTCGCGCTCGGGGCGGAAGGGCTGGTGGCCAACCACATCCCGTTGGAGCTCGACGCCGGTAACGGCCCGCTGGGCACCCTGCGCGGCCACATCGCCCGGGCCAATCCGCTCTGGAAGACTTTCAGGCCGGAGGTCGAGGCGCTTGCCATCTTCCACGGACCCCACGGCTATATCTCGCCTTCCGTCTACGCCACCAAGCAGGAAACGGGGAAGGTCGTGCCGACGTGGAACTATGCGGTGGTGCATGCGTACGGGCCGCTGCGCGCGATCGAGGATGCGGCGTGGCTGCGGCGGCTGGTCGAGCATCTCACCCGCCGCTACGAAGGGGAGCGCAGCGACGCGCGCGGCGCCGTGCCGTGGCAGGTGAGCGACGCGCCGGAGCCGTACATCGAGCAGATGCTCAAGGCGATCGTGGGTCTCGAGCTCCCGATCGCGCGTCTGGAAGGGAAGTGGAAGGTGAGCCAGAACCGCCCGCCGCAGGATCGCGTCCGCGTGATCGCGGACCTGCGCGGGGACGACGACCCGTCGCAGCAGGCCCTGGCCGCGCTCGTGGCCGAGGCGGACAAGAAGCTGGCGCCCTAGGTCCGTGCCGCGCCGCCGCGCGCTTCTGTGGTGCGAAAAGGGCGCTACTCAGCATACGAGAGGCGCGGATACCAGTCCTCGCCCCGCCCGAGCACGTCGCCCATCTTCAGCCCAGGTGGCGGGAGCCTTTACCGGGATACGACCCCGCGCACTGCCCCGATGGCTGCGCCGCCAAGCATCAAGGGCAGCGGGCCGGCCTGTCGCCACATCAGCATCGCGACGGCAACGATCAGCACCGCCGAGGCGAACAGGTCGGGCGCGGCATAGGGCGCCATCTGCAGCAGCGAGACAGTGATGATGCCGATGACGGCGGCGCTGACTCCCCGCATTGCAGCCTTGATCCACAGCAGATGCTGGAAGCGCTCCAACACCGGCAGCACCGAGAGCATCAGGATGAAAGAGGGCAGGAAGATCGCCCCTCCGGAAATGGCGGCGCCGGCAACGCCCGCGACCTTGTACCCTACATACGCGGCCACGATGAGAATCGGGCCCGGCGTCAGTTGACCGAGGGCCAGGCCGTCCAGGAACTCCCGCGGGGTCAGCCAGTGCATTTGAGCCACGACCTGCTCCTGGATGAACGCGAGCATGGTGATGCCGCCGCCGAAGGTGAGCGAGCCGACCTTGAAGAAAAACAGTCCGAGATCCCAACCGTCGGGTGGACCGGATTGCGGGGTCGCGCCGGGGTCGAGGAGCGCGATACCCGGAACGGGCAACACTTTCCAATGCAGAATGGCGAACAGCGTCAGCACTAGCAGCGCGGACGCCAGTCCCCAAGCCCGCGACCGGGTGCGCGTTACGCCGATACAGCCTGCAACCAGAAGGGTTGTCACGATCCCCAGCGGCGTGAAGGCGACCGCGGCCGCTGCGGCGGCCGCCAGGATGACTTGCCCTTTGTCTTTCAGGGCCGCCTTGCCCAGCCGGTACAGAGCCACGATGAAGATGCCCAGAACCACCGGGCCGAGGCCATAAAATGCGCTGCGCATCGCAGGCAACGCACCAAAGGCCGAGTAGAGCAAGGTGAGGCCCAGCATGATGAAGAACGCGGGCAGAATGAAGCAGAGACCCGCGAGCACCCCGCCCCACCAGCCGGCCCGGCGGTAGCCGAGGTAGATGCCGAGCTGCGTGGCTCCTGCGCCAGGGAGCAGATTCACCAGCGCTAGACCCTCGAGAAAGCGCTCCTTCGAGAGCCAACCTCGCTTCTCCTGGATCTCGGCCTGCATGATGCCCATGATCGCCGGGCCGCCGTAGCTCATCGCTCCCAGCTTCAGAAACACTCGCGCCAACTCCTTCCACCGCGCCGACCATTCAGACCGCTGCGTGCTCATGGTCTCCCCCATCCTTGTCAAACGTCGAATTCTCGTCCCCCTGGCCGCCCCATCTTGCGGCAACCGACTCGCACCGCCAATACCGGACCGCTGTCCATTATCGGGCAAGATGGCGCCTTGCGGGCGGGCCGTTCCCTTGTCCCCGCAGAGCCGGAACGATGCGCGCGCAGACAAGCGGAATCCGATCCCCGCCGGCGCGTGTCGGGCAGCCCCCGAACGCTGAGCCGCGGATTGCGACCTCCTTATCGCACATCTTGTGGTCGCCGCGCCTGTCCCGGCTTCTACTCGGCGTACGTGAGGCGCGGATACCAGTCCTCGCCCCGCCCCTCGGGCGTCAGGTCCAGCGCGTTCCATAGCGGCCACATCATGTCGATGTGGCAGGGTTCGTGGCCCGGCTCGTGGACGAAATACGTCTCGGAACCGTAGAAGTGGTGGATCTTGCCGCTCCGCTTGGTGAACACGTTCATCATCGGCTGCTGCTCGCCCTCCCCGTCCTCGCCGTGATAGTCGGCGTTGTAGGTGTTGCCGGCGGAGGACAGCAGCCGCAGGTTGCGCCAGCCCCGCTGCCGCGCAAATTCCCGGATGCGGGCGATAGGGGACTTGGCGACGACGGCGAGGCTCACCTGCTGGCGGATGTGCTGCGCGTTCCCATCCAGACCGTCCAGGAACGAGGTGCACATCGGGCAGGGCGCCTTCATCTGCGGCGAGTACATGTAGCTGTAGAGCAGGAGCGTGTTCTGGCGGGGCGCAAACAGTTCCGCCAGGTGCACCTTGTCCACCTTGTCGCCTTTGCCCGACTCCTCGAACACGTAGTCCTTCACCTCGCCTCCGAGCGGAAGCTGCCGCCGGAGCTCCGCGACGGCGTGCACCTGGTTCCGCAACTCCAGTTCGGCCTGCAGCAACTTGTCGCGCATCTGCCTGTACTGCGCGCTTTCGCCCGGATACCGCGTCTCGTGGGTTCGCGTCATGGCCATCTCTCCCCGCCCCGCGGCGTGATTTCGCGGCGCATCGATGTGGACTGCCGTTCCGGTGATACTTAGCCCTCTGGTTAACTAATTGGATCGCGCGCCCGTGTCAAGGGGGCGGCTGGAGAGACCCTCGACGGGCGGCCGAATCGGGGTATCCTGAGCGACAATCGACCCGTGCCACCTTCACGATGGTCTGCGGCCGCAGGGCCTGTGCAGGCGACCCGTCCGTGGGGCAACGGGCCAGGGCGGGACGGGCCGTCTCCGGTCTTCTCCCGACGAGCCGGACCGCGGACGTTGCCGGACTCAGCGCCAGCCGCTCTTTGAAGGTTGATCGGGTGCATGGCGAACGACGTCCAGGCTCTGTTAAGGTGAACCGTCTCAGGCCCTTGCGCAGGAAAGTGGAAAACGAAGCCAAGCGCCAGGACGGTACCCTCGCACGATGGAGCGGAACATGAAGGTACGGGTCGGTGCCGGATTCGACGTGCATCCCCTCGTGGAGGGAAGGCCGCTCATCCTCGGAGGTGTGCGCCTGGATCATCCGCGCGGACTGGCCGGGCATTCCGACGCGGACGTGCTGGCTCACGCAGTGGCCGATGCGCTGCTGGGGGCGGCGGCGCTGGGCGACCTGGGGCAGCATTTTCCCCCCGGCGACCCGACCACTGCGGGCGCCGACAGCCTGGGGCTGCTGGGGCGGGTGGTGGAGCTGGTGCGGGCGCAGGGCTGGCGGGTGGGCAACGTCGACTGTACCGTGATCGCCGAGCGACCCAAAGTGGCGCCGCACCGGGAGGCCATGCGGGAGAACCTAGCCCGCGCGCTCGGGATTCCCCTCGCGAACGTGTCGGTGAAAGCCACGACAACCGAGCGGCTGGGCTTCACAGGACGGGAAGAGGGCATCGCCGCCCAGGCCGTCGTGCTGATCGTCGGGCCGGACTAGCGTCCGGAAGCCGGGCTCGCCGCGGCACGGTCGGCGCCGCGCGGCTTCAGTGCTGTGCAGCGTCAGGGGCGTGCGGCGTCAAGGCCGTTCTGCATCAGGCCGGCGCCGGGGCCGAGTCCTTCTTGGCGGTCTTCTCGGGCTTTTTTTCCGTCTTGTCGGACTTGGAACTGGAGGATTCGGCTTTCACCGCGGCGGTGGACTCCGCGCCGCCGGTCTTGGTTTCGGCCTTCGATTCGGCTTTTCCGTTGCCGTTCTTCTTGCTCGAATAGCCTTCGCTGTACCACCCGCCGCCTTGCAGGTGGAACGCCGGCACGGACAGCTTACGCTCCAGGCGGCCTTCCGACGAGCAGGTGCATTTCTTGAGCGGCTTGTCGCTGAACTTCTGCATCACCTCGAACTCCTTCCCGCAGGTGGTGCAGACGTACTCGTAGATCGGCATGAGCTTCTCCCGCGCCCCCGGCCGGTGACGGTCAGGGCACGACCCGTTCACGCAAAGATGCTGTTCCCACGCCACATTTCCGCGTGAAAACAGAGACTTGATCCTTTAAGAGTAGGGTCTGGACGTGGGCTTGTCAAGGCTGGCGGGGCGGGGCGTTTCGCCCGCTCAATACGAGCGTGGCAGCCCTAGCACGTTCTGGCAGACGTAATTGAGCACCATGTTCTGCGTCACGGGCGCGACGCGGAACAGCCGCGACTCGCGGAACTTGCGCTCGATGTGGTATTCGGCGGCCATGCTGTACCCGCCGTGGATGTCCATGCACATGTTGGCGGCCTCCCAGGCGGCTTCGGCGCTGAGGAACTTCGCCGCGTTGGCTTCCTCGCCCGGATTGGCGCCGCCGTCGAACATGTGGGCGGCCTTGTCGCGCATCAGGCGCGCCGCCTCCACGGCCATGTAGGCCTGGGCAATGGGGAACTGCACGCCCTGATTCTGGCCGATAGGGCGGTCGAACACCTTGCGCCCGTTGGCGTAGGCGACCGCCTTCTCCACGAAGTAGCGTCCGTCGCCGACGGCTTCCGAGGCGATCAGGATGCGCTCGGCGTTCATGCTGGAGAGGATGTAGCGGAAGCCCTTGCCCTCCTCGCCGATCAGGTTCTCCGTGGGCACCGCCAGGTTGTCGAACACCAGCTCGTTGGAATGGTGGTTGATCATCAGGTCCAGCGGCCGCACCTCCAGCCCGTGCCCGACCGCGCGGCGCAGGTCCACCAGCAGCACCGACAGGCCGTCGGTGCGCTTGGCGCACTTGTCGGCGGGCGTCGTGCGGCACAGCAGCAGCATCAGGTCGCTCTGCCGCACGCGCGAGATGAAGACCTTGCGCCCGTTGACGACGTAATGGCTGCCCTGGCGCTCGGCGCGGGTGGTGAT
>JBGOTW010000190.1:0-8249 GCA_041476685.1 bacterium | reverse complement strand
CAGGTCGGCGCCGCGGTGGGCCTGATTGACGTGGTCCACGTATAGCTTGGCGTAGCCGCGCACGTAGCCGGGGGACGCGGGCTTCCAGGCGGCGCGGCGCTTCTGCAGCTCGGCTTCGGGCACGTCCAGGTGCAGCCGGCGCGCCTCCACGTCCAGCTCGATCGTGTCGCCGGTCTTCACCAGCGCCAGCGTCCCGCCCGCCGCCGCCTCCGGCGAGACGTGCAGCACGACGGTGCCGTAGGCCGTGCCGCTCATGCGCGCGTCGGAGATGCGCACCATGTCGGTGATCCCCTTGGCGAGCACCTTGGGGGGCAGGGGCAGGTTGCCCACCTCCGGGAAGCCCGGATAGCCGCGCGGCCCGGCGCCCTTGAGCACCATCACGCACGTCTCGTCGATGTCGAGCTTCGGATCGTCGATGCGCGCCTTGAAGTCCTCGATGGACTCGAACGCAACGGCGCGGCCGCGGTGCTTCATCAGCTTCGGCGTGGCGGCCGACGGCTTGATCACCGCGCCGTCGGGGCACAGGTTGCCGCGCAGCACGGCGATGCCCGCCTGGGGCTTGAGGGGCTTGTCGAAGGGGTAGATTACCTCGCGGTTGTAGCACTGGGCGCCGGCGATGTTGTCGCGCACCGGTTGACCCGTCACAGTGACGGCGCCCAGGTGCAGCAGCTCGCCCATCTCGCGCATCACGGCGGGCAGGCCCCCCGCGTAGTAGAACTCCTCCATCAGGTACTTGCCCGAGGGTTGCACGTTCGCCAGGAGCGGCAACTCCTGCCCGAGCCGGTCGAAGTCCTTCAGCTCCAGCGCCACACCCATCCGCCCCGCCAGCGCCAGCAGGTGCACGACGGCGTTGGTCGAGCCGCCGATGCACGCGTTCACCCGGATCGCGTTCTCGAAGGCCTGCCGGGTGAGGATCTTCGACATGCGCAGGTCCTCGCGCACCATCTGCACGATGCGCCGCCCGGTCAGGTGGGCGAAGCGGTAGCGGTTCGCGTCGGGCGCCGGCACCGCCGCCGAGCCCGGCAGACACATGCCCAGCGCCTCGGCCATGCTCGCCATCGTGGACGCCGTGCCCATCGTCGAGCAGTGGCCCGCGCTGCGGGACATGCCCGCCTCGGCGTCGAGGAACTCCGCGGCCGTCATGCGCCCCGCCCGCACCTCCTCGCTGAAGCGCCACACGTCGGTGCCCGAGCCCAGGTCCTGGTTCTTGTACTTGCCGTTGAGCATCGGCCCGCCGGTGAGCATGATCGTCGGCAGGTCCACGCTCGCCGCGCCCATCAGCTGCGCGGGCGTGGTCTTGTCGCAGCCCGACAGCAGTACGATCCCGTCCAGCGGGTTGGCGCGGATGGACTCCTCCACGTCCATGGCCATCAGGTTGCGGAAAAGCATCGTCGTGGGCCGCATGATCGGTTCGCCCAGGGACATCGTGGGAAACTCGAGTGGAAAGCCGCCCAGCTCCCACACGCCGCGCTTGACCGATTCGGCCACGTCGCGCAGGTGCGCGTTGCACGGGTTCAAGTCCGACCAGGAGTTGGCGATGCCGATGACGGGGCGTCCGTCAAATAGGTCCGCCGGCCAGCCCTGATTCTTGATGGAGGAGCGATGGATGAAGCCGTCCTTGCCGGGCAGGCCGAACCACTGGGCGCTGCGGAACTTGGCGGACTGCTTGTCGGATGGCTTGTCGGGTTGCTTGTCGGGTTGCTTGGCCATGGGGGGAACTCCTGGCGGAGAAAGGGAAGCGCGGTCGCTGCGTGCCCAGGTCCTAACACGGGAGGGGTGAGGACGGGGAGGGGCCCTTGCCCTCCGCTCCCCGCTTGCCGCATCCTCGCTTACGCTTGGCCCACGGCTCCCCTTGCCAAGACGCAAGGGGCCGACTGGTTGCCTCGGCAAGCTGGTTGCCTGGGCGACAGAGAGCCTCGCCCGCGGAGCCACATGCCCAAGCACATGCGCGCCATCGTGATTGACCGCTTCGGCGGGCCGGAGGAGCTGCGCGAGACGGAGCTGCCGGTGCCGGAGCCGCGTGCGGGCGAGGTGCGCGTTCGCATCCGGGCGATCAGCGTCAATCCGGTGGACTGGAAGATGCGGCGTGGCGCCGGGGCGCCCCAGCAGGCCGGCGCGCAGGGGCAGCCGCTGCCGCTGATCCTCGGGCGGGACGTGGCCGGGGAGATTGACGCGCTCGGGCCGGGCGTGACGGGCGTGGAGGTGGGCGAACGGGTGTTCGGCGCGCTGCTGGGGCCGCGCAGCAACGGCGCCTACGCCCAATACGCTTGCGCGCCGCTGCAGTTCTTAGGGCCCAAGCCCGGCATGCTCAGCTTCGCCCAGGCGGCGGCGGTGCCGGTCGCGGGCATGACCGCCTACGTGAGCCTGGTGTTCAAGGCGCGCATGCGGGCCGGCGAGACTCTGTTCATCGCGGGCGGGGCGGGCGGCGTGGGGGTGCACGCGATCCCGCTTGCCCGGCGTCTGGGCGCGGAGACGGTGCTGACGACAGCGGGTAGCGACGCCAGCCGTGACTTCCTCGTGCGCGAGCTGCAGGTGCCGCCCGGGCACATCCTGCGCTACGACGGGCTCACGCTGGACGAGATGGTCGAGCGCCTGCTGGCGCTGAACGGCGGGCGGACCGTGATGACCGCCTGCGACTTCGTGGGCGGAACGATGAAGCGGCTGTGCTGCCGGGTGGTGGAGTTCGACGGGCAGGTGGTGACGGCGGTGGAGGAGCCGCCGGACTTCGACTTGAACGTCTGGTCGGCCCGCGCCAGCCCGCTGCGGGCGCGCTCGGCGTCGGTGCACCTGGTCAATCTCGGGGCGCGCGCCCGCGAAGGCACGCCCGCCGATTGGGAGACATACCGAGACGCCCTGAGCACGCTCGGCCACTGGCTCGAGACTGGCCATATCCCGCCGCCGCCCCTGACGATCCTCGGCCCGCTCAACGAGACGACGATCCGCGCCGCGCACCGGCGCCTGGAGGAGGGCCATGTGTGCGGCAAGCTCGTGCTGACCGTGGAGTGAGACTGCAAGGGTTCAGAGGGGCTCCGCGTCGCCGACGCTATGCCGAGCGGGCCGCCGGCTGGCACGCCGCTCCAGCTACGCGGCTCGTTGCGGGCGTCACTCCGGGCCACGCGCGGTGCTCAGTGCCCGTCCGGTGCGCGTGCCCGTGCGTGGCGCGGGTATGCATGACGGGGGATCCGTCGGCAGCGGGCTTGGGCGGGATGCGGCGCACGGTGCCGTCGCGCAGGATCGCCGCGACGGAGGGGAACACCGCCTGGGCCGCCGGGGGGACGTCCTTCCAATCCTTTCCCTCCGGCAGCGTCTTGAAGTAGTCGAAGGGCAGCAGGCCGGGTCCGCCCGGGCGGCCCACGATGATCCGCCCGACCATGCCGGCACCTTCATGGGGCAGGCAGAAATAGTCGTACACGCCCTCGTGGGTGAGGCGCAGTTCGAACGCGTTTCCGGGATTAATCAGGAATCCGGAGTCGAAGGGCTCTGCCATTGGGGGGATGCGCAGGCTATGCTTGTCGTTGCGGGGATGGTAGGCGGTGACCGTGTGTACGTTCGCCTCGACCACCCAGCGCACCGTCGTGCCGGGCGGAACGTGCAGCCCGATGGGATCGAAGCCCACGGTCGTACCGAGCGTGTCGCTCTGCAGCCGCACCTCGACGAGTCGTTCCGCAGCGCGGGAGTTCTTGGACAACGCCCAGCCGGCAAGCAAAAGCCCGCCGGCCAGGAGCGCCCGCCGCCTCGACCATTGTACTTGCGGCGCGGAGGAAGTCATTTGAGCGCGGCGGCTTTCTCGGGCGACACGTACCAGAGGACGACGTGGTAGTGGGGAATGGCGACGCCCGGGTGCCCGGCGTTGAAGTACATGTCCACATGATCCACTTTCTCCTTCGCCACGCCCAGATTGTTGAAGCTCTTGTGGACCTGGATGTCCTCGATGGGGATCATGAAGATGGAGCTGACGAGACTGCCTTCGCGGTTGTAGGCCAGGAACGGACCGGCCGGCAGGGTGGCCGGATCCACATACAGCGTGCCCAGACCGGGGATGAAATTGGGCAGGGGCACCAGGCCGCTGACCGCCTTGAAGTTGCCGCCGGGGGGCGCTTTCGTGTCCGCCGACGCCGTCATGGAACACGCGCTGGCCACCAGAACCGTGGCCAGCAAGACACCGACCAACTGCAATCGCTTCAGCATTGGGTCTCCTTATGCGAATTGTGGGTGTGAACAGTGGGCCGCAATGTTGACTTCAGAGCCGTAGCCCATTGCTTCCTGACGGCCCACAGCGTACAAATGAAATAGTTGTTTAGCAAGTGTTTTCTATCTTTAGCTATTTTGGATAATCATGTGACTGATACGAAACATGAAATACTTGAGCTACTGGCCCGCCGAGAGTCCAGCGTGCAAGGCTTGGCGCTTGCGCTGGGGATGACGGCTGCGGGCGTGCGGCAGCACGTGTCGGCCCTGGAGGCCCAGGGGCTGGTCACGTACCGCAAGCACGGCCGGGAGCCCTATCGGCCCACGCACGTGTACCGGTTATCCGATGCGGGTAAGGCGGCCTTGCCGATGCGCTACGACCTGCTGGCGGAAGCGCTGCTGGAAGGGGTCAAGGCGCAGCAAGGCGAAGCGTCCGTGCGTAGCTTGCTCGAGCGCGCCGGCGCCCAGGTGGCCGCCCGGCTGCCGCCTGTCGCGGCGACGGCGGAACCCCGCGTGCAGCGGCGGCAGACGCTGGAGCGGCTGGAAGGCGAGCTGGGTTGGCGGGGCGAAGTGGCGGAGGATGCGGCGGGGGCACTGAGCATCACCCTCTTCCACTGTCCATTCCAGTCCGTATCGAAGCGGCATCCGGAGGTCTGTCCCGCCTTCTATGCGGGCTTGCTGGGCGCGCTCTTCGGACCGGGACGGATCACCTGCGATCCGGTCAGCGATGGCATCGCCTGCTGCCGGATCGCGTTCCATCCTTGACGCAAGGCGTTGCTTTCGCCCGCCGAGCGAATCGCGGCGGGACCGAGCGAGAGCGAGTCCGGCCCGGGCGACCCCAGGAAGAAGAGGAAGCTTGGGTTGTCTACGAAGCGCGTGGCCCGTTGGCCGGGCGGGGGTTGTACGAGCTGGCCTTGTGCCGGACGATGTCGCCATCCACCATGTAGATCACGTCCTCGGCGATGTTGGTGGCGTGGTCGGCGATGCGCTCCAGGTAGCGCGAGACCCCCAGGTAGTGGATCAGGCTTTCGATGCGGTTCGGGTGCTGCTGCATGCTCTTCTGGATGCGCCCATACATCTCCCGGTTCAGGCTGTCCACCTCGTCGTCCGCCGCGCACACATCGCGCGCCATGCGCGGATCCATGTTGACGAGGGCGTCCAAGGCGCGCTTGAGCATGGCGCGCGTCTTGACGGCCATGCTGAGGAAGTCGAAGGGCACGTCGAGCGCTTCGCGCCCGGAGAGGAACGTGGCGCGCTCCGCGATGTTGACGGCGAGGTCGCCGATGCGCTCCAGGTCATTGTTGATCTTCAGCACTGCAATCACGAAGCGCAGGTCGATGGCCACCGGCTGGTGCAGCGCGAGGATCTTCAGGCACTCCTCCTCCAGGTACACCTCGAAGCGGTCCACCTGCGAGTCGGCCTGGATCACCTGCTCGGCCATGGCCGCGTTGCGCTCGTCCAGCGCGCGCACCGCCTTGTACACGTTCTCCTCCACGTCCGCGCCAAGGGACAGCAGCATCGTCTTGAGCTTCTCGATCTCCCGGTGCAGGTGCTGGGCCATGCGCTTGAATTCTCCGGTGGCTGGGTCGGAACGCGCGGCATTGCGGAACGCGCGCAACTGCGCGAGGCGCGCCGTTGCCGAGCAGGCGCTCGCCTGGCCTGCCGTCCGCGCCGAATAACAGTGAGGAGCGTCGGAGCCGACTGGCGCGGCTTCATTGCGGGGCCGTCCCACTGGAATGTACGCCCTTCCACCGCAGCTTGACCAGCCGTCGCGGCGGCCATTCGCCCAGGGCTAGCGCCGGGCTAACACTAGGCTAACACTGCGCCGCTACACTTCCCGGGTAGGCTCACGATTCCCGCGCAGGCATCGGTCCCACCGATCCCGAGCCGGGAGCATGGTTCCTGCACGAGCTTCGCGCCGCCGCATGTCCATCCTCGCCGCCGACACGCCCGCAGATGCGCCCGGCGCCGGCACGCCGCGGGCGGGGCCGACTCTCGTGCGGCGCCACAGGCACGGCATCGGCGACCTGGTCTTCAAGACCCTCGCCGCCTCCAGCGCCTGGATCGTGCTGGTGGCGATGGGGGGCATCTTCGCCGCGCTGACTGGTCGCTCCTGGCTGTCCCTGAAGGCCTTCGGGCTGGGCTTCCTCTGGTCCAGCGAGTGGAACCCAGTCACCGAGAAGTTCGGCGCCGCCAGCACCATCTTCGGCACGCTCGTCTCCACGCTGATCGCCATGGCCCTGGCCGTCCCGCTCAGCCTGGCGATCGGTGGCTTTCTGGCGGACCTCGCTGGCCCGCTGGTACGCCGGGTGGTGGGCACGGCGATCGAGCTGCTGGCGGCCATCCCCAGCATCATCTACGGCATGTGGGGGCTGTTCATCTTCGCCCCGTTCATGGCGCACACCATCCAGCCGGCACTGCAGGGCGCCTTCGGCTTCCTGCCCCTGTTCCAGGGGCCGCCGCTGGGCGTGGGGATGCTGACGGCGGGCATCATCCTGACGCTGATGATCCTGCCGTTCATCAGCGCTGTGGTGCGCGACGTGCTGCTGATGGTGCCGCCGGTGGTGAAGGAGGCGGCGTTCGGGATGGGCAGCACCCCCTGGGAGGTGGCCCATAGCGTGACCATCCCGTACGCGATCCGGGGCATCGTGGGCGCGACGTTCCTGGGCCTGGCGCGGGCCATCGGCGAGACGATGGCCGTCACGTTCGTGATCGGCAACAACCACGGCATCGCCGCCTCCCTGTTCGCTCCCGGCGCGACGATTCCTTCCACGCTCGCCAACGAGTTCACGGAGGCCACGACGCCGCTGTACTTGAGCGCCCTGGTGGAGCTGGGGCTGGTGCTGTTCGTGATCACGTTCGCGATCCAGGTGCTCGCGCGGATGTGGCTGGGGCGGCTGGCCAAGTCGGGAGGCGCCACGCGATGAACGCTCCCGCCCTCGCCTCCCCGACCTCCGGCCCGCCGCCGGGCATGCCGTTGCGCTCGCGCGCCCTGCGGCGGGGCGTGGACCGCGCGATGCAGTCCCTCTCGCTCCTCGCCGCCCTGCTGGGCATCCTGTTCCTGGCCTGGATCCTCATCGTCGTCGTCGCGCGCGGGGCCGCCACGCTGACCCCCGCGTTCTTCCTCGAGCTGCCCACCCCGCCGGGCGGCAGCGGCGGAGGGCTGGGCAACGCCATGCTGGGCACGCTCTACATGACGCTGCTTGCCACCGGCCTGGGCGTGCCCATCGGTATCCTGACAGGGGTCTACCTGAGCGAGTACGGCCAGCGCTCCCGCTTCGGCGCCGTCGTGCAGTTCACGGTCAACATGATGATGGGCGTCCCCTCGATCATCGTGGGCTTGTTCGTCTACACGCTGCTGGTCGTCCCGATGGGCCGCTTCACCGGCTACGCGGGCGGGGTCTCCCTCGCGCTGCTGATCGTGCCCATCGTCGCGCGCACGACCGAGGACATGCTCGGCCTGGTGCCCAACGCCCTGCGCGAGTCGGCGCTGGCGCTGGGCGCGCCGCGCTGGCGCGTGACGGTGCAGGTGCTCTTCCCCTCGGCGAAGGCCGGGCTGCTCACCGGCGTGCTGCTGGCCCTGGCCCGGGTGAGCGGGGAGACCGCTCCGCTGCTGTTCACCGCGCTCAACAGCCCCTACTGGCCGGACTCGCTGGACAAGCCCACGGCCAATCTCACCGTGACGATCTTCGCCTTCGCCATGTCCCCCTACCCGGGCTGGCAGGCGGCGGCCTGGGGTGCCTCCCTGCTGATCACCGCGGCGGTGCTGGTGGTCACGATCGCGGCCCGCGTGATACTGAAGGAGAGCAGACCATGAGCGAGACGACAATGCCCGTCCCGACACAGTTCGTTGCGGTTCCCGGCCTGGAGGATGCCGCGGCCAGCCAGCAGGCCGCGGAAGACGCCGCCGCGAAGATCACCGTCACCAAGCTCGACTTCTTCTACGGCCAACACCAGGCGCTTTTCGACAATACCCTGCAGATCGCCCCGCGCAGCGTCACGGCGATCATCGGCCCGTCGGGCTGCGGAAAATCCACGCACCTGCGCTCCTACAACCGCAT
>JBGOTW010000189.1:0-8442 GCA_041476685.1 bacterium | reverse complement strand
CCAGGCTGGGGTGGCGGGCCCGGGTGGGGCGGAATGATGGGCGACGGGCCCGGCTGGGGCGGAATGATGGGCGGCGGGGCCGGCATGATGTGGGGCGAAGGCTGGATGAATCTGGATCTTTACGCCCAGATTCCGGCCGACAAGCGCGCGAAGCTGCGCGATCTGACGGTGGACACCCAGCGCAAGATGATCGGGCAGATGGCGGCCATGCACGAGTTGCTGCTGACCTACGGCAACGCGCTGGCCAAGTTTCCGGTGGACAAGGCCGAGGCCACCAAGTCATGGGAAGGCTTGAACCTGCTGCGCAAGCAGATGTTCGAGGCGCGGCTGGATGCCACGGTCAAGGCCCAGGAAATCCTCGGCAAAGAGCTGTGGGACTCGCTGTGCGGCGGGGCCGCGTGCGCGCGTGAGCCGCGCGGACGGTAAAGGCACTGGCCCAGCGGGCGCGGCGGGCGCGCGGGTCTTGCGCCCCTGACGCCTGGGTTCCTGCCCGCTTCCGCGATTACATCCCGCCGCCATTCGAGGGAGGCACCGGAGCTAACTTATCGCCGTGGCCCTTCGGCATGGGGCCCATCGGCATTGAGCCCATCGGCATTTGGCCCATCGGCATTGGGCCCATCGGCATGGCGCTCGAGGCGCCGTCGCCTTTCTCCACCACGACTTCCACCGTCACCGCGCCCGCTTTCTCGAACGTGAGCTGCAGCGGAAAGCGCTGACCCGCCGTGAGCGGAGCTTTCAGGTGCGCCAGCATCACGTGAAACACGCCCGGCTTGATTGAAACGTGGCCCTTGGCCGGAATGTCAATCGCTGCGATGGGCTGCATGCGCAGCATCCCGCCGTCGTTGACGGTGCGGTGCAGCTCGGCCGCTTCGGCCACCTCCGTTCGGGCGGCAATCAGCCGGTCCGCCGCGTCGCCTCCGTTCATCAGGTCGAAATAGACCGCCCCGGTCGTGGCCAGCATGTCCGTGGGCCGAGCCCAGGGATGCTCGATCGTCATGTGCCCGACCGAGACCGCATCGGCGGCCCAGGCCGCGGGTGCCCAGGCAACAGGTGCCCAAGCAACGGGTCCCCAGGCGGCAAGTGCCCAGGTAACGGACACCAAGGCGTACAGCGGCGCCACAAGCAGCGCGAAAACGAGGGCGGAGCGTGCGGATCGGCGGGGCATGGAGTTCCTTTCGAGCGGGGTGGGGTGCCCGGGCTGCGGGTGCGCCGGCTGCGGGTGCGCCGGCTGCGGGTGCGCCGGCTGCGGGTGCGCCGGCTGCGGGTGCAACTGCGGTGCGTGCATGAATGCGGGCGTCCTTGGGCTCACGGCTTCTGTTGCGAATACAACCGTTCGCGTTCCTCGTATTCCCGGCGCGTGTTCTTGTCCCAGAGCGTTTCCAGGTAGGTGATGAGGGTGCGGATCTGGCTGTCGCTCAGCTTGTCCTTGAACCCGATCATGGTCGTCTTCGGGAACGGGGAGCCGTCGCGAATGAGCGAAAACAGCTGCTTGCGGGGGTGGACGAAACAGTGCCCGCGCATGTCCAGCGCGGGCGCGATCCAGCCCTCCTCTTCCGGCACCAGGCTGCCCCAGGGGCGCAGCGGGTTCTGACCCCGCCCGTTCGGGCCGTGACAGGAGGCGCAATGCTCGACGTACAGGGTCGCGCCCTGGGCCACTTCCCGCTCGTGGCAGCCCGCCAGCAGGAGCGCCGCCGGGAGCAGGGCCGCCAGGAGCAGTGCCGGCGTCGTACCGCGCACGTGCGTCCGCGTTCGGTCGCGGAAAAGAAGCGGATTCGCCACGGGGTTCCCGCGCAACGGAGCTGATCGTTCAGTAGGCTAATCGTTCACTAGCCGCTGGGCCGCTTCGGCGAGCAGGGCATCCTCCACGTCGGGAGGGAACACATAGCGCAGCTTTCCCCGCCGATCCACGACGTACACGTAGGCCGTGTGCGACACCAGGTATTCCGTGGCGGACTTGCCCTCCTCCCGCTCGTAGCGGACCCGGTACAGGCGCGTCGCCTGCGCCACTTCGGCCGCCGTGCCCGTCAGGCCAACGATTTTCCCCTCGAAATTGTCCAGGTACGCCTTGAGACGCGCCGGCGTATCGCGCTCGGGGTCCAGCGTGACATAGACCGGCTGCAGCTTCTTGGCCTGCCGGCCCAGCCCCCTGCGCACCAGGGCGATCTTCACCAGCGTGACCGGGCAAATGTCCGGGCAGTAGGTGTAGCCGAAGAACAGCACCACCACGCGCCCGCGGAAATCCTGGAGCCGGGTGCGCTTGCCGTTCTGGTTGGTGAGGGCAAAGTCACCGCCCAGGGTGAGCCGGGCTACGTCATAGTCGGCAAGGGTGGCGGGTCGTACCTTGCCCTGCAGCGCCTGGGCGCGGGCGATTCCACCGCTGCCCAGGGCGACGATAAGCCCCGCGGCACTCAACGTGGCGCAGAGGCCCAGCAGGGATCGGATCGGGGAAGCCATCGGCGGCGGGCGGTGGTGGTCGGCTGACAGGACGCCCTGACATTCCTGGGACAACACCAGGATATCCGATCCTATCCACGCGGGATATTCCACACCCGTGTCGGTAGCGGGTCAGTTTGGAGGCGCGCAGATTTCTCGCTGCGCTCGAAATGACAATTCTTGTCACTCCGAGCGAATGCGAGGAGTCTGTTGTTGCAGTTCACGGCACCTTCATCAAATCGACCCACTACCCACGCATCGCGTGCGGCCAGCCTTGGCCTCCGTCCCTGCCTTTGCCTGTCACGTGTGCCATCGCGCGCCGGCATTCAGGGTTCCGGCCGCTGGAAATGGATCGCTGCCGTCCTCCCTGCACAGCCCGCTCCCCTCACTTCGCGTCCCCGCAGCAGTTCGTACGGAAATCTAGCTATTGTTTCGACTGGTGAAAACACTCCATGACCGCTCAGGCTCCAGGCCCGGACTGGCCGAACGCCTTGGCGATTTCCCGCAAGCGGAACTTCTGCACCTTGCCGCTCGGCGTCTTCGGCAGGGCCGGGATCACTTCGAGCCGCTCGGGCAGGTATTGCTTGGCGACTTTCTTTCCTTCGAGAAAGGCGATCAGTTCCTTCAGCGTGAGCGATTGGCCCTGCCGCAGCGTCACGAACGCGCAGCCCCGCTCGCCCAGGCGCGGGTCCGGCATGCCGACGATCGCGGTCTCGAGCACCGCCGGATGCTGGTAGATCAGGTCCTCGATTTCGACCACAGGCACGTTTTCGCCGCCGCGGATGAGGATGTCCTTGGAGCGGCCCGTGATCCGCACGTAACCGTCGGCATCCATGTGGGCGAGGTCGCCGGTATCGAACCAGCCTTCGGGATCGGTTCCGTACAGTTCCGGCCGCTTGAGGTACCCCACGAAGTTGCTGCAGCCGCGCACCTGCAGGCGGCCCTGCTCCTCCGGCCCCAGGGGCCGGCCTTCCGCGTCGATGGTCCGCAGCTCCATGCCGGCCAGCGGGCAACCGTCGGTCCCGAACGTCTTTTCCGCCGGGTCTTCCGGCCGGGTCGTCGTCACGGCGCCGTTTTCCGTCATTCCCCAGGCCGAGATGATGCTGGCGCCGAGTCCCGCGGCGGCCCGCCGCACGAGCGAGCGGGGAATGGGGGCGCCCGCCGACAGGAAGATGCGCAGCGTGTCCACGTCCTGCTTGCGCTTCTCCGCTTCGTTGGTCAGGTCCAGCAGGAAGGGCGTGGAGGCCATCGTGAAACTGACCCGTTCCGCGGCGATCAGATCCACGGCGCGCGCCGGGTTCCACGTGTCGAGCAGCACGGAAGTTCCGCCCAGGAACACCGGCATCATCAATCCGTACATGAAGCCGGTCTGGTGGGCCATCGGCGAGGCCATCAGCACGACGTCCTTGGCCCCCAGACCAAGCCGCTCGGCGTAGGGCTCGAGGTTGCTGAACAGCGTGTGGGAGGTGTGCATCACGCCCTTGGGCTCTCCCGTCGTGCCCGAGGTGAAGATGATCTCGATCACGTCGTCCGGCCCGGGCCGGTGCCCGGCAAGGCGCGTCGGCTTGTCCGGCACGCCCTCGCCCAGCAGCCCCTCGAACGCGGACGGCCCGCTTCCGCCCACGACCAGCACGTGGCCGAGCGCCGGCAGTTTCGGCCGCAGGGCGTTCGCCATGGCCTCGTAGTCGAAGTCGCGGAAGCGCTTGGGAACGATGAACACCTTCGACTCCGCCAGGCGCAGCATGAAGTCCAGCTCGCGCTCGCGGAAGATCGGCATCAGCGGATTGGTGATCGCGCCCAGGCGCAGCGCGGCCAGGTGCACGGCCGTGAATTCCCACCAATTCGGCAACTGATAGGAGATGACATCCCCGCTTCCGACGCCCAATGCCGCCAGGCCCTGCGCGATCCTCTCCACGCGCCGTCCCAGCTCGGCGTAGCTCAGCGCGTGCCGCTCTCCGCTCGCCAGCCGGTGGTCCACGATCGCCGTGCGCTGCGGCGAGCGCGCGACGCAGTCGTCGAGGGCGTCGAGCAGCGTTCGGCCGCGCCAGAAGCCGGCCTGCTTCATGCTCCGGATGCGCGCTTCCGGCAGGATCGGATCCGTTCTCATCGGCAGAATCTCCGGTCACGGTATGCGAGAGGGCTGCGCCCTGAACTTGTGCCAATTCTTTGGCCGGGGGAAGGGGCGGGGCGCTTGGGTAGTGGGCCAGACTGGAGGCACATGCAGAGTTCACGCTGCGCCCGGAATGACCATGCGTGTCACTCCGAGCGCATGCGAGGAGTCTGTTCTTGCGGTTCACGGCACCTGCATCAAATTGTCCCGCCACTGGCCGTCGCCGGCGCTATCCTTCCAGGGAGCGCAGCGCCTCATTCAAGCCGCGCACCAGGTCCATGGCCGTGAACGACGCGCTCGTCAGCCTGGGCCGCGTCAAGTCCCGCGCCAGGCCGTGCAGGTACACCCCCAGCAGGGCCGCCCGCAGCGGTGGCAGGCCCTGGGCGAGCCAGCCCCCGATGACGCCCGACAGCACGTCCCCCGTGCCACCCGTCGCCAGTCCCTGATCGCCGGTGGGATTGATGAACGCCGTGCCGTCCGGCGCGGCGACGACCGTGCCGGCGCCCTTCAGCAGCAGCACGACGCCCCAGCGCCGCGCCAGCGCGCGCGCATGGCCCACCCGATCCCGCCCCAACTCTCCCGCCGTCAGGCCGCTCAGGCGCGCCAGCTCGCCCGGGTGCGGCGTCAGCACGGCCGGCGTGACGCGCTCCGCGAGCGCCGCGGCCGGAAGGTGATACAGCCCGTCCGCGTCCACCAGCAGCGGCCCGCCGAGCCGGGGCACCAGCTCCCGCACCAGCTCCCCGGTTCCCGCTGCCCGGCCCAGGCCGCAGCCCAGCACGACCGCGTCGCGGCGCACCGCCTCCCCGGCCAGGCTGTCCGCATGGGAGGCGTCGAAGTGCTCCCCTGCGCCGCCGGCCGGCGCGAAGGTCATCAGTTCCGGCGCGTCGGCCAGGAAGCGGTCTTGCAGCACTGCCGGCACCGCCAGCGTCACCAGCCCCGTGCCCACCTTGGCCGCCGCGAGCCCGCACAGCATCGCCGCTCCGCCCATGCCCGCCGAGCCGCAGATCGCGAAGAGGTGCCCGAAGGTGCCCTTGTGTCCCTGCGGCGGCCGCCGGGGCAGGAGCGCCCGCGCGAAGGCGGGTGTGAGGCGGTAGGTGGCGGGCGCTCCCGCGGGCCAGGCGCGCGCGATCGAAACCGGCACGACCGTCACGGTGCCGCACAGCTCGGCGCCCGGGAACTGGTGGCAGCCGATCTTGCCCACCTGGAAGCACACCGTGGCGGTCGCGCGCACCGCCGCGCCCAAGATGGCGCCCGTGTCCGCGTGCAGCCCGGAGGGGATGTCCACCGCCAGCTTGACCGGCGCGGGGGCGTCGTTCATGGCCGCGATCAGGCCGCGCACCGAGCCTTCCGGCGCGCGGTTCAGTCCCGTGCCGAACAGGGCGTCCACCAGCGCGGGCGCCCCGGCCAGCGCCGCCCGGCACTCCGCTTCCTCCGCGTCCCAGTCGAGCGTGCGGCCGAAGCGCGTCCACGCCTCAGCGTTCGCCTGCGCGTCGGGGGACTGGGGCGCGCCGCTGCGGACAACGAGGCAGGGCACGCCCGCGTTGCGGAGCAGCCGCGCGGCGGCATAGCCGTCGCCTCCGTTGTTGCCGGTGCCGCAGCACACGGCCACCTGCGCCGCGCTGCGGGCGCGCTCCCGCAGCCGGCGTTGCACGTGCGCCGCCACCTCATGCGCGGCGTTCTCCATCAGCAGCCGTGCCGGCAGGCCGAGCGCCCGGATGGCGTGCTCGTCCATGCGGCGCATCTCGGCGGCCGTGCACAGCCGCTCCAGCAGGTGCAGCGGCAGCGCGTCGTCGGAAGCGGTCATCGGAAAGGGAATTGCCCACGGACGCCGGGCGCTTGCGGCCGGCGCGGAAGAAGGAGGATCAGCCGCCCGAGCTCGCCCGCAGGGCCTGGTCCGGCTCGCCCGCGGTGTCCGAGCGGCGATGCACGGTGACGATGCCGAGGTTGCGCGCCTCGTTGGGCTGCAGCCGCAGCGCCCACTCCTCCGGTTCGCAGCCGACGCACTGGACGCCCAGCCGGTGCTCCCCGCCGCCGATGCCCATGAACTGGAAGATGCCGTCCTTGTCGGCCGCCCCGACCAGTCCGTAGGGATCGAGCCGCACCACCGCGCCGGCTGCGGAGCGGCCGTCGTCGGTGACGATGCGGCCCACGATGCGGCCGCGCGCCGGCCGCAGGGCGAGCGCCTGCGCATCGGTCACTTGCGCGGCCAGCACGCGCACGGGCAGCACGATGGGCTCGAAGCCCGGCACATAGATGCGCAGCTGATGCTCGCCTGCCGGAATGCTGCGCACCCAGAACCGGCCGTCGGGCTGGGTATCGAGCTGCACGCCGTTGACGAAGAACGGGGCGGAACGCTGGCTATACGCCGAGGGGAAGAGGATCTGGCCCTTCATGCTGCCCGCGCCCTTGCCGATCAGGTTGATGCGGCTGGTATAGCGTTGGGCGGGAATGTCGGGGGATTCGGGGCTCTTGTCGCAGCCAGCCAGCAGCGCCAGACCGGTCGCCACTGCTACGACCGCAACGGTTCTCGGCAAGCGCATGCGTTCCACTCGGGCAGCGAAGTCTGTGTCCCCCTCCCTGGGCCGAGCCGGGTGTGCGCCTCCCTGCGCTCTCACTCTAACGCGTCCTCTCCCCGCATGTTTCCTTCGGTCAATTTCGCATCAAAGTCAAGCATTTATGACTTGCCCGCCGCTGTGGCGCAAGACGCGGCGCGAAAATCCGACTCAATCGGCTTCCATCGGCAGCAGCACGGCGAACACCGCGCCGCCCTCCAGCGCCGTCCGGTAGCGGATTTGCCCATTGTGGGCGCGCACGATCTGGTACGCGATGGACAGCCCGAGGCCGTGACCCGCCTTCTTCGTCGTGAGGAAGGGCGTGAACAGCCGCCCCACGTGCTCGCGGGGCACGCCGGGGCCCTGATCCTCGAATTCGATGAGGAAATAGGTTCGCCCGGAGACCTGGATCTGCTCGCGTCCCTGCCACGGACCGACCATCGCCGTGCGCACGGTGATCGTGCCTCCGGGCGGGCTCGCTTCCGCCGCGTTCTGCAGCAGGTTGAGGAAGACCTGATGCAGCCGATCCCGGTCGGCCACCAGGTCCGGCAAGGACGGGTCGTAGTCGCGCACGAACGTGAGCCCTTCCTGGGCGTTCTTCTGGAACCAGATCAGCCCGTCGAGCAGCTCGTGCACGTTGAACGGCGCCTTGTTCAGCGGAGGCTCGCCACCCTGGCTGAGCAAGCCCCGCACCAGTCGCTCCATCCGGTCCAGCTCGCGCAGGATGACGGTGGCATACTCGTTCAGCGCGGGCTGTCCGCGGATCTGCCGCGCCAGGAGCTGGGTCGCCCCCTTCAGGCCGCTGAGGGGATTCTGGAGCTCGTGGGCGAGCCTCTGCACCATCAGGCTGATCGCCTCCATCACCCGCTGCTCGCGCTCCTGGGTCGCCAGGCGCTCGTGCGTCGTCTGGTCCCAGAACGACAGCAGCGCCCGCTCCACCGGCTGCCCGGGCCAGAGGATCGGGTCGAGCTGGATATGCAGGTACAGCGGCGGCCGTCCCTCGCCCTGCTCGAAGCGGTACCCGTCCACCGTGGACGAGACTTCCTCGACGAAGGCGCTGCGCAGGTTTCCGCTGAGCGGGCTGTCGATCCCGAACAGCTTCCACAGGGTGAATTCGCGCAGCTTTTCCGCCGAGACGTGCCAGAACTGCCCGGCGGCGGGATTGGCGTAATGGATGAACCCGTCCCGGTCCACCACCAACAGCGGGGTGGAGAAGCTGTTCAGCACTTCCGGGGCGAAGGACGGCATCATGGCGTCACGCTGGCACTGGGTAGGGCGCGTCGCTGCGCACGATCCGCACGCGATCCGCGCACGATCCGCGCGTGCGTCGGCAGGCGCAAGCTCGTG
>JBGOTW010000188.1:0-8483 GCA_041476685.1 bacterium | reverse complement strand
CGCACCACCTGCTCTATACGGCGCTGCCGGACTGGCTGCAGATCCTGGGCATGACGTTCAGCCTGATGCTGATCGCGCCGTCCTGGGGCGGGATGATCAACGGCCTGCTGACACTGCGCGGGGTCTGGGACCGGGTGCGCACGGATCCGGTGCTGAAGTTCTTCGTCGTCGCCATCACGTTCTACGGCATGGCCACGTTCGAGGGCCCGATGCTGTCCATCCGGGCCGTCAACGCCCTTTCCCACTACACCGACTGGACCATCGGCCACGTGCACTCCGGCGCGCTGGGCTGGAACGGGTTCATGGCCTTCGGCATCATCTACTGGCTCGTGCCGCGCCTGTGGGGCCGGCCGATGGCCTATCCGCGCCTGGTCAACACGCACTTCTGGCTCGGGACGATCGGGATCGTCGTGTACATCGTGGCCATGTGGGCCGCGGGAATCACGCAGGGCCTGATGTGGCGGGCCTTCGACGACCAGGGCTTCCTGGCCTACGGGAACTTCACCGAGACCGTGGTGCGGCTGATTCCGATGTATTACGTGCGCGCGCTGGGCGGGCTGATGTACCTGACCGGCGCGGTCATGATGGCGGTGAACGTCTGGGTGACCGTGCGCGCGGGCGCGCCCCTGCCCGACACGGAGGCGAGCGCCCCTTCGCTCAAGGGTCAGCCAGCCCCGGCGGCGTCCAACATCCAGCGCTGGCTGGAAGCGCGCCCGCTGCACTTCGCCTTCTGGACCATCGTGGCGGTCGCGATCGGCGGGCTGGTCGAGCTGGTGCCGCTGCTGTCGGCCAGCTCCCAGGTTCCGCCCATCGCCTCGGTCAAGCCCTACACCGCGCTGGAGCTGGAAGGCCGGGACCTCTACATCCGCGAGGGCTGCTATACCTGCCACTCCCAGATGATCCGGCCCTTCCGCGCGGAAACCGAGCGCTACGGAGAATACTCGAAGGCCGGAGAATTCGTGTACGACCATCCCTTCCAATTCGGCTCCCGGCGCATCGGCCCGGATCTGCATCGCGTCGGCGGGAAGTACCCCGACATCTGGCACTACCGGCATTTCGAGGATCCGCGCTCCACCTCGCCCGGCTCGATTATGCCCAGCTTCGGCTGGCTGCTGACCAGCAAGCTCGATACCGGCGACACGCAGGCCAAGTTGCGCGCCATGAAGACCTTGGGCGTGCCTTACTCCCAGCAGGAGCTTGACGGCGCGCCCGCGGCCCTGAAGGCCCAGGCCCTGGCCGTTGCGGGACAGCTCCAGGCCGCCGGCATATCCGGCACCGAGGACAAGGAGGTGGTGGCCATGATCGCCTACCTGCAGCGGCTCGGCACCGACATCAAGAACAAGCCAGTGGCTGCGGCGGAGGGGGCGCGATGATCCGCACGCTGCTGCTGGAGGCCGCAAGCTGGGGCGCGAAGTGGGGCCTGCTGCTGTTCCTGGCGCTCTTCGCGGCCACGCTGGCCTGGGTCTTCCGCCCAGGCGCCAAGCGCGAATACGACCGCAGCGCCGCGATCCCCCTGGACGATGGCACGGGCCGCATGGGCCGCCCGCCCAAGAGCGACCCAGACAAGGGCGCCTGAGCCTTCCACCCGCGCCCCCATAACGCCAGGCGCAGGCGCCCCCTTGGACGCGCCCGCCCCCGCAAGCGCACGCTCCCTGCCGGAGATAGACCCATGCCGAAGGAACGAGACGAGTTGCTCGACCACGCGTACGACGGCATTCGCGAATACAACAATCCGCTGCCGAAGTGGTGGCTGTGGATGTTCTACGGCACGATCCTGTTCGCGGCGTTCTACAACCCGTGGTACTGGCTGGGCTACGCCCTGAGCGGGCCGGAGGAGTACCGGCAGGAGGTCGTCGAGGCGCAGCGCCTCCATCCCGAAGCCGCCGCACCCGCCGCGCCCGGCCTGCAAGGCGGCGCGGGCCAGGCCGCGCTGGCCCCCAAGCTCGATGCGGAGACCCTCGCGGCAGGCAAGGCCATCTTCACTCAGAACTGCACCCCCTGCCATGGGCTGCAGGGACAGGGCGGGATCGGCCCGAACCTGACCGACGAATACTGGCTGCACGGAGACAGCTACGAGTCCATCGTGAATACGATCACCCATGGCGTGCCGGATAAGGGCATGATCCCCTGGCAAGCCACGCTCGGCCCGCAGAAGATCCAGCAGGTGGCCGCCTACATCGTGTCGCTCCAGGGCACCCATCCGCCCAATCCGAAGGCGCCCCAGGGCCAGCTCTTAAAGAAATGAAGCTTGTCAGGCATTAGAGCCTTTCACGCAGCGAGACCGCACCCGGCACGGGAACCCGCATGCATTCCGCGCAGCCGCCCTCCGCACACCGCACGCCGCCCGGACTCCGTTCCCCGGGGTCGGAGCCGAGCCCTGCGCTGCTGGAGGAGCTGTACCGGTTCCGGCCGCCGGAGATGCTGACCACCCTCGATGAGCAAGGGAACCGCAAGTGGGTCTATCCCGCTTCGATCAGCGGGGTGTTCATGCGGAGCCGGCGCATCGTCGGCTACGTTCTCATCGCAATCCTGTTCGCGCTGCCCTGGATCAAGATCGGGGGCATGCCCGCGGTCCTGCTCCAGATCGAGGAGCGCCGCTTCATCGTCTTCGGGCACGTGTTCTGGCCCCAGGACATGATCTACCTGGCGCTGCTGCTGCTGGGCCTGGCGCTATGCCTGTTCTTCTTCACGGCGCTGGCCGGGCGAGTCTGGTGCGGGTGGGCCTGCCCGCAGACGGTGTTTCTCGAAGGCGCATTCAGGCTCGTGGAGGACTGGATCGAAGGCGATCATCACGCGCGCAAGCGCCTCGACGAGTCCCCGTGGACGGCGGGAAAGGTGGGCAAGAAGGCGCTCAAGCACGCGCTGTTCCTCATCTTCTCCGCGCTCGTCTCCAACACGTTTCTGGCGTACTTCGTCGGCATGGACCAGCTCGAGCACTGGGTCACCGGCCCGCCGACGGAGCACTGGACCGCCTTCCTGGTGATGGCGGTCACGCTAGGCGTGTTCTACTTCGACTTCGCCTGGTTCCGGGAGCAGTTCTGCGTGGTCGTCTGCCCGTACGCGCGCTTCCAGGCGGTGCTGACCGACGCCCACACGCTGCAAGTGGGCTACGATGTCGGGCGCGGGGAGCCGCGCGGGCGCCTCGGCACGACCCGCGGCGACTGCATCGATTGCGCGCGCTGCGTCGTCGTCTGCCCGACCGGGATCGACATTCGCGACGGGTACCAGCTCGAATGCATCGGTTGCGCGCGCTGCATTGACGCCTGCGACGGCATCATGGCGCGCATCGGAAAGCCGAAAGGGCTGATCCGCTACGATTCGCTGGCGCGGCTGGGCGGCGCCGTGACGCGCATCCTGCGGCCCCGCGTGATCGTGTACTCCGTGCTGCTGATCGGCGTGATCGCGGCGCTGTTCGTGGGCCTGGGCATCCGCCCGCTGCTGGACCTGACGGTTGTGCGCCCGGCCGGCGAGCCCTTCATCGTGCTGCCCGGCGAACTGGTCAGCAACCACTTCACCTTGCGCCTGATCAACCGCGCCGAGCGGGATCGCGACTTTCGCCTCGCCATTGCGGGCGCGAGCCAGGCCCAACTGATCACTGCGCTCAATCCGACAACCGTCAAGGCCGGAGAGCAGGCCCGCATCGAGGCCTTCGTCAATCTGCCCCTCGCCAGTGCGCGGGGCGGAAAGCTGCCCCTGAAGGTGCAAGTGTACGACGGCGCAACCCTCGTCGCCGAGCAGGGCACGATGTTCCTTTCCCCGGTCACGCGATGATCCCGACCGCTCAGGAACCCGTCTCCGCCACCGCCCGCGCACCTGCACGGCGCAGCTGGGATGGCATGGTGGCGCTGATCGTGGGCATCTTCGCGCTGGTCGTCGGCGTGAACGGCGCGATGCTGTGGTTCACGTTGAGCCATCCGCCGCAGCTCGTCAGCGCCTCGTACTACGAGGATGCCCGCAGCTTCAGCCGGGAGATGGCGGCCGGGCGGGCCAGCGCCGCCACGGGCTGGCAAGTGCAGCCGGCGCAAGAGGCGGCGGTGGAACCCGGCCGGGTCGTGGTGGCCGTTGCCGATGCACGCGGTCGCCCCGTCACGGGCCTGGTTGGCCATCTGCACGCGTATCGGCCGAGCGATGAGGCGCTGGACCAGGACCTGCCGCTGACGGAACGGCCCGGCGCACCCGGACGCTACGAAGCGCGCTTCAGCAAACCCCGCCCCGGCCGCTGGGAGCTGATCGTGACGCTCGCAAAAGGCGACGCGCGGCTGCTGCAAAGTGTCGCCTGGGTGTCGCCCTAACCTGCCCGGCCCGGCTCGACCGCGGCGCCGCAACTCTCCCTTACGCCGGACCCGACCATGATGGATCCCGTACCCGCTGACGACACGGCCCCCCGGGAGACGCTCCCGCATCGTCGCACAGCGCATCCGCACGCACCGCATGAGCGCGCGCCGCGGGAGCGCGACCCTCAGGAGCGCGTACCGCGGACGCCCGTCCCGGTGGCTTCGGAGACAGGCCTCTACGGGGCCTATGTGCGCAGCCTGAGCGGCTCCCTCAAGGAAGCCGACCTGATCGTCCAGGGCATCCGCTGCGCCGGATGTGTCCAGACTATCGAGCACGGCCTGAAGCGCTCCGGCGCACGCGATGCCCTGGTGAACTACGGCAATCAGCGCGCCTCGGTCGTCTGGGATGAGCGCGAGGTGGGGCTCGGCGACCTGCTGCAAGCGCTCAGGCGGCTGGGCTACGACGCGCACCCCTACGATCCCAACGTGCAGGAGCGCGTCAACCGGATCAGCCGTCGCTGGGCACTGACGCGCCTGGGCGTGGCGGGCTTCGGGGCGGGCAACTCGATGCTGTACGCCGTGGGCCTGTACGCCGGCTATTTCTACGGCATGGACGCCGGGCTGCAGCGGCTGTTCCAGGCGCTGACCGGCCTGATCGCCGTGCCCGTGTTGTTCTTCAGCGGCTGGCCGTTCCTGAGAGGCGCATGGGGCGCGCTGCGCGGCCGCCGCCTGAACATGGACTGCCTCATCAGCCTGGGCCTGCTCTCGGCGTTCTGCGCTTCGTGGGTGACCTTGCTCGGGTTTCCGGGCCGGGAAACCTACTTCGATTCGGTCGTGATGGGTATATTCGTGCTGCTGATCGGGCGCTCGCTGGAAACCCTGGCGCGCGTTCACTCGGGCAACCTCACCGAGGGCCTGCTGGGGCTGCAGGTGCGCTGGGCCACCCGGCTCGAAGACGGCGGGGAGCGCGTCGTGCCGATCGGCGACGTGCGGGCCGGCGACCGGCTCGTCGTCAGGATGGGCGAGGCGTTCCCGGCCGACGGCGTCGTGCTGGAGGGCGAGACTGAGGTGGACGAGAGTGCCATCACGGGCGAGTCGCGGCGCCGCGCCGTGCAGCCGGGCGACGGCATCGTCGGGGCCACCCTCAACACCTCCGCGGTCGTCGTGATGGAATCGCGCCGCGTCGGCGCCGACACGGTGTTGGCGAAGATCGCGCGGTTAGTGGACCTGGCGCAGCAGCGCAAGGCACCGGTGCAGCGCCTCGCCGACCGGGTCGCGGGGCATTTCGCCGTCGGCGTGCTGGCGCTGGCGCTGGCCGCGCTCGCGTTCTGGCTGCTCTGGGCGCCCTGGGCTCCGCCGCAGCCCCCCTGGGTCATCGCCATCGCCGTGCTCATCATCGCCTGCCCCTGCGGCCTGGGACTGGCCACGCCCCTGGCCGTGATCGCGGCAGGAGCCATCGCTGCCCAGCGCGGCATCCTCATCAAGGGCGGTGAGGCGCTCGAGCAGGCGGCTCGGGTCACCGACGTCGTGCTCGATAAGACCGGCACCCTGACCGTGGGCGGGCTGTCGCTGACAGGCGCCTGGGATGTAGGCAGCCTGCCCCGCGAGCGCTGGCTGGGCCTGGCCGCCGCGCTTGAACGCCGGGTCGTCCATCCGATTGCCGCCGCCCTCAGCACGGTCGAAATCACGGCCGTAGACGGCCCGGCCGCCGCAGGCACGGCAGCAGACGGCCCGGCCGGCCCGGCCGCCGACGTGCGCATGCTGCCCGGCCGCGGGGCGATGGGGACGGTCGCCAGCGAGCGCGTCCTCGTGGGCAATGCCCGCCTGCTGGCCGAGCAAGGACTGGCGGTCCCCGCATGGCCCGCGGGCGATCGCGCCGCCCCGGCGGAGACGGTGGTGTACGTGGCGATCGGCGGGGACGTTGCGGGCATCTTGACCCTGACCGATCTCCTGCGCGCGGACGCGGCGGAAGCCATCGCGGGCCTCGCGGCGCTGGGACTGCGCGTGCACCTGTTCTCCGGCGATTCGCCATCCGCGGTGGGTGTGGTGGCCCGGCGGCTCGGCATCGAGGATGCGCGGGGCGGGATGCTTCCCGACGAGAAGCTGGAGGCGCTGGCGGAATTGCAGGCGCGCGGCGCCGTCGTCGCGATGGTGGGGGACGGCATCAACGACGCTCCGGCGCTCACCCGCGCGGACGTGGGCATCGCGGTCGGCACGGGCAGCGACCTGGCCCTGGAAGCCGCGCAGGTGATCTTGATGCGGCCCCGCCTGGTGGGCGTGCTGGAAACGCTGGCCCTGTCGCGGCAGGCCTTCGCCGTCATCCGGCAGAACCTGGCGCTGTCTGTGCTCTACAACGCGTGCGCGGTACCCCTGGCCGTGCTGGGACTCGTGATTCCACTGCTGGCGGCGGTGTCCATGTCGCTCAGCTCGCTGCTGGTCGTGCTCAATGCGCTGCGCTTGCGGCTGTGGTTGGCGCCCAGGTTGTTCCGCACGCCCGGCGGCGCGTTGCAGGCCGCCCCGGAGGCCGTCCCTCAGCCCGGCATTGCCGCGGGCGTTTAGGGCGGCGCAGCGTCACCTCTGTGAACGGTCCGTACGCGCGTACCGACCCTGCGCCCTCCCGCGGGACAATCGAGCGGAGTCCCGTGACCCCGAGCCGACTTCGGATGCGTCAGCGTCTGAGCAAGCTGTCCGGATTCACCCGGCCCGCGCGGGCCGGATCGCTGCGTGCCTGGGCACTTGCGGTGACGGCAGCCGTCCTTCTCCTGCTGATGCCCTCCGTGCTGGCGGCCTATCCGCTCTTGATCTTGAGCCACATGCTGGTGTTCTCGATCGCGTGCCTCGCGCTGAATTTGCTGTATGGGACCGCCGGATCGCTGTCTCTCGGACACGCGACCTATTTCGGCGTGGCGGCGTATGGCGGTGCGTTCCTCTACCGATTTTCGAAACTTGCTTCGCTGGAGCTCTACCTGGCGGCGGGCGTGCTTTGCGCGACCCTGTTCGCCGCCGTCATCGGCTTCTTCTGCGTCCGGGTCACAAAAATCCATTTCGCGATCCTGACGCTTGCATTCTCGATGATCGTCCACTCCCTCGTCGTCAATGGCGCCATCTTTCGGCTGTTCGGCGGGGTGGGCTGGGCACTGTACCTGCTGGGCGGCGGCTCCATGTATCTTCCCCGGCTCACGATCCTCGGAACGGAATTCCCCCCGGGCGAATTCATTCCCGTCTACTACCATGTGATCGTCGCCGGCTTTCTTGCCACCGCGCTGGTGCTCTGGATAATGAGCGAATCGCCGTTCGGTCAGGCCCTCAGGGCGATCCGGGACAATGAGACGCGCGCGGCGTTCATCGGCATTCCGGTGCGGCCGTACCGGTGGTCCGCGTTCGTCGTGTCCGGACTCTTTGTGGGACTCGCGGGAGGTCTATACGGCCAGCTGGCGCGCGAAATCACGCCCGATCAGCTGAATTGGGAATTCTCCGCCCAACTGGTCATCGCCATCGTGCTGGGGGGATCGCGGCGCTTCCTGGGGCCGGTGGTCGGCGCGTTTGCATTCGTGGGCCTCGACGAACTCGGGTCACGCCTCGCCGTGGGGCGCTATATGGCGTTCGGTTTACTGCTCATCGTCGTTGTGCGCGCATTTCCGACAGGCATTGCCGGGGAATACGTCGCACTCCGGGAAACCGCGAAAAGAGTGTGGGGTGCGGCCGTGGCAAGACTGGGCTGATAGCGTTGGCGCCGATTCGCGGCCGCCCGCCGCTCCTGAAGCGCAAATGGGCGCTGCGTCACCGCTCGTAGCCGAACAGCCAACGCGACGTGCGCGGGTGGATGTTCCGCACCGAGTGCACGGCAGCGCGCGGGATGACCAATTCGTCTCCGGGCTCGAGCACCAGAGTCTCAGCGCCCACCGTGAAGCTTAGCCGCCCCTCCAACAAGGTGACCCGTTCCCGCGTGTCATGCACGAAGTCGTTCCACTCGCGGCCGGGCGGGTCCACCCACGGCTCGCAGGAGAATCCCCGCGCGGCCCAGTCCCGCGCCACCGACGCCGGGTCCACCGGCGTGGCGAAGCGTCTCCGCTGCACGGAGAGCGGCTCGGCCGGAACCGCGCCGGATGGCCCGGAGGTCCGCATCAGCGTGGTTCCTTCCCGTTGCACGCCGCGCCCTGCTGCGGCCCGGCTTCCAGCAGGACCCGCGTCAGTTCGGCGAAGTCCGCT
>JBGOTW010000187.1:0-8525 GCA_041476685.1 bacterium | reverse complement strand
GAGAAGGACCGCGCCGGTAGTTCCGGCGCGAGGATGAGGACCCTTGGCATCGCCGCCTGCCGGCCTTACCCGGGGAATCAGGCTTGACCGGCCGCAATTGACCTCTCCTCCCCGCCTCCCTATCATGACCCGTTGCAACGCCGTCCCCCTGACCGCCCGCTGCTGGCCTTTCTTCCGCCGAGACCACCTATGGAACTGAAGAACGTCGTGATCGTGGACGCCGTCCGCTCGCCCTTCGGGCGCGGCGCCAAGGGCTCCTTCGTCGCCACGCGCATGGACGAGGTGGCGGCCACGGTCGTCAAGACGCTGCTGGAGCGCAATCCGCAGGTGGATCCCTACGAGATCGAGGACATGGCCTGCGGCAACGTGCTGGGCGGAGGCGAGCTCGCCGGGCTGGTGTCGAACACCGTGGCGCGCATCGCGGGGCTGCCGCCGGAGATGGCCAGCGTCACGGTCAATCGTCAGTGCGGCTCCAGCATGCAGGCGCTGCACATGATGGCGCGCGGCATCATGACCGGCGCGGGCGACATCGCCCTCGCGATCGGCGTGGAGCGGATGGGACGCGGCATCCCGGGCGACCGGGGCGGGGAGACGCCCATCACGCGCACCCACGAGCGCAGCAAGGCCCTGCTGCCCGGGCAGAAGCGGCCCGACCCGCACCACGGCGACTACTATAAGGTGCCCTTTTTGCCCTACCTGCTGGACGCCCCGGCCAATCCGTCCATGCCCCAGACCGCGCAGAACGTCGCCGAGGCGTGGAACCTCGGCCGCGAGGAGCTGGACCGCTTCTCCCTGGACAGCCACCAGAAGGCCGCTGACGCCTACAAGGCCAACGCGTACCGGGATCAGCTGGTGCCGTTCAAGGTGCGCCTGCCGGTGCTGGACGCGGCCGGCAACCCGGACTTCGCGCAAGTCGGCCCCGAGGCCCTGTTCGAGAAGGACGAGTGCATCCGGCTCGGCACGCTGGAAAAGCTGGCGTCCCTCGAGCCGATCAAGGGCATCGTCTCCTACGGCGAGCGGCAGATCGTCATCACGGCGGGCAACTCCTGCCCGACCAACGACGGCGCCTCGGCCGTGCTGCTGATGTCGGAGCAGAGGGCGCAGGCGCTGGGCCTGAAGCCCCTGGCGCGCATCAGGGCCATGGCGGTCGCCGGCGTCAAGCCGCAGCTGATGGGCGTCGGCACGATCCCGGCCAGCGCGAAGGCGCTGCAGCGCGCGGGCATCCGGGCGCGGGACCTGGGCCTGGCGGAGATCAACGAGGCCTTCGCCTCCCAGAGCATCGCCACGATCCGCGAGCTGGGCATTGACCAGAAGATCGTCAACGTCAACGGCGGCGCGATCGCCATCGGTCATCCGTTGGGGGCCAGCGGTGGACGGCTGCTGGTCGCCCTGTGCCACGAGCTGCGCCGGCGCGGCAACGCAAGGTACGGCCTGGCCACCATGTGCATCGGCGCCGGCATGGGCATCGCGACCATCGTCGAGGCGCTGAACTAGTGTGATGCCCTAAAAGCAACAGCAACAACTCGGGGGAACGGTGGTTCCCCCGCACCCCCTATTTTGGCGGCTGCGGTTGGTGAGCCAACCCCCGCCGCGTCAAACGGTTCCAAGGGCCCCCTGGCCGGCGCATTGCGCCAGCGCTTGGCGCGGGCCCTTGAGGCGCACCCGTCCTTGATCCGCAGCGGCCCATGAAACGCAAGACCCTCGTCATCCTTGCGCTGAGCGGCGGCTTCGCCGTGCTGGTCGGCGTCGCCCTGTGGCGCGAGTTTCAGCGCGACGCCGTGCAGATCCGTCATTCCATCTCGGGCACCTTGGATTACGATTCGGCGCTGTCGGCGGCGGGCGTGGGGGACATCGTGCGCACGGACCGCGTCGCCCTGATCCTGGTGGACATGAACACGCGCCAGCCGGTCGCCATCAAGTTCGAATCGCCCCTCGTGCCGCCCATGAACTTCCGCATCGGCCAGGAGGACGCGCGGGACGGCAAGCCGCTGGACGGCCGCTACGAGCTGGTCGCGATCACCGACAAGGACGGCGAAGTGTTCAAGCGGGTGCCGGGCGAGGTGTTCGGGCGGGCCGAGCGCCAGGTGGCCCTGGGCGATGAGCAGGTGCAGGTGGTGCTGAACCAGCCCTTTCGCGGGACGCTGTTCAACGAGGCGCCCGGCGCCGCGGGCGTGCCGGGCGCGGGTCCGGCTGCCGGAGACGAGGCCGGGCCTCCCGAGCGCACGATCAGCGGCACCGTGCGGGCCGCAGCGAGCCTGGCGGGCAGCGTCGCCGCGAGCGATCGGCTGATCGTCCTGCTGTTCGATCCGGAGTTGGGACGGCCGGCGGCCGTGCGGATCGTGCCGCAGGCGCGCCTGCCGCAGCCATTCAGCATCAGCCTGCCGCCCGGCCAACCCCTCAAGGCCGGGTACTCCTTGCGCATCATCACCGACAAGGATGGCAACCCCTTCGGCGCCGCACCGGGCGAGATCGTCGGACGCTCGGCGGGCCTTGTCGCGCCCGGAACCCACGGCCTGGACTTCGTCCTGGACCAGCCGTACCAGCGCTAGCCCGCCACGCGTCCGCCGTGCGCCCGTCCATCGTGCGCCAGCCCGCTGTGCACCCGTCCGCCGTGCGCCAGCTCGCTCCCCTGCGGCTTTCCTGGCGGGCGAGGCGGTGTTATCCTGCGCGTCTGGAATCAACGCGAATGAGCCATCGTTCCGCGGGCCGAACGCGGAAAGGTGAGCGCCTGGGCGGCCCCTGAGGTGCGGGGCTTCACGCGGGCGATTCGACCTCGGCATCCGCAGGAGCGGGCATGACACCGGTCCGGGTGCGCTTTGCGCCGAGCCCCACGGGGGAGCTGCACGTCGGCGGCCTGCGCACGGCGCTGTTCAACTACCTCTTCGCCCGCCACCATGGCGGCCAGTTCCTCCTGCGCATCGAGGACACGGACCGCGAGCGCTTCGCCCCTGCCGCGGAAGCCGGCATCGTCGCGATGCTGCAGTGGGCGGGACTCGATCCGGACGAGGGCCCGCACAAGGGCGGGCCGGTCGGCCCGTACCGCCAGTCCGAGCGCCTCGAGCTGTACCGGAAGGCCGCCGCGGAGCTGATCGCCAAGGGCTTCGCGTACCAGTGCTACGTGACGCCGGTGGAGCTGGACGAGATGCGCAAGCAGCAGCAGGCGCGCGGCCTGCCGCCGAAGTACGACGGGCGGCACCGCAATCTCACCGAGTCCGAGCGGCGCGACTTCGAGAAGCTGGGGCGCGTGCCGGTCGTGCGCATGAAGCTGCCGGAGCGGGACGAGCGCGTCATCGTCAGCGACCTGGTGCGCGGAAAGGTCGCGTTCAATACCAAGGAGCTCGACGACCAGGTCATCCTCAAGTCCGACGGGTATCCCACCTACCACCTCGCCGTCGTGGTGGACGACCACCACATGGGCATCACCCACGTCCTGCGCGCGGAAGAGTGGCTGCCCTCCACGCCCAAGCACCTGTACCTGTGCAAGTGGCTGGGCTTCGAGCCGCCCCAGTACGCGCACCTGCCCCTGCTGCTCAACGAGGACCGCAGCAAGATGAGCAAGCGCAAGGGCGACGTCGCGGTGGAGGCGTACCGGGACAAGGGCTACCTGCCCGACGCGCTCGTCAACTTCCTGGCGCTGCTGGGCTGGAGCCCCGGGGACGACCGGGAGTTGCTGACCCGGGAGCAGCTGGTCGCCGAATTCTCGCTGGAGCGCATCGCCAAGTCCGGCGCGGTGTTCGACCGCGGGAAGCTGAACTGGATGAACCAGCACTACCTCCAGCAGCTCGATCCGGAGCGGCTCTACGGACTGCTGCGGCCCTACCTGGAGCGGACGCCCTACGCGCGCGAGGACGAGGCGACGTTGCGCAAGATCTGCCGCACGGTGCAGCCGGCCCTGGTGACGCTCGGCGACATCGAGGCGCATCTGCCGCTGTTCTTCCGGCAGGATTCCGCCCCCGTGGCCCCGGAGGTGCTGGAGACCCTGCGCAGCGAGGCGGCGCAGCAGGTCTTCCGGGCGTTCCGCGACCGGCTCAAATCCATGCCGCGGATCGATGCCCAGACCTTCGGCGAGACCATGAAGCAGGTGCAGAAGGACACGCAGGTCAAGGGCAAGCAGCTCTGGGCGCCGCTGCGCTCGGCCATCACGCTCCAGGCGGAGGGCCCCGACCTGGCGCTCGTCGTGGACGTGTTCGGGAAGGACAAGACGCTCGCCCGCATCGAGCGGGCGCTGGCCCGGTGACGGGAACGGCCGGGGCGGCAGCGCGCTGACGGCGCAGGCATGCAGCGCCGTATTCTCCACGAAGAGGGAGCTTCATGGCGGAACTTTCCATCGGCATCATCGGCGGAACCGGCCCGCAGGGCCGCGGGCTGGCCATGCGGCTGGCCCTGGCACGGCAACGGGTGCACATCGGCTCCCGGCAGGCCGAGCGGGCCAGGGCCTCGGCCCGGGATCTGAACGGACAGCTCGACGCGGCCGTCCCTGGCCTGGACAAGGACCCCTCGTTCAGCTGGATCGAGGGGGACAGCAACGCGGTCGTGACGGGCCGGAGCGACGTGGTGATGCTGACCGTGCCCTTCGACAGCGCCGCCGGCACGCTCCAGGACCTCGTCCCCCATTTCAAGCCCGGCGCCATCTTCGTGGATGTGACGGTGCCCCTGGAGTTCGGCAAGGGGGATGTCATGCTCCGCGCCCTGCCCGAAGGCTCGGGCAGCAGGCACCTGCGCGCGATCCTGCCCGCGGCGGTTCCGCTCGTCGGGGCGTGCAAGACCCAGCCGGCCGGCGTCCTCGAACAGCTCGACGCTCCGCTCGACTGCTGCGACTTCGTCTTCGGCGACAACAAGGAGGCAAAGGCCACCGTCATCGAAATGCTGCAGAAGATTCCCCACCTGACCCCGCTCGACGTGGGCGGGCTGAGCGCCGCGGCGACCGTGGAAGGCATGACCGCGCTCCTGGTGCGGATCAACCGGCGCCACAAGGTGCATTCGTCCCGTTTCAATGTTGTGGGATTGCGCCCATGAGCGCCGCCGCCGGGCGGCCTCCCGCGGGTCCGGTCACCGTCCTGTCGGGCGGGGTCGGCGGCGCGAAGCTCGTGCTCGGCCTGGACTCCCTGCTGCCCGGCGGGGAGCTGACCGTGATCGCCAACACGGGCGACGACCTGACGCTGTTCGGGCTGAGGATCTGCCCGGACAGCGACATCCTGCTCTACACCCTGGCCAACCAGGCCCATCCGGAGCAAGGCTGGGGCATCGCCGGGGATTCCTTCCGCGTCCTGGAGCGCGTGCGCGAGCTGGGCGGGCCGGGCTGGTTCAATCTCGGCGACGTGGACCTCGGGGTGCACCTGTACCGCACGGAGCTGCAAAGCCAGGGGCTCGGACTGGCCGAGATCACGCGCCGTCTCGCCCAGGCGCTCGGCGTGCGCTCCCGCATCCTGCCGATGTGCGAGCAGCCCGTGGCGACGCGCCTGGAGACCAGCGCGGGCACGCTCGGCCTGCAGGAGTACCTGGTGCGCCGCCGCGCCGAACCGGAAGTGGCGCGCATCTCGTTTGCCGGGGCGGACGCGTCCTCCCCCGGCCCCGGCGTGCTGGAGGCCATCGCACGGAGCCGCCTGATCGTCGTCGCGCCCAGCAATCCGCTCATCAGCATCGCGCCGATCCTGGCCGTGCCCGGCATCCGCGCGGCCCTGCGCGCCAGCCGGGCGCTCAGGGTCGCCGTCACCCCGCTGGTGGCGGGACGATCCCTGAAGGGGCCGACGGACCGCATGCTGGCCCAACTCGGCATGGCCGTCTCTCCGCTCACGATCGCGCAGGCCTATCGCGACTTCCTCGACGTGTTCGTCCTGGATGCGCAGGATCGGGCCCTGCTGCCGGAGATCGAGGCGCTGGGAATGCGCTGCCTGGCCCTGCCGACGGTGATGCACGACCTGTCCGCCAAGCAGGCGCTAGCCCGCGCGCTGCTGGACCTGCCCGCCTCCTCCCGGTCCGCAAAATGATCCTGGCCGTGCTTGTTCCGGTGAAGGACTTGTCCCAGGCCAAGACCCGCCTGGCGCAGTTGCTCAGCGCGGAGGAGCGCGCCGCGCTGGCCGGGATCATGCTCACGGGAGTCCTGGAAGCCGCGTCGCGCATCCCCGCGGCGGCGCTGGAAGGGGTCCGGCTCCGGCGCGTCATCGTCACGGCCCATGCCCCCTCCGCTGCGCTGGGACGGCGGCTGGGATTCGAGATTATGTCCGAGCAGGACCCGCAGTCGGAAAGCGATTCGGTGGACCGGGCGAGCGCCCGTCTGGAAAGGGAAGGCGTGGCCGGCGTGCTGCGGATTCCGCTGGACCTGCCCCTGCTTGCGCCGGAGGACCTGGCGCGGCTGCTGGTACCGATCCGGGCAGGCTGCGCCGCGGTGCTGGTGCCTTCCCTGGACGGGACGGGCACCAACGCCCTGTACCGCTCTCCCCCGACCCTGTTCCCCAGCCACTTCGGGCCCGGCAGCCTGGCCCTGCACGAGCAGGAGGCCCGCCGCCGCGCGCAGGACGTGCGCGTGCTGCCCTTGGCGTCCCTGGCGCTGGACGTGGACGATCCGGACGACGTGCGGGAGCTCGTGCGGCGGGGCCAGCCTTGCCCGGCGCTGGACTACCTGCGCGCCCGCGGCATCGAGGAGCGGCTGGCGCGCCCGGATGCGCCCGCGGCAAACGCCTCGCGGCCGGCCGCGAGCCGCTTCAGAAGCGATAGCTGATCCCCCGCCCGCCCCGCGGATAGTTCCAGCGGATCGCCTCGGGCTTGCACAGGATCAGGCACGTGCCGCACTCCACGCAACCCACGTAGTAGTAGTCAATGCCGCCCTTGCCGTTCGGCGTGAAGCAGCGCGCCGGACAGAAGTTCAGGCACGGGTGCGTGCCGCAAGCGCCGCACTTGTCTCCCTCGACGACGATGTGCGGCGTATCGTCCACGGTGAATTGCAGGGTGTTCAGGCGCTCGGCGATGGACATGCGCAGGATCACTTGACAAGGAACGGCCGCGGCGGTGCGCTAGACGGAGAGGACGGGGACGCTGCCTTTCGACGGTGCCAGCGGCACCGGGAGCTGTCAATGAGTCGCGCGCACCTGGCTTCGCCGTCCGCGCTCCCGCGTGCATGCGGTTCCGCGTCACGTCGCGCGTGCCGTGCCGCCGCCTGGCGCATCGGGGCGGCGGCATGCCTCGCGCTGCTGGCGTGCGGTGCGGCACCCGCCGCGTACGCCCAATTCAACGGCAGCTTCGCGCTGGACAAGGCGCATCTCAATCGGGAGAACTGGCTCGACTGGCGGGCTTACCAGCCTCCGCCGGAATGGCGGGAGGACGCATATCGCCAGCCCAACGCGATGCAGGTCAGCGTCGGCAGCCTGTCCCAGGTGCGCTTCTTCCAGGCCATCGACATCCGGCTGGAGAAGGACATCGGCGCCTACGCCACGATCTTGTACACACAGGACGAGGTTTCTCTCTTCCGCTCCAATCCGATCTACCAGGAGGCCGAGATGCGCTTCGGCGCGAACGGCCTCTACGGCTCGATCATCGGCTTTCCCAATGCCGACAAGTCGCTCGGCAGCCAGGGGCTTGCCGTGGCCTGGGGCAAGCGCACGGATCCGAACACGGTGCGGCTGAGCTATCTGCAGGAGCAGGCCCTCTTCAACGAGAAGACGGAGGGCACCGCGCGGTACGCGAGCGCCCCCATCCTGAACCGGCTCCAGGCGCGCTTCTTTCCTGGCGAGCGCCTGCGGGTCGAGGTGGACTATCGCGACGAGCCGGCGGCGCGCCTGGTGTCCCCCGAGCTGCACAAGCAGGAGACCTACCAGGCGCAGAAGTTCGACGGATGGGCGGATTGGAGCGCGCGGGAGGATCTCGTCGTCGGCGTGGTGGCGAGCGACAACACCGAGCGGCGCCAGTTCATTCCGGACGCCGCGAGCCCGGGCCTGCCGGCGCGGGAGCAGGCGCTCACCTGGGGCTGGTCGGAGCTGCACGGCGTGTGGACGCTGGCGGGAGGTGACGTGCTGACCCTGGCCGTCGTCCAGAGCGCGTTCGAGAACGTCATCCAGGCGCCAGACCCCCAGCTCGTCTACCACTTCCGCTTGCGCACCACGCAGGGCTACGCGCTGTGGGAGGCGGTGCGCAGCGCCTGGTTCCGCTGGACGTTTTCGCTCCAGGTCGGCGAAGTGCACAAGTTCGAGGCCGCGTCCAAGGACGACGCGGAGCGGAACGACAGCCCGACGGTGCAGGGAAAGTTCGGCTTCGGCGTGATCCTGACCGAGGCGAACCAGTACCGCCTCTGGCTCCTGTCCACCTGGGCGCCGGACGCCATCAGCGGCCAGAAGTGGGACGGCGGCAACATGCAGTTCCAGCTCTTCTTCTAGCGCGCGCCGCGGCGCGGGCCCACCCCCCTAGCCGCGGTAGCGCTCTTCCAGGGCGTAGTAGTCGGGAAAGCCGACCAGGGTCTTCAGCTCCTCGAACGTGATCTGGTCGTCGTTCGGCCCGAACGCATCCTCCCGCGCCAAGTGGCCGAGCTGGCGCTG
>JBGOTW010000186.1:0-8544 GCA_041476685.1 bacterium | reverse complement strand
CGCCTATGGTACTGCCGGGCTGTCCCGGTGGGAGAGTCGGTCGTTGCCGGAATGACCCTTGGGTTCGACGCGCAGCAAATCCTCCACGTCCGCCGCCGTTCGCGCCCTGACACAAATCGCGCAGGCATCCCTACACCCGCTTGGCGCCTCCTCAACCCGTTCCGGCGGCTTCAGCCCGCGACAGGGTGCAGGGAGCAACCGCTCCCTGCTGGAGAGCGCGAGAGGCGAAGCCTCTCGCCATCCCTAGCGGCCGTGCAGTTGACGTCCGCTAGTCGTTCACGGCCAGGATCACGTGGGACGCCTGCACCAGCGCATAAGCGGGCTTGCCCACCGTCAGCGCGAGGGAGCGGATGCTCTCGTTGCTGACGATGGCGGTGATCGAGCGGCCACCTTCGAGCGCCAGGGTCACCTCGCCGTTCACCGCGCCCTCCCGGTAGCGCGACACCGTGCCGGACAAGCAGTTGCGGGCGCTGGTGCGCGGGGCGCTCTCGTCCGTGCCGACTATTACGAACGAAGCCTTGATCAGGGCGCTCGCCTCGCGGCCTTCCTTGAGCTCCAGGGCGTCCACGCTCTCGTTGGTGATGGACGCGACGATCCGGTCCGTGTCGCCAAGGGCGAGCGTGACTTCGGCATTCACCGCGCCGCGCTGGACGGCGATGACTCGGCCCCAATACTGATTGCGTGCGCTCGTGCGCATGCCGAATCTCCGCAAGAGGGTTTCGACCGTGTTCGCCCGCTGCAGACGCTCGGACAGGGCCGTGAGGAAGCGGCCGTGCTCCTCGTGGAAGACCTGGAACATCGCGACCAGCTCGCGTCCGTAATCGGTGAGCCGCGTTTCCCCGCCGCCCGCCCCGCCCCGCGTGCGCACGACGATGGGCTGATCGGACATGTTGTTCATCAGCTCCACGGCTTCCCAGGCCGCCTTGTAGCTCATGCCCATCGCCTTGGCCGCGCGCGTGATGGAGCCCATTTCTTCGATCAGCGCCAGCAGCTGCACCCGGCCCTTGCCCAGGAAGCGCCGCTCCGCCTTGTCGAGCCAGAGCCGGCCGGAGAATGAGGCGTGCGTGGGAGTATGCATGGCGAAACCCCGCTCGGTGGAGACGGCCGCCGCGGGAAACGTAGGCGGCATCGGCGCTGCCCAGCTTATACCCCTCGCCCTGGATCACGCCACGCGGCACGCGCTCCCGGTCGCTGTGGCAGCGCCGCGCACGGCTTCAGCGCGCGACAGGACGCCCGCGGCCCCGGCTCCCCGTTGGGGAAGCCGCGAGTCGAAGCTCCGCGGGTCGTTCCCCGGCAAAACCTAGCGTTTGGCGTACTTGGCGTCGGGGAAGAAGAGCTGCTCGCCCTTGATCTTGTACTGGGCAATGGCCGTCTGGCCCGGCGCGCCGGTGAGCCAGTCCACGAATTGCATCGCGTCCGCGGCTTTGATGAACGGATAGCGTTTCGGATTGACGGGCAGGACGCCGTAGCGATTGAACAGCGGCGGGTCGCCTTGCACGAGGATGACCAGGTTGCCGCGTTGGCCGAAGGCGGCCCAGGTGCTGCGGTCGGTGAGCGTGTAGGCGTCGAGTCCGACCGCGGTGTTGAGCGTCGCCCCCATGCCGCTCCCGGTTTCCTTGTACCAGGTGCCCGAGGCGGCTTGCGCCTGCACCCCCGCCTTCTTCCACAGGCGCAGTTCCATCCGGTGCGTCCCGCTATCGTCCGCGCGCGAGGCGAATGTGGCGCGGCTCTTGGCGATCTTCTGCAGCGCCGCGACGCTGTCGGTCATGCCACCCACGCCCGCCGGATCGTTCTGCGGCCCGACGATGATGAAGTCGTTGTACATCACGTCCCGGCGCTCAGAGGCGTAGCCCTGCTTGGCAAACTCCAGCTCGGCCTGCGTGTCGTGGACGAGCAGCACGTCCGCATCGCCGCGCTCCCCGAGCTTCATCGCCTGACCCGTGCCCACCGCCACCACCCGCACCTCGATGCCCGTCTCCCGGGTGAACAGCGGCAGGAGGTAGTCCAGCAGGCCCGAGTTCTGAGTCGAGGTCGTAGAGGCGAGCGTGATGAACCGTTCCGCTGCGGCTTCCGCAGCCACCCCGAACACGGCAAGCCCCGTCAGCAGCGGCAGGACGAGCGTCATAGCCTTGCGTACATATCGCTCCATATGCCCAATTGCTCCGTGGCTGATACCCAACTGGATTACCTGACGAGATCGCCGCGCACGAATGCGGCTGCCTGAGGCGAAGTGGGGCCGGCGAAGAAGCGTGCGGCCGGGGCATCCTCGACTGCGCGTCCATCGTGCAAGAATATGATGCGTTGCGCAAGCCGCCGCGCCTGGCCCAGGTCGTGCGTAGTCATGATGATGGCGACGCCCGCGGCGTGCATGGCGGCGACGGTGCGCTCGATCGCCTGCACGGCGTTGGGGTCCAGGTTGGCCGTGGGCTCGTCGAGCAGGAGCACCTCCGGCTCCAGGGCCCAGGCGCGCGCCAGGGCCACCCGCTGCTGCTCGCCTCCCGACAGGCGGCGCGCCGGGCGCTGCGCCAGCTCGGTCAGCCCCACCCGCTCCAGCGCTGCTTCGACGCGGCGAGACACTTCCGCCCGCGCCAGGTGGCGCAGGCGCAGCGCATGCTCGAGGTTCCCGAGCACCGAGCGCCGCAGCAGGATCGGCCGCTGGAACACCATCGCCTGGCGCCGCCGCGCCGCCGTCCAGTCCGTCGCGCCCCAGCTCACGCTCCCCGCGGTCGGCTCGATCAGCCCGTGGCAGATGCGCAGCAGCGTCGTCTTGCCCGCGCCATTGGGACCGAGGATGCAGGTGGGCCCGCCGGCGCCGATTTCCAGGCTGATCTCGTTCAGCAGCATGCGGCCGTCCGCGGCATAGCTGGCCCGCTCCAGCCGCAGGGGCAGCAGGCTCGCGCCGGCGGGGCGGGACGCGGCCGGGACCCCCGGGGCCGTGGTGTCAAGCGTATGGGTGTCATGCATGTTGGCGTCAAGCATAACGGCGCTGGGCCAGCTGCTGCAGCCCCTGGGCCACCAGGCTCACCAGCAGGGAGATTCCCAGCAGGCAGATTCCCAGCGCCAGGGCGAGGGCAAAGTTCCCCTTGCTCGTCTCCAGCGTAATGGCCGTGGTCATGGTGCGGGTCACGTGGGCAATATTGCCCCCGACGATCAGGATCGCGCCCACCTCGCTCGTGGCGCGTCCGAAGCCGGCCAGGAGCGCGGTCACGAGACTGAAGCGGGCGTCCCAGAGCAGCGTCCGCACGGCCTGGGGCAGGGTCGCGCGCAGCGAACGCAGCAGGTCCGTGTACTCGGACCACAGATCCTCGATCACCTGGCGCGCCAGCGCCCCGACGATGGGGATTACGAGCAGCATCTGCGCCAGCATCATCGCGGTTGGGCTGAACAGCAGGTCCAGCGCGCCCAGGGGGCCCGCGCGCGACAGTATCAGGTAGAGCACAAGTCCCATCACCACTGGCGGCAGGCCCATCAGCGCGTTCAGAAGCGCGATCGCGGCGCCCCGCCCCGGGAACCGCGCGAGCGCCAGCCCCGCACCCAGGGGCAGGCCCACCACGGTGGCCAGCAGCACCGCCGCCACGCTCACGCGCAGGGAGAGCGCGACGATCTCGATCAGCTCCGGGTCGAGCCGGAACATCATCCTGAACGCGGTGCCGAAGGCGTCGGCAAAATCAATCATGGCCGGCGGCTCTCGCGCAGGGGCGGCGCCTCTTCCGCCGGGACGGAGGAATGGGCGCACTGACTGTAGCGGGAGCGGGCGGGCGGGAGCGGCCAGCCGGCGCCTGCCGTGCCGCCGCCCGCCCCTTCAGTGCCCAAGGTGCAAGGAGCGTCACGCGACCGGGTTCTCCAGGTTGAACACGCCGCCCGAGTCGTCGTAGGAGAATTGCTCCGCGTAGCGGCCCCAGCTGATCACGATCTGCAGCACCTTCTCCGCCTCCTCCTCGCTCAAATGGTCTTCCAGCTCGGCGAGGAAGCGCACGCGCGGCGCCTTGTGGCCCGGCCGCTCGTCCAGCACCTGGCGGATGTGCCGGGCCAGCGGCACCTGCCGGGTCAGGTGCTCGGCGAAGATGCGCTTGCGCTGGTCGTTGTCCGCGTCCGCGTACGCCTTGCCCGCCTGCGTGAGCTGAATGTCCCCGTGGGCCACTTCCGCGAAGCCCATCAGCTGCAGCGCCTCCACGATCGGGAACAGGTCGTCCACCTCGAGCTGGAGCGTGGCGGCCAGCTGCGGCAGGTCCGCCCGCCCGTTGTAGTCGGGCCCGCCCAAGGCCTCGATCAGGCCTGCCATCTGATTGGTGGACACGCCGGGCAGCCGTTCCCCCAGCCCGGCCATCAGCGGCTTGGCGCTGCCGTTGGCAGCCTCCGCGGGCGCGGTTGCGCTCTTCAGAGGCCGGGCGGTCATCAGCACGTAGATGTCGTCCACGAGCTGGCGGAATTCCGGGCTGACCCGGTTGCGCGGCTGGGGCAGCCGCACCGGGATTTCCGCCACGATCCGGCCGGGATTCGAGGACAGCACGAGGATCCGGTCGCTCAGCAGCACCGCCTCCTCGATGTTGTGGGTGACGAGCAGGACGCCCTGCAGCGCCAGCTTGCGCTCGCTCCACAGGTCGAAGAAGTCCGAGCGCAGCGTCTCGGCGGTGAGCACGTCGAGGGCCGAGAACGGCTCGTCCATCAACAGGATGTCCGGGTTGACCACCAGGGCGCGGGCGAAGCCGACGCGCTGGCGCATCCCGCCGGACAGCTCGCGCGGATAGGCCGACTCGAAGCCGTCGAGCCCGATCAGGTCGATCGCCTCCAGGGCGCGCCGGCGGATGAGCTTCTCGGGCAGGCGGAGCGCCTCCAGGCCCAGTTCCACGTTCTCCATCACCGTCAGCCACGGGAACAGGGCGAAGTTCTGGAACACCATCGCGATGCCCTGCAACGGGCCCCGCACGACCTCGCCCCTGAACCTGACCTCGCCGCCGCTCGGGCGGATCAGGCCGCAGATGATGCGCAGCAGCGTGGACTTGCCGGAGCCGGAGCGGCCCAGCAGGCTGACGATCTCCCGCTGGTTGATCGTCAGGTTCACGTCGTCCAGCACCAGCAGCTCGCCCCCGTCCTGCCGGTGGAAGGCATGGCGCACCCGGCTCGCCGCGAACAAGTCCGCGGGGACGGTCTGAAGGGAGGGGACAGCATTCATCGCATGCACACGGCAAGACCGGGCCGGCGCGGCAGCGCGCTAATCCGCATGCAGCCTGCGCTCGGCAAGGGAGTAAAGCGGCCGCCACAGCAGCCGGTTGAACGCCACCACATAGATCACCATGATCCCGACTCCCAGTCCAATGCGCGGATAGTCGCCCGCCCGCGTCGCCTCCGCCACGTACGAGCCCAGCCCCGTGGCGACCAGCGTCGTGTCCCCCCAGGAGACGATCTCCGCCACGATGCTGGCGTTCCACGCCCCGCCGAACGCGGTGATCGCCCCGGTCAGCAGGAAGGGGAATACGCCGGGCAGGATCAGCTTGCGCCACCACAGCCAGCCGCGTACGCCGAAGCTGGCCCAGGCGTCTTTCAGGTCCCGGGGAAACGCGGACGCTCCCGCGATCACATTGAACAGGATGTACCATTGCGCGCCCAACACCAACAGGGGACTGAGCCAGACGCTCGGATTCAGCCGGTACACCAGCACCAGCGGCACGACGAACGGGAAGACCACGTTGGCCGGAAAGGCCGCCAGAAACTGGGCGAGCGGCTGCACCCATTCCGCGACGCGGGGCCGCAGGCCGATGTACACGCCGATCGGCACCCAGATCAGGCCGCAGAGCACGGTCAGCAGGATCACCCGCACGGCGGTGATCATGCCCAGGCTCGCGGCGCGCACCACCTCGAGCCACCCGACGGTGGAGTCGATGGCGTGCACCACCCACACCGACAGCAGGGCGGCGCACAGGCCCAACAGGCCGTACCAGGCACCGTCCAGCCAGCGCCCCGAGAGGCGCAGGCCCGGGACGGGCATCGCCTTGAGCGCCCCCTGGGGCAGGCGGGCGTTGATCGCCGCCGTCGTTGCGCGCAGCACCGGGTGCACGAACAGGCGCAGCAGCCGCGTGCGCCGCAACAGCCGCAGCACCCAGGACTGCGGCGCGTCGTCCCGGGGCGAGGGGTCCATCTGGAACTTGTCCGCCCACGCCACCAACGGGCGGAACATCAGCTGGTCGTACAGCACGATCACGATCAGCATCGTGACCACCGCGTAGCCCACCGCGCCCAGGTCCTGACGCGCGACGGCCAGTGCAATGTACGAGCCTACCCCCGGCAGGGTGACCTGGGCATGGCCCACCGTGATCGCCTCCGAGGCGATCACGAAGAACCAGCCGCCCGACATGGACACCATCGCGTTCCAGATCAGCCCGGGCATCGCGAAGGGCACTTCCAGCCGCCAGAAGCGTTGCCAGCCGTTCAGGCGGAACACGTAGGCCGCCTCCCGCAGGTCGTGGGGCACCGTGCGCAGGGCTTGGTACAGGCTGAAGGTGATGTTCCAGGCCTGGGAGGTGAAGATCGAGAAGATGGCGGCGGCCTCGACCCCGAGCAGGCTGCCGGGGATCAGGGCGATGAATCCGGTGACCGTAAAGGAGATGTAGCCGAGCACGGGCACAGACTGCAGGATGTCCAGCACGGGGATGAGAATCTGTCCGGCCCGCACGCTCTTCGCGGCGAGCGGCGCGTAGCAGAAGGAGAAGGCGAGCGAACAGACCAGCGCCACCAGCATGCGCAGGGTCGTGCGCAGGGCATAGCCGGGCAGCGCCGCCACGTCCGTTGACAGCGTGACAGGGTGGTCCAGGGCGAACGGGACGGCCATCTGCCGGGCGGCCCCGGCGAGCAGGGCGATCAACCCAAGCACCAGCGGCAAGGCGATCAAGTCCCAGCGGTTCGGCACCAGGCCCCTGGCGCTCGCCGGAATGATCGTCTCGGTGCGCGGGGTCATGGGGCCCTGGGCTGCGTGGAATGGCGAAGCGCAAGTCGCCGTCGGCGAGGCGGCGTGCGTGAAGCAGGCCGCGGCGGGGTACAGCCGCGGGGAGCGTGCAGCCGCGCGAACGGTACAGACGCGGAAACCGTGCAGCCGCGGGAGCCGTGCAGCCGCGCGAACGGGATGGCTGGCTGGGCAGCTCGGCATGGTGGAAACCGAGCGCGTCGGACTAGCCACTCGGGAGCCGGCGCGGCCGCGCCAAGGATCGGGCCTGGACCGGTCCCCTGTGTCCGCTGGTAGCGCAGAAACGGCCCGATTGCCAGAGCCTAAATGCGCCGCAGCGCCGATTTAGGCCGTGCATAGACCGGGCCCCGCCCAGTCCGGGCCCGCGCAGGCCAGGCCCGTATAGTGCTGTTCCGCGCTGTCCGGACCTGCGGAGTTGACACGCCGCCATGTGCGTGGTGCAGATAGCTGCGCCCCGGCCCGGCCAGGGTGGGGCCCCGCCGCGGCGCGGTCCCGCAGGGGCGCCGCGCAAGCCCCTCACGATTCGCACGGAGATGCCATGCCCAGCCGCGCCGAAAGCACGTTGACCACGCAGGTGCTTAAGCGGATGTCCGGGACCAGGGACCGGCGGCTCAAGCGGGTGATGACGAGCCTGATCCACCACCTGCATGCCTTTGTGAGCGACACGGAGCTGACCGAGGCGGAATGGTGGCACGCGATCCGGTTCCTGACGGATACCGGCCACATGTGCCGCGGCGGGCGGCAGGAATTCATCCTGCTCTCCGACACGCTGGGCGTGAGCATGCTGGTGGACGCGATCAATCACCGCTGGCCGAAGGGCGCGACGGAATCCACGGTGCTCGGGCCGTTCTACCTGCCGGGGGCGAAGTTCCTGCCCCACGGCGCGAACATCTGGAAAGGCAAGGGGGGAGCGCCCACGGTCGTCAGCGGACGCGTGCTGGGCACGGACGGCAAGCCCATCGCGGGCGCCGTGCTCGACGTGTGGCAGACGTCGCCCAACGCCCTCTACGACGTGCAGGACCCGACCCAGCCGAAGATGAATCTGCGCGGTAAGTTCCGCAGCGACGCGCAGGGGCGCTTCTGGTTCCGCACGGTCAAGCCCGTCAGCTATCCGATCCCCCACGACGGACCAGTGGGCAAGCTGCTGCGGGGCATGAAGCGCCATCCGTTCCGGCCCGCCCACCTGCACTTCAAGGTTTCGGCGAAGGGCTACGAGTCTGTCACCACTCACGTTTTCGTGAAGGGCGACCGCTACCTGAAGTCCGACGCGGTGTTTGGCGTCAAGCCGTCGCTGATCGTGGACTTCAAGCGCAATGCCTCGCCCGCGGAAGCCAAACGCCACCAGATTCGTCCGCCTTTTTTCACGATGCGCTACGACTTTCGCCTCGTTCCGATAAGCTGAACCGGCCGACAAACTGAATCGGCCAGCACACTGAACCGGCCGACATACTCAACCAGCCGACGCACTGAACCGGCCGACACGCTCAACCGGCCGACACATTGCCGCCCCCCACTGGAGATGACGCATGGCTCGCATTCCGGAATTTCGCCAGGACAGCATGACCGACGCACAGCGCAAGGTGGTG
>JBGOTW010000185.1:0-8578 GCA_041476685.1 bacterium | reverse complement strand
GTCTCGTCCGACCGCACCGCCACCCGGATTGCCCGCGATATCAAGCAGGCTATTCGCGCCGAAACCGGACTGACGGCCTCCGCCGGCGTGGCATTCAACAAGTTCCTCGCCAAGATTGCCAGCGACGTGAACAAGCCCGACGGGCTGTTCGTCATCCCGCCGGAGCGCGCGGCGTCGTTCCTGGCGGAGCTGCCCGTCGGCCGCATCCCCGGCGTGGGCCGGGTCATCCAGGCCTCATTGGAAGACCTGGGAATCCGCACTTGCGGCGACCTGATGCGGCTGTCGCTGGCGGAGCTGGAAGAGCGTTTCGGGCGGCGGGGCGCCTACTTCTACGAGATTGCGCGCGGACGGGACGAGCGGCCCGTCGAGCCGAACCGGGAGCGCAAGTCCATCAGCATCGAGGACACGTTCCCATCCGACGCGGACGATCCCTCGTGGCTGCTCGGGCGCGTGCGCGAACTGGCGGAAGGTTTGGCCGGGCGGGCCCGCGCCGCGGGCGTGCGCGGCCGCACCGTCACGTTGAAGCTCAAACTGGCCGACTTCAAGATTTTCACCCGTTCCGATACGCTGCCCTCGCCGACCGACCGTGCGGAGGACCTGCTGGAGGCCGGGACGCGGCTGTTCCGGCAATCGGGCCTGGTCGGGCAAAGATTCCGCCTGCTGGGGCTGGGGCTGTCCCATCTCGACGATGGCTCTGCAGCAGAGCCGCCGCCGGCCGACCAGATGAGCCTGCCGCTGGACACAGGCGACGCCGGGCGAGACTAGGCCCCGGCCCCGAGGCGCGCCCGAAGCGGGGCACCGAACGGGCGCGGGCCTCTGAGGATGCGGGATGTCCGAAACATCGCACGTCTCGAAACCCTACGTCCCGCAGGCTGTCGTGCTGCTGAGCGGCGGCCTGGATTCCGCTACCTTGCTGGCGATTGCGCGGCGGCAGGGTTACCGGACCCACTGCCTCACGTTCGCCTACGGCCAGCGGCATGCCGTCGAGATCGAGGCCGCGCGGCGAGTCGCCCAGGCCCAGGGGGCGGCGGACCACCGCCACATCGAGATCGACCTGCGCGCCTTCGGGGGCTCGGCGCTCACCGCCGACCTGGCGGTCCCGAAGGATCGCTCGCCGGCGGAGATGACCGGGGACATCCCCATCACCTACGTTCCGGCACGCAACACGATCTTTCTCGCCTACGCGCTGGGTTGGGCCGAGGTGCTGGAAGCCGACGCCATCTTCATGGGCGTGAACGCGGTGGACTATTCGGGCTATCCGGACTGCCGCCCGGAATTCATCCGCGCCTTCCAGGGCGTCGCCAACGTGGCCACCAAGGCGGCGGTGGAGGGGCGGCCGCCACAGCTCGTGACGCCCTTGATTCACCTGACCAAGGCGCAGATCATCCGCACCGGCGTCGAGCTCGGCGTGGACTACAGCCTGACGCATTCCTGCTACGACCCGGTCGGCGCGCTGGCCTGCGGACGGTGCGATTCCTGCCAGATTCGCCGGCGCGGCTTCGCGGAAGCCGGCGTTCCGGATCCGACGCGCTACATCGGCGGAGGGTAGGATCGCGGCGGCTCTCTCCCCTAGCGCTCCGGCCGCCGCGGATCCTGCAGCGCCTCCAGCACACGCTCGACCAGGGCGTCCGCCCTCTGCTCGAGCTCCGCCTGGGACAGCCCCGCGATCGGATGAGGCGTTTCCACGACCGGGAAATCGCCCCTGCCCCAGCTTTCGGCCATGGCGCGGCCGGTCGGCCGGAACGGCGCGGTGATGATCGGGATGGCGGGCACCTGCTCCTGCTCCAGCAGGATCGCGTCGAGCACACTGCTCGAGCTGCACGATCCTCAGTCGCCGATGCCTGACACGACGAAGTCCGCCTTGGCCTTGAACTCACGCACGGCGCCCGGCTCCACCTCGTGACTGGGCGAGCGCTTGCGGTTGAGCAGCGCCACGGTCATGCCGTGCCTTTGCTCCAGCCGCTGAGCCACCTTCAGCAGCAGCGCCTTTGAATTGAACTTGGTGTTCTCGATCAGGCCGACGCGCAGGCCCTGCAGGCTCTTGGGACGAGGGGCCAGCGGCGCCTGAGCCGCCTCGGGGGCTGCGGTGGGATCCATCAGCTTCATCGTGCATCTCCCGCTCAGGATCATCATGGACGGTATGCAATGCCGCCGGACGGCGACTCGGCCGCGACTAGCTCGCCACCTGCGGCTGCGCATGGCCGGTCATCACCTCGACCGTGACGGCGCGGGTCCACTTCTTTCCCCAGCCCGGCAGGCACGCCGACCAGGCTCCCGCCTCGCCTCCCGCGCACACGATCAGGATGTCGCGCGGGTCGTCGAAGACGCGACGCCAGGAGGTCTCATCCGCTGCACCGATCTCGCCCGGCAGGCGCGCCGCACGCTTGAAGTCCGCCACGCGGCGCCGCGCATGCTCGACCAGGAACGCCTGCGTCTGGGCGCGACTCCAGCCGGCGTTGCGCAGGATATCCGAGTGCTCCCCCGCAAAGACGAGCAGCGATTGGTTGAACCCCAACACGTTCGGGGTGCCCAGGTGGCACAGCGCATCCGCGAAACACAACAGCAGCGGCTCGGGCCGCGTGGCAAGCTGGTTATATACCTGATTGAGGCTGTTTGACGCGTACACCGTCACCGCGCTCTGTTCGGGCCGGAAGCCCCGCTCGACGTGGAACGGCCCCCAGGCCAGGCTCCGCTCCTTTTCCGCGAAGCAGAAGCTGTACTTGCCCGGGTTGCCCAGCGTCGCACGGTCCAACAGCCCGGGTTTGGTGTTCATCACGTTCATCATCGTCAACCGCACGGCGCGGCCGATGGTGGCATTGGGGCGCCAACCCTGCCCGAAGGCGTTATTGTCCGAGTTGATGCCGAGCTCCCGGGCCGCCGGACCGCTGACAATCACCACCATCGCGGACCCGCCTGTGCTGCTCGCCGGGCCATGATAGGCGAAGGATGGATGGCAGAGCCCCCGGATCGCGGCAAGCACCACCGGCAGATATTCGGGCCTGCATCCCGCCATCACGGCATTGACCGCCACCTTGACGGCGGTGACCCGCACGTTGCGCCCGGGAATCGCGCCGATCGTCTCGGGACCGTCCAGCTGCGCGGCCGCCAGGGCGCGGGACACGGCCGCGTCGGTGGGCGGCACGACGGGCAGTCCATCCGTCCAGCCGCGCTCGAAGTACGCTTCGATCAGGGCGGAGGGATCGCCGGAGGAATCGGTGGCCGGTTCGACCGCGAATTCCGGGACAGGGGGTCGCATGGGGTGCTCGGTGCGGGGTGGCAAGTTCGCCGCGGCGCGGCGTTCAGCCGCGTTCGTTCTGCAGGGCGGCGATCTCGTCCGCGCTGAGGCCCGCCGCGGCAAGGACCTCCGCCGTGTGCTCCCCGAGCGCGGGAGGCGGGCGCGGCACGCTCGGGGCGCCGGAAGACAACCGGAATCCCAGGGTCAGGATGTCGAAGGGCCGGCCGACGCCAGGCGCATTCTGGATCCGGTGCAGCAAGCGCCGCGCCGCCACGTGGGGATGGCGCAGCGCCTCGCCCAGCGGCAGGATCCGGCCCGCCGGGACGCCGGCCCGGTTCAGGCGCGCCTCCCACTCCGCAGCCGCACGGTGCGCAAGCGCACGCTCGATTTCCGCGCGCAATGCCTCGCGCTGATCGATTCGATCCTGCAGCGTGGCAAAGCGTGGATCGGCCGCCAGATCGGGCCGCTCCAGCGCCTCGCACAAGGCGACGAACTGGCCGTGGTTGTTGGCGGCGATATTGATCGGCTGATCCTGCGTACGGAACGCGCCGGACGGACTGACGACCGAGTTGTCGTTGCCCGCGGGCTGAGGCTCGGCGCCCGCGATGAGGTAGTTAGATGCCACCCAGCCCAGCATGGACATCAGGTTGTCCAGCAACGCCACGTCAATCGTCTGCCCTTCGCCGGTGCGGAAACGGTGGCACAAGGCCGCGGCAATGGCGAAGGCGGCGTTCAATCCACCCGAGGTGTCCCCGACGGGATAGCCCGAGCGCAGCGGCCGTCCGCCTCGCTCGCCCGTCGTGCTCATGGCGCCCGACAGGCCCTGGACGATCTGGTCGTAGGCCGGATTGTCCCGGTACGGGCTCTCCTGACCGAAGCCGGAGATCGCGCAGTAGATCAGGGCGGGCTTGCGGGCGCGCAACGTCTCGGAACCCAGTCCCAGTCGCTCCATCACTCCGGGGCGGAAGTTCTCCAGCACGACGTCCGCGGTGTCCACCAGCCGCAGGAAGGCCCCCTTGGCCAGCGGCCCTTTCAAGTCGAGGGTCACCGAACGCTTGCCGGCGTTCTGGGCCAGGAAACTGGCACCCATGCCCGCCCGGTTCAAGGCCGGATCGGCGCCCTGAATGCGCGACTGGTCCCCCTTGCCGGGCTGTTCGATCTTGATGACGTCCGCACCCAGCAGCGCGAGCTGGTAGGAGCAGAACGGACCCGACAGGACGGAGGTCAGGTCCAGGACGCGGACACCGGAGAACGGGAGCGCCATAGGCCGCGGGCAAGGATGCACTTGGCCGCCGTCGGGGCGATCCGGCGGGGCCGCATGAGTCGCCCCTATATACGCCGCGGCCCCGGATTCGTACAGTTTGCGCCGCTCCAGCGGGTCCCCGCGCGTTTACAATTCGGCGCCGCGCCGGTACAAGGACGGAAGCCGCGAGCCCGGCGCCCAAGAGTTGCGCGTTCCGGCGTGGGAGCGCGGGACCAGCGCACGAATCCTGCTCTCAGCGGGCTTCCCGCCCACTCCCGCGGGTGAGCGACGCTGAACCGCGAGCGCCCGCCATCGCACCGCCTCGATGCCCAACAACCGTTCCATGCACAGCGCCCAAGACGCCGTCTCGCTCATCGAGCGGATCGTGGCCCGCGATCCGGCGGCGCGCGGCATTGCCAACCTGGTGCAATGGGGCGCGCTCTACGCGGCGGCCCGCGCGCTGTGGGGAACCCGCAAGACAGGGATCATCAGCGGGTTCTTCCTTCCGGCGGCCAAGGTCGGGGAAACCGACGGGCCGCCGGGAGCCAAGGCGCTCGGCCGCGCCCTGGAAACTCTCGGCGCGGACGTCGTGTACCTGACCGACACGTGGAACGCGCCGCTGTTCGCGGCCCTGGGACTGGCCCGGGTCGAGGTATACCGCCCGAACATGCTTCCCGGGCTGAACGTGACCCACCTCGTATCCATCGAGCGGCCGGGGCGGGCACAGGACGGGCACTATTACAGCATGTCGGCCCGCGACATATCCGAGTTCACCGCACCCCTGGACGAGCTGTTCCTCCAGGCGCGGGCGCTGCAAACGGCCACGGTTGCCATCGGGGACGGAGGCAACGAGATCGGCATGGGCAATGTGCGCGAGCGCGTGCGCAGCGACGTGCTTCATGGCGAGAAGATCGCTTGCGTGGTGGAATGCGACCACCTGGTGGTGGCGGGAGTATCGAACTGGGGAGCCTATGGCCTGGTGGGCGCGCTCTCCGTCCTTGCCGGGCGGGACCTGCTGCCCGGCGCGGCCGAGGCGGAGGAGGACATCCGCGCCATCGTGCGAGCCGGAGCGGCGGACGGTCAGACCTTTCGCAACGAGCCGACGGTGGACAGCCAGTCCCTGGCGGATAACCTGGCCGTGCTGGAAGAAATCCGCGGCGTCGCGCTCACCGCACGCCGAACCTGATCCCATTGCAGCCCACCCACGAACCGGAGGAACTGATGCCGCTGCCTACCCCGGCTCCCCGCGAGCACGTGCACACCCGCCGCATCGAGTGCAAAGGCTACAAGCGCCAAGATGGCTTGTGGGACATCGAGGGCCACCTCGTCGACGTGAAAGCCTATTCCTTCACCAACGAGTGGCGCGGAGAGGTCACGCCCGGCATTCCGCTGCACGAGATGTGGATTCGCCTCACGCTGGACGACCACCTCGTCGTGCACGAGGTGGACGCCGTGACGGACAACGGCCCGTACCACATCTGCGGCGAGGCTCCGCCGAATTTCCGCGTGCTGAAGGGCCACCGCGTCGGACGCGGCTGGAACCGCACGGTGAAGGAGCTGCTGGGCAACACGAACGGCTGCACCCATATCGTCGAGCTGCTGCCCCAGTTGGCCACGGTGTCCCTGCAGACGATCCGGGCCTTCCGCCGCACGACCAAGAGCCGCGTCCAGAACGAGGTCACGATGGACGCGAAAGAGCGGGCGCCGCAGCTCAACTCCTGCTACGCGTGGTCCACGGACCGCGCGGTGGTGAAGCGGTGGCTGCCCCGGTTCTACACGGGCGCGCCCTAGCGCCCGCCCCGTGCGGCTCCGCAACGCGGGATGGCCGGAGCCCTGCGAATGGGATGCGCGCCTGAAAGGGAGACAGGATGAGCGCCGCGCCGGTCCCCCGCAGCGACCCCACACCTCCCGACCCGTACGCCGCGGTCGAGACGCTCTACCACGCCTTCCTCACCGGCCTGATCCTTTCCACGGTCCTGCACCGGGGGCGGGCCGACGCGGCGGAGCTGGTGTACCGCACGTTTCGACGCCAGCACCTGGAAAAATTCCTGCCAGGCCTGAAGAAGCTGGGGCTGGACAAGCTGCCCCACGCGGTCGCCTGCGCCCAGTACCACTACCTGGCGAACGCGCTGGGCGGCGTGAAAGTCGAATACATGCCCGAGAGCGACCGCAAGGCTTGGGTGCGCTACGTGCCGCCGCGCTGGATCTACCAGGGCACGGCCATCTGCGGCGTGCCGACGGAAGTCTCGCGGGCGATGTTGCGCGCCTGGCATGCGCATAACGGCGTGTCCCTGGGCAATCCGCGCCTGGGCTTTGTCTGCACCAAGCAGACGACCGACGGCCAGCCCGGACTGGAGGGCTACTACTACGAATACGACCGCGACCTCGCCGCGCACGAGCGGCTGCGCTTTGCCCCGCACGAGGAGGGGCCGGACTTCGAGCCGAACCGGGCGCCGCGGGTCGAGGGTGCCGACTGGCCCGCAGCGCGGCTGCGCAAGGTGCAGCGGAACTACGCGATGGACTACATCCGCAGCATGCTGCCCGAGCTGATCGGTCTGTTTGGCCCGGAGTCCGGCGGTGACCTGGGTCGGTTGTGTGCCCGCTTGATCGGCATGCAGACCTACGACGAGACCGCGCGCCAGCTAGGAATCTCCGGCCAAGGCGCCGCCGAATTCGGCGAATACCTGACACGTCTCGGCCTGGCGCAGGACGATGGGGTCGCGTGGGAGCCGGCCGGGTCCGAGGCGGTCTTCATCCGGCAGCGAAGCTGGCGCCTGATGAGCGGCGTGGAGCCCCTGCCGCCAAGCGTGTTCGGCGCCTGGAACGGCTTGTGGGAAGGCGCGTTGGCGGTACACAACCGGCACTTGCAGCTCAGCGTGACGCGGGCCCCGAATCAGGGGAGCGGGGCGATCGAGTGGCTGGTGAAGCCCAAGCCTCAGGGTTAGGCGCCGCTCGAGCCTCGCGTAGTCCCGCCCCGGCTTGCGCCCCGGCCCAGGCCCCGTCTAGAATGCGCAAACCTTCGACCCGGACCGGCCGGCATCAGTGGGCCGGTTCAGGCCCGTGAGAAGACCCCGCTAACCCGCAAGGATGAGCCATGGCCAAGCGCAACGGTGATGCGGCAGCCGATCAGGCCGCAGCTCCCGTCGGGATCAACCACATCGTGATCAACGTCCGCAACCTGGACGAGTCGCACAAGTTCTGGACGGAGATTGTCGGCTTCAAGCAAAGCGGCGAGTGGCGGGCGCGCCCCTCCGCCCCCAACCGCCGCATGCGCTTCTACAGCGGAAGCCATGGCGGCCAGGCCTACCACCACGACATCGCCCTGGTGGAAAACCCACGCTTGCCGCCGCCGCCCGAATGGGGAATCGACAGCACGCCCCTGGCCATCAATCACATCGCCGTCACCCTGCCCGATCGCGACGCCTGGCTGGCGAAGCTGGAGTTCCTGAGCGAGCGGGGCGTGAAGTTTCACCGCCGCGTCAACCACGGCATGACCCACAGCGTCTACATCACGGACCCGAACGGCTACGGGGTGGAGTTGCTGTACGAGCTGCCGCGGGAGGTGTGGGAGGGAGACATAGACGAGGCGCTGAACTACGTGGAGAACGAGCCCGTGGAGGGTGAGGGTGCCCTGGCCGACCCCACCGATTATCCCGTATTCGGCAAAGCCTGATGGAGCAGATGCGGCGCATTCGTTCGCGGTACGACCCTGATCCGACCGCCGCTGCGGCGGGCTAGCGTTCGACCTGCGGCGCCACTCCGCGCATGAATACTCCCATCCAGTCCAGCAACTGCGCAAGATCCTTGCACCCCGTGAAATTGATCTGGAACGCCTCCACGCCGCACTCGCTACGGTAGCGCAGCAGGTCCTCGGCGATCTGGGCGGGGGTTCCCTGCCCGAGCGGCCGCTCCCCGGTGGCCGCGGCGGCCGCGGGAAAGGCCACGCGCACACACAAGCGGGTCGCGGGCACCTCAGCGCGCCCGAGCGCGGCGCAGGCCGCGCTGAGAAACGCCTGCCGCTCCCGCAGCGCCTCCGGGGGCATCTGCATGGGCTGCCACACTTTCGCGAAGCGGGCCGCCCGGCGCAAGGCCGCGTCGCT
>JBGOTW010000184.1:0-8843 GCA_041476685.1 bacterium | reverse complement strand
CCAGGATCCACGCCAGGGACAGCAGCGCCGTGTACAGGGACACGGTCAGGGCCATGATCACGATCGGCACCGAGGAGATCAGCACGCCGAAGATGGGAATCAGGGAGCACAGCGTGGCGACAATGGAGAGCGTGAACGCGTACGGGACGCCCATCGAAAATATACCGATCCCCGTCATGACGCCGTTGATCAGGCAGATCACCACCTGGCCGCGCACCACGCCCGACAGGCCGTGATCGAGCCGCTCCACCCACGTACTGTACGCGGGCTGAAATGCCGCGGGGACCATGGAGCGCAGGTAGTTCCCAACCCGCGACGGATCGACCAGGATGAATCCGGCGAGCATGAACACGAGGAAGGTGCTGAAGACGAATTCCGAGACGCGCTTGAGCACGTTGCGCCCCTGCTCGAGCACGCCGCCCATGTTCTCTTCCAGATTCGTGCGGAAGCCCTGGAAGAGCTCATTGAGCTGCTGATTCATGCTCGGGGCCCGCTTCTCGCCGCGGTTGGCCATCTGGCGCCTGGGCCGGGCGGTCACTTCGAGATGCCCGTCCTCGCGGGTTCGCACGACGAACACGTAGTCCTCGAGCAGCGGCCGCAGGGCGTCGGTGGTCGGATTGGCCGGGCGCACCGGCTCCGCCGGCGCGGCCGGCTTGACCGGCGCCAACATCGGCTTGACGCTGTCCACCGGCATGAAATCCTCGCTCGCCGCATCCGTCGGCGGCGCAGCCAGGTACGTGGACAGGATGCGGTCCATCTCCCGCCCCAGTGGTCGCACGAAATCCTGCTCCAGCTCGTTCAGGATTGATGGGAGGGTCTTCACCATCCGGTTCAGCTCGATGACGACCTTCGGCACCCCGTAGTAGCCGCTCACGCCCAATCCGGTCCCGATTACCGCATAGATGATCAGGACGGCCGCGCCGCGGTGCAGGTGATAGCGCCCGATCCGCCAGCGCCGGTTCATCCAGGTGACCGGGGGATCGAGCAGATACGCGAGGAACGCCGCCAGGAAGAACGGCAGCAGCACAGCGCGGAAGAAGATCAGCACCACGACGAACAGCACGACCAGCAGCAGCAGCACGGCGAGCCGTGAATTGCGGAAGTCGAACAGGAATCGCAGCACGAAAAATCCTCTCTCCTTACGGTCCCACGCGGCCGGACGGGACCCCGGGCCCCTTAGACCGGCGCCCCATAGCCTCCACCGCCCGGCGTCTCCAAACGAATCCGGTCACCCGGAGCGACAAGCACCTCGTTCTTCCCCCCCAGGCTGATCGTCCGTCCATCCTTGCGGATCAGCAGGTTCCGGCCGCGCTGGCCCGGCTCCCCGCCCTTCAGGCCGTAGGGCTCGAACACGCGCCGCTCGGACAGGATGGCCGCGCTCATCGGGCGCAGGAACTCGATATCCCGGATCACGCCGTCCCCGCCGCGATGCCTGCCCCGGCCGCCGCTGCCCGGGCGGATGGAAAACTCGCGCAGCAGGATCGGATAGCGCCGTTCGAGAATCTCGGCGTCGGTAATCCGGGTGTTGCTCATGTGCGCGTGCAGCCCGGGCTTTCCGTCCCAATCCGGGCCGGCGCCGGTCCCGCCGCCGATGGTCTCGTAATAGCCGAAGGTTTCGTCCCCGAAGGTGAAATTGTTCATCGTGCCCTGGGCTCCGGCCACCGCCTCGAACGCCTGGAGCAGCACGTCCGTGATCCGCGAGGACGTCTCCACGTTTCCCCCGACGACCGCCGCCTGGGGCGAGGGGGAGAGCAGGGAGGGATGGGGAATGGCGAGGGTGACTGGCTTGAGGAAGCCCCCGTTCAAGGGGATGTCCTCGTTGATCATCGTGCGCAGCACGTAGATGGTCGCGGACGAGACGACGGCGCGCGGGGTATTGAGGTTGCCCCACATCTCCGGCCCGGTGCCGCTGAAGTCCAGGTGCAGCGAGCGCGCCGCGCGATCGAGCGTGATCGTCACTTCGATCGGGGAGCCGTCGTCCATGTAGTCCCGGGCGTGCAGCTTTCCCTGCGCGCCCATCCCGCGCTGGTCCATCAGCTTGACGACCATGGCCCGCACGGCCTGCTCGGCGTTGCCCTGGATGTGGTCCATGAACGCCAGCACGACCTCGATCCCGTAGTGCCCGATCATTTCCTTGAGCAGCTCGACTCCCTTCTGGTTCGCCGCCACCTGGGCCTTCAGGTCGTAGAGATTGTCGGCCAGCCGGCGCGTGCCGGAGATGGGCGCCTCGCCCTTGCCGCGCGGCACCGTCGCGGGCGCCATGAGGATGCGGGTGATGCCGGCCTCGTCGAACGTCCCGCCGGAGACGAGCTTGAAGCTGGTGATGCAGGCGCCTTCCTCGGCGAGGGTGCGCGAGAACGGCGGCATGCTGCCTGGGGAGATGCCCCCGATTTCCGCGTGGTGGCCGCGGCTGGCCACGAAGAACAGCGGCCGGGCCTCGTGAAACACGGGCGTGATGACCGTGATGTCTGGCAGGTGCGAGCCGCCGTGGTGCGGGTCGTTGGTGACCAGCACGTCCCCCTCCTTCAGCGCCGCGCCCTGCAGCGCGACCTGCTGCCGCACCGCGTCGCTCATGGCGCCCAGGTGCACCGGGATGTGGGGCGCGTTGGCCACCAGGCCCCCGTTCGGGTCGAAGATGGCGCAGGAGAAGTCGAGCCGCTCCTTGATGTTGGTCGAGACCGCGGTGCGCTGGAGCGTGCGGCCCATCTGCTCGGCGATGGACATGAACCGGTTGTTGAAGATGCCGAGCTGGATGGGATCCGCGTCGGCGCCGACGGTGGACTTGCCAGGCTGCTCCACTAGGATGCGCACGTCCCCATGCGCCGTGACCTCGGCACGGCAGCCCGGCTCGATCACGATGGTCGCGCCGTCCTGGATGACGAGCGCCGGCCCGTCCATGCGGTGCCCGGCGCGCAGGTCCTGCCAGCGGTACACCGCTGTCTCGCGCCAGCCGCCGTCGAACCAGGTGCGCGCCGTCTCGAGCGGGCGGATCGGCCCCTCGGCCCGGGCGATGGGCTGCTTGACCAGCGAGTCGGAGCGCCCCACCAGCCGCACGCGCAGGTCGTCGATCAGCACGGGTGCGTCGGTGGTGAAGCCGTACTCGCGCTGGTGGTGCTCGTGAAACGCCCGGCCATAATCGCCGTCCGCGGGCCGCGCGATCATCACCGAGGTGATCGAGCCCCGGTAGCGCAGGTTCAGGTAGCGCTCGCAACCGACATGGGCGGGGGGTATCCCCTCCCCGGCCAGGGCGCGCATCCCCTGCGCCTCCAGCTCCGCGAAGCGCGGCTCCAGCGCGGCGACGCTCCGGGCGGAGACCGCCTGCCCGGCCGCCGGCGCCTGCAGCTCGCGCACGACATCCGCCATGCCCATCCCGTAGGCGGACAGGATCCCGGCGAAGCGGTGGATGACGATCTCGCGAATGCCCAGGGCGCGGCTGATTGCGCAGGCGTGCTGACCGCCCGCGCCCCCGAAGCACGCCAGCACATGCTCCTTGATCTCATAGCCGCGCATCACCGAGATTTCGCGGATCGGGCGCACCATCGTCTCGTTGGCCGCGTTCACGAAACCCAGCGCTACATCCTCGACGCCGTAGGCCGGCTGACCCGCCTGCCGCCGGTCGCGGTTGATCTCCCCGGTCAGCCGCTCCAGGGCCCGGCGCGACGCCTCCAGGTCCAGCGGCTCGTCCTCGTGCGGCCCGAAGATCCGCGGGAAATGCGCAGGCAGGAGCCGGCCGAGCACAAGGTTGGCGTCGGTAATGGCGAGCATTCCGCCCTTGCGGTAGCAGACCGGGCCGGGATGCGCCCCGGCGCTCTCCGGGCCGATCTTGAACATGCCGTTGCGGTAGAAGAGCCGCGAGCCGCCGCCCGCCGCCACCGTCACGATGTTCATTTGCGGCGCCTGGATGCGCACGCCAGCCGTCTCGGTCTCGTGGGTCAGCTCGAAGGTGCCCCCGAAGCGGGACACGTCGGTGGAAGTCCCGCCCATGTCGAACCCGATCACGGGCTTGCGCTGCTTGGGATCCCAGGTGGTGCGCGAATACCCGACCACCCCGCCGGCCGGCCCGGACAGGATGGCGCGGCTGCCCAGGAACCCCTGCGCGTCAATGAGCCCCCCGTGGCTCTGCATGAACAGAAGCTGCGTGTCCTTCAGCCCATCGGAAAACCCGCTGCGGAAGCTGTCCAGGTAGCGCCGGATGTGGGGCGTCAGGTAGGCGTCCACGGTCGTCGTATCGCCCCGCGCGACCAGCTTCACCGTGGGCATCACTTCATGCGACAGGGACACCTGGGTGAATCCGATGCCCCGGGCGATCTCGCCGATGCGTTGCTCGTGCCGCGGATAGGTGTAGGCGTGCATCAGCACCACGGACACGGCCCGCAGGCCGGCGGCGAAAGCGTCGCGGAGGTCCCGTTCGACCTGGGCCTCGTCGAGGGGCTGGAGGATCTCCAGCTCCTCGCCGGTGTCTCCCTGCACGCGGGCAGCGCCGCGGCCAGCGCCATGGGCGACCGGTGCGCCCGAGCCGATGCTGCTCCCGTCCGTCTGGGTCAGGCTCACGCGCTCGGCGGCCTCGATCACCCGCGTGAAGAGCAGTTCGGGCAGGTCAATGCGCAGGTCGAAAATGCGCGGACGATTCTGGTTCCCGATGCGCAGAACGTCCCGGAAGCCCCGCGTCACCACGAGCGCGGTCGGCTCCCCCTTGCGCTCCAGCAGGGCGTTGGTCGCGACGGTCGTCCCCATGCGGATCCACTCGATCCGGCTTCCGTCGAGGCGATTCGCGGGCACCGGCTTTCCGGTCACCTGCTCCAGGATGCGGCGAATCCCCTCGCGGGGGGCGTCGGCGTAGTTGGCCGGGTCTTCCGAGAGCAGCTTAAGTGTGGCGTAGCCGGGCGCCACCGGTATTTCGGCGTAGATGTCGGTAAATGTGCCGCCGCGGTCGATCGAGAAGCGAAATTTGTTCGGATCAGCCATAGACGATGGGCAGCTTGTTCGACATCCATGCCAGGTTCCGGACGGCTCCCGCTCCGGGCTTGAGCCAGGTCAATCGAACCCTAGCCAACAGTCGGCCTCCGCACCACAGTGGAGGTATACTACCCCTGCACCCAGGCATTTTCACACTGGATTCCGCCGCGAAGCCCTGGGAGACGTTTTGCCGTGTTTCTGGACCGCTGTCGCGACGGCAACGCATGACCGACAAGTTGCCATCTGGAGAGTTCGCCATGAAATCGAGCACCCGCTTCTGCTGTGCGCTCATCCTGGCCCTATTCGTCGCATCCCCTTCCGTCTTGTGGGCCGCGGAACGCGTCCGCACCCTCTCCACCGGCGTCGGCAAGGAGGAGCGGATCCCCCACGAGGGCTTCACGCTGCTGGTCGTATTTGCCGAAGCGAAGGGGCCCTTGCTCGCCGACGTGACCGTCAAGATCACCGGACAGGACGGCGCCACGGTGCTCGAGGCGGTTTCCGAAGGGCCTTGGTTCTATGCCGACCTGCCCGCGGGCACCTACCAGGTGCAAGCCACGCGCAAGGACGGGACCCAGCACACCGCATCCGTTACCGTCGCGGCCGGCGCGCAGCAGGTGTTGCGCCTGACCTGGTAGCGCGGATTCAATCACCGCCCGGCATCCGCCGGAAAGCGGCGCGCGGTTAAGGGCTTGGCGCGGGTCACCCTGCAGCGCCGGGTGATCCGCGCGGACTGCTCGTCACCTTGAACCGCCGCGCCTGCTTGAACTGCGAAATCGGTTGATCCGCGGCGCTTTTGCGGCTCGCCATTCCAATTCGAACCGCGGCAGCTATTTGATCTGGGGCGGAAAGCGCCGGTAAAGCATGTACACGATCGGCGAGGCGCTGAAGATGGAGGAGTACGTGCCGATCACGACGCCCACCAGCATCGAGAAGGCAAAGTCGTTGATGATCTGTCCGCCGAAGAAGAACATCACGATCACGACGAGGAAGACGGTCGTGCTGGTGAGGATCGTGCGGCTCAAGGTCTGATTGATAGCCTCGTTCATCACCTCGGCCATATCCTTCTTCGGGTTGCGGCGCCGGTTTTCCCGGATCCGGTCGAATACGACCACTGTGTCGTTCACCGAGTAGCCCGCCACGGTGAGGATGGCGGCAAGCACCGTCAGGGTCATTTCGCGCTGCGTGATGGCAAGCGCCCCCAGCACGACCAGCACGTCGTGCACCGTGGCCACGATGGCGCCGATGCTGTAGCGCCATTGGAAGCGCAGCCAGATGTAGATGAGGATGGCCCCCAGGGAGACGAGGACGGCGTTGACTGCAATCCCCTTCAGTTCCTCGCCGATCTTCGGTCCGACGGTCTCGACGCGCCGGATCGTGAGGGTGGGAAAGCGCGCCTTCAGGACGCGCTCGACCTTCTGGGGCACGGACTCGGACCCTCCCCGCTTCGCCGCTTCGGGAGGCACGTGCCCGAGTGTGATGAGGAAATCCTGGTGGCCCGCCTCTCCCAGGGCTTGCAGGGAGAACGACCCAATCGCGCCCTGGTCCAGCGTGTCGCGCATCCTGCCGATATCGGCGGGCTCGTTCACCTGCACCTGAATCAGCGTGCCGCCGGTAAAATCGATCCCATAGTTCAGCCCTTTCACCGCCATCACGAGCAGGCCCAGCCCGATGAGGGCCCAGGAACCCGCAATGGCGATCCAGCGCCAGCGCAGATAGTCGAACGACAGGTCGTTCGGGATGATCTGGAAGAAGCGGTGGGGCCGGGGCAGCGCCGTGACGGTGCCTCCCGCCGGAGCGGCCGGAAGCGGCGCGCCGGAGCCGCCCGCCTCCCGGGGAGGCGCGCCTGCCCCATTGCCCTTCCGGCCGCGGCGGCGCCCCGGCTCGATGCGGTCCTTGCTGCGGTCCTCGCTCATCGTTGCTCTCTTATCGGGCTCTGGCGGCGGGATTCTGTCGCCGGGCCAGGGGACGGATGTGCTGAGGCCCCGGCTACAGCCCGGCCGGCTAGATGCTCAGGCTCACCAGCCGCAGCCGGCGCGCGTAGAACAGGTCGAAGAAGTAGCGCGTGACGTAGATCGCCGTGAACATGCTGGCCACGATCCCGATCGTGAGCGTGATGGCAAAGCCCTTGATCGGACCGGTTCCGAAGGCCAGCAGCGCGAAAGCGGCGAACAGCGTCGTCAGGTTCGAATCGAAGATGGTCCAGAACGCCTTGCGGAACCCCTCGTCAATCGCCGTGCGGGGAGCCGTGCCCCGCAGCAGCTCTTCCCGGATGCGCTCGAAGATGAGGACGTTGGCGTCCACCGCCATGCCCAGCGTCAGCACGATCCCCGCAATACCCGGCAGCGTCAGGGTAGCTTGGAAACCGGCCAGGCCAACCAGGATCAGCACGACGTTGAGCAGCAGCGCCACGCTGGCGAACCCTCCGGACAGCCGGTAATACACCAGCATGAAGACGACCACGGCCGCGAAGCCGATCGCGAGCGAGATCAGTCCCTGACGGATCGAGTCCTCGCCCAGGGTCGCGCCCACCGACCGCTCCTCGGCGATGTTCAGTGGCGCGGGCAGCGAGCCCGAGCGCAGCACCACGGCCAGGTTGGTGGCTTCCTGCATCGTGAACTGTCCGGTGATCGTCGCTTCGCCCCCGGTGATGGGCTCGCGGATCACGGGCGCCGACTGCACCTTGTCGTCCAGCACGATCGCCAGGCGGCGCAGCCGGTAGCGCGTCGTGATGCGCTCGAACGCCGACGCCCCCATCGAGTCGAAGGAGATGGACACGTAGGGCCGCCCGCTGCTGTTGTTGATGGCGACCCGAGCGTCCCGCACCGTCTCCCCCGACAGCACGGGCGTTCGGCCCAACACGAAAGGTTCGCGCCGGATCACTTTATTGCTGGCATCCCGCACCTCCTCGTACTTCACCGCGTACCGGGAGGAATCGGCGGCCGAAGGCGATGCGCCGTCCTCGACGATGTAGAACTCGAGCACCGCCTGGGTGCCGATGGCGGCGAGTGCCGCCTCGCGGTTCTTCAGCCCGGGCAGCTGGACGATGATGTTGTTCGCCCCCTGCTTCTGCAGGGACGGCTCGCTGACGCCGAGGGAGTCAATGCGGTTGCGAATCACCTCCAGCGCCTGGTCTGCGGCGCGCTTCTTGATCGTTTCCGCCTCGGCCTCGGGCAGGCGGATGGTGAAGCTGTTCCGGTCCCCGGGCGCAAGCTGGTACTGGGTCAGGATGCGCTTGAACGGCTGGTCCTCCCAGGGCGGCTTCTCGCGGGCGCCCAGCACCACCTCCACCCCGAGCCCCCTGCGTTCCACCGACACGTAGTCCACGTGATTGTCGAGCAGCGCGTTTTCCAGCTCGACCCCTAACCGGTCCATCACCCGATCGGCGGCCGCCGCGGAATCCACGGCCAGGTCGAGGAACATCCCGCCCTGCAGATCCAGGCCCAGGTTTACCTTGTACTTGACCTGCGCAGGGTCCCCGCCGGGACGGTAGGCCTTGACCGTCGGCCACAGGCCCCACAGCGCCCCGGCCAGCACAACCAGCAGGAAGATGCCCTTGGTTTGAAGACCCATGGCCTATTTCGTCTCGGGGCTGGCGGGCTCCTCGTCCTTGTCGCGCGAGCCCTTCGCCACTTCGGAGACGCGGCCGCGTTGCACGCGCACCACGACCTTGGGGGCGATCTCCAGCGAAATCGTCTCATCTCCGATCCGCTGGATGACGCCGCGGATTCCGCTGTCCGTGTACACCTCGTCGCCCCGCTTCAGGCCGCCCAGCATCTCCCGGTGCGCCTTGGCCTTCTTCTGCTGCGGCCGGATCACCAGAAACCAGAAGATCACGAAGATCAGGACGAGCGGGGCGAATTGCATCATGGCGCCCAAGGGCCCGCTTT
>JBGOTW010000183.1:0-8878 GCA_041476685.1 bacterium | reverse complement strand
CGGCTGTCGCCCTGCACGCCGACCGAGCGCACGGGCAGCACGTCGCCGCGGTAGGGCGTCCCGCGCAGCGCCTCGCCGATCCGGGCGCGCGTGGCCGCAAGCTCCGGGTACGTCTCTTCGCCCGTCGCGCAGAGGACGTTGATAGCCAGGCCGGGGCCGGGAAATGGGTGCCGCCAGACGATCTCGGGCGGCAGGCCCAGCGTCTCGCCGAGCGTGCGCACCTCGTCCTTGTAGAGCTCCTTGAGCGGCTCGACGACATGGCCCGCGGCGATCAGCTCCTCGATCCGCTCGACGCGGTTGTGGTGGAACTTGATGACCTGGGCGTGCTGCGTGCCGCCGGATTCGATGATGTCCGGATAGAGCGTGCCCTGCCCGAGCAGCCAGCGCTCCGGATCGAGCTTCAGGCCCGCCAGGTAGCGCTCGCGCACCTGCAGGAACGTCTCGCCGATGGCCCGGCGCTTCGCCTGGGGATCCGTCAGGCCTGACACCGCGCGCAGGAAATCCTCCCCGGCGTCGATGAAGTCCACGCCCGCGAAACCCAGCGCGCGGTAGCGCTCGAGAATCTGGCGCGCCTCGTCCTTGCGCAGGAATCCGTTGTCCACCAGCAGTCCGCGCAACCGCTCCGGCCCGAGCGCCTTGCCGAGCAGCGCGTAGGCCACGGTCGAATCCACGCCCCCGCTGAGGAACATCAGCACGTTGCGCTCCCCCACCTGCCTGCGGCAATCCGTGAGAGCCTCGGAGAGGAACTGCGCCATCGTCCAGCTCGGCCGCGCGCCGGTGAGCCGCACGAAGTTCGCCAGCATGCGCCCGCCCTCGGGCGTGTCCGTGACTTCCGCGTGGAACATCAGGCCGAAGATGGGCCGCGTGCGATGTCCCATGGCGGCCACGGGCGTCAGCGCGGTCTCGGCCAGCACGTCGAAGTCCGGAGGCGCCTGGAGCACCGTGTCCGCGTGGCTCATCCAGACCTCGGTTGCATCCGGAACGCCTTCGAACAGCGGCCCCGCCGGCTGCTTCAGCAGGCGCAGGCGGGTCTTGCCGAATTCGCCGTGCTCGAGATGCCGCACCTGGCCCCCCAGGTGATGGGCCAGCACCTGGTGCCCGTAGCACAGGCCCAGCAGCGGCCGGTCCAGCGTCAGCAGGTCGGCGTTGAACGGGACGGCTTCCTCCCCGTAGACCGACTGCGGCCCTCCGGAAAGGACGATGCCGCGCGCGCTGCGCAGCTCGGCGGTCGTTGCGCGCGGCGAGAAGACCTTGGCGAGCACGCCTTGGTGCCGGATGCGCTTGGCGATCAGGTGGGCGTATTGGCCGCCGAAATCGAGGACGGCGATGAAATCCCGCTCCATGGGAAGACTCGCTTCGGTGGCACCGGTCACGACGGCTCGGCCTGCAGGCGGCCCAGGGCGACGACCTGGCACTCGTACGCATCGTTGATGAGGGCGAGGGCATCCGCCCCCTCCCCGTGCTCCGCCGCGGCCATCACCAGCCAGCGCTCAGCCGGCTCCCCGCGGATGGATGCGACCGCCTGCAGCGGCGTCTGTCCGGGGCCGAGCAGCACCTCGGCCACGGTGAAGGTTCCGCCCACAACCGCCAGCGGAAACCGCTCGACGGCCATGCGCGGACTGTCGGACGGATTCACGGCTTCCACGCGCGGCGACCCACGAGAAGGGCACGCGGGCCAGGCTCTCGGCCCGGCCCAGGCGACTGATCTGGGACATCAGCCTAACCCAGGTGCCCGGACATTGAAAAGGCGGCGCCGCCCAGTGTCGCATACCAGCCGGAAGCCCAGGCCGCCCGTCGGCCGGCCCGGATGCGGATTTCCACCCCCCTGCGCCGGCGGAGGGAATTTCGCTTTGACGAGCAGGGTTCGAGTTGGTAACGAAAAAGAGTCGCTTGGCGCGGCGCGCTGGCGTACCGTCTGGGGATGGTGCACCGTGGCGGTCAACCGTCGGCCTGCCGCGGAGTCCATTCTACATCAATGGGGGCGGGCGTTCCGAGAAGAGAGAGCGCGCCTCGAGCATTCCGGGCCGGTCTGCGGCGGCGCAGACGCCGGGCCACAGCGTACGCCACCCGAAGCGCGCGCCGGAGTCACCCCCCGCAGTTCACCTCGTGGAGGAGCCGTCCGATGGCCGAGTCCCTGTACACTGTGCGCAATCTCAAGCTGTTCAACGCGCTCAATAAGTCCATCAAGCAGGGCATTACCGACCTGCAGAACAAGGACTACGACTCCAGCCTGAATTACATGAACTTCGCCCTGAAACAGGCGAAACGCCTGGAAGGACTCGCGGAGGATCCCTTCAAGGAGCACTTCACGAACATGGCGCAGGGTCTGACCGAGTATCTGCAATCGAAGAACGAGGAGCTGCTCGTTTCTACCAAGCCCCATTCGGTGCACTCGCAGCTTTGGGCCGTGCACAAGAAGATCTGCGACACGTACAAGATTCCCTACCTGGAGGACGTGGACGCGATGGATGCGGCCATCCAGAAGCTGGCCGATGACGGCAAGATTTCCTGACCCGCCGAGCGCCTCGCGCATCCTGTGCGCCGCGGCGCAGCGGGGGCGCGGACGCACTGAGAATCCTGAACCACAGTGCTTCCTGACCGACAGTGCATCCTGAACCACAGTGCTTCCTGAACGACAGTACTTCCTGAACGACAGTGCATCGGGAACTCGGCCGCAGTCCGCTGACTAGAGCATTCCGCGTCCCGCAGGTTCCTCCCGCTTCCAGAGGCAGACCATGGCGAAGGCAAAGGCGAAGTCGGGCGAGCAGAAGGCCATCTACTGGTTCTCCGAGCTGGGCATCCAGGATGTGCCGATGGTGGGAGGAAAGAACGCCTCGCTGGGCGAGATGTTCTCCAACCTGACGAGCAAGGGGGTCCGGGTTCCCGATGGGTTCGCCATCTCGGCCTACGCCTATACCCACTACATCACGTCGACCGGCATCCGGGACCAGATCGAAGCGCTGCTGCGCGGACTGAAGGCGACGGACCTGGACATGCTGGCCGACCGGGGCAACAAGATCCGCAGCCTGATCCGCGGCACGCCCATGCCGAAGGATCTGGAGGCGGAGATCAGCCGCTCCTACGACGAGCTGTCGCGCCGCTACAACATGGAGGTGGACACGGCCGTGCGCTCCAGTGCGACGGCGGAGGACCTGCCCGACGCCTCCTTTGCCGGGCAGCAGGATACGTACCTGAACGTGCGCGGCCACGAGCACCTGTTCGTGTCCTGCCGCAACTGCTTCGCCTCCCTGTTTACCGACCGCGCCATCGCCTACCGCGAAGAGAAGCAGTTCGACCACTTCTCCGTGAAGCTCTCCATCGCCGTGCAGAAGATGGTGCGCAGCGACCTCGCGGCAGCCGGGGTCATGTTCTCGATGGACACCGAGAGCGGATTCAAGGACGCGGTGTACGTGACCGGCGGCTACGGCCTGGGCGAGAACGTCGTGCAAGGCGCGATCAACCCCGACGAGTTCTACGTGCACAAGCCCACGCTGCTCGCCGGAAAGCGCAGCGTCATCTATTCGCACCTGGGCGAGAAGCGGCAGAAGATGGTGTACGTGGACGCCAGCCCGGAGAACAAGGGCAAGGGCACGGTGAACATTCCCGTTCCCCAGGCGGAGCGCGAAAAATTCTGCCTGAATCCGGACGAGGTGCTGACGCTGGCCCGCTGGGCCTGCATCATCGAGGACCACTACTCGAAGGAGGCGGGCCGCTACAAGCCCATGGACATGGAATGGGCGAAGGACGGCCAGTCCGGCGAGCTGTTCATCGTCCAGGCGCGGCCCGAGACCGTCATGTCGCGCCGCGACATGTCCATCATCAAGCGCACCGTGCTGGAAAAGACCGGTCCCATCCTCGCCGAGGGCATGGCCGTCGGCGACTCGGTCGGCACCGGGACCGCGCTCGTCATCAAGAGCGCGGAGAGCATCAAGCAGTTCAAGGCCGGCAACGTCCTCGTCACCGAGATGACCGATCCGGACTGGGTGCCGATCATGAAGATCGCCTCCGCGATCGTCACGGACCAGGGCGGCCGCACCTGCCACGCGGCCATCATCTCCCGCGAGTTGGGCATCCCTTGCATCGTCGGCACGGGCAACGGCTCGAAGGCCATCGCCGCGGGCGAGCCGGTCACCGTCTCCTGCGCGGGGGGGAGCAAGGGGATCGTGTACAAGGGAATTCTTCCCTACAAGCAGCAGGAGATCCGCCTGGACCAGCTCGAAATGCCGAAAGTGCCCATGTACTACATGCAGAGCGATCCGGACCGGGCGTTCCCCGATTCGCGCTATCCGCACTCCGGCGTGGCCCTGGTGCGCGTGGACGAGCTGCTGCGCAACGAGGTCAAGCTGCATCCGAAAGCCGCGCTGGCCTACAAGGACTGGAAGGCCAACGGAGAGAACGCCGAGCTGCTGAAGCAGATCGACGCGATCTCGCTGGGCTATCCGGACAAGGCCGAGTATTTCCGCAACAAGCTCGCCGAAGGCATCGCCCGCATCGCCGCCGCGGCATGGAAGAAGCCCGTGCGCGTGCTGCTCTCCGACGGGCCGTCCAGCGACCTGGATCGCCTGATCGGGGGCACGGCGGAAGTGGACGGCACGCCCGTCAGCTTCCGTGCCGATGACCGCAATCCGCTGCTGGGCATCCGCGGGGCGACGCGCTACACGCAGCTGGACTACGAGGACGCGTTCAAGCTGGAGCTGGCAGCGATCCTGCGGGCGCGCAGCGACATGGGGATGACCAACATCTCGCTCGTGCTGCCGGCGTGCCAGTCGGCCAAGGAGGTCAAGGCCATCGTGAATCTGCTGGGCCGGGCGGGCCTGAAGCGCGGGGAAGGCGGGCTGGAGTATCACCTGCTCTGCCGCACTCCCGCCCAGCTCATGGCGCTGGACAGCTTCGCCGCCGATTTCGACGGCTTCGTCATCGACGTGGCGGAACTGACGCAGCTCATGCTGGGCATGGATGCGGGCAACGTCCAGGTGAAGGCGTTCTACGACGACAAGCATCCGGCCGTGGTCGCGTTCCTGGAGATGGCGCTGGGCGCGGCGAAGAAGCTGAAGAAGCCGACGGGACTGGTCAATATTCCTCCCGCCGCGGTCGGCTACTACGCCGGGCAGAAGATGACGCACAAGGCGTCCTATCTGGCCTTCCGCCCCGAGGTCTATTCCACGGCGCGAGAAGAGCTGCTGCAAGCGCAGACCAAGGCGAAGTAGTCGCCCAGACTGCGGAATCCTGATGGTGGCGCCCGGCGGCAGGCGCCACGCGGCTTGCCGGACGTTGCCGCGGTAGGGTGACCGGCAGCGGCGCATCCCCCCGCGCGCTCAGGCCCGCATGGCCTTCCGGGCCCCGTCCACGAGTTCCCGGCCTCCCGCGGCGATCACCCGGTCCGCCACTTCCGCGAGGAGTTCCGCCCCCTGCGCGCGCGGTCCTGCGATGCGCTCCTCGACTTTCTTCTTTCCGTCCAGCGAAGCGATTCGGCAGCGGATCTCAAGCTGACCGTTCTGCCCCATCGTCGCCAGGATCCCCACCGGGGCGAAGCACCCGCCGCTCAGCTTGACCAGCAGCGCCTTCTCGAGCCGGACGCACTGCTCCGTGTCGGCGTCCTGGATGGCCGCGATATGCCGCGCCACATCCGGCCGCTCCAGCGCGAATTCGCAGCCCAGCGCCCCTTGCGCCGGGGCCGGCAGCAGGATGTCTTCCGGAATGACCTGCGTGATCCGCGCCGCCAGGTCGAGGCGCCGCAGGCCCGCGGCCGCCAGGATCACGCCGTCGTAGCGCTCCCGGAGGCTGCCCGCCCGCGTGGTGACGTTGCCCCGCAGGGGTTCGAAGCGGAAGTCGGATCGGAACGCCGCGAGCTGGCTGACGCGGCGCGGGCTGCTCGTCGCCAGCACGGCCCCGGACGGAAGCTCGGCCAGCGGCAGCCCGTGGCGCGACACCAGCACGTCGTGGGGATCCTCGCGCACGCCGACCGAGACCGCCACCAGCCCCGCCGGCAGGTCGGATTCCACGTCCTTGAATGAGCACGTGGCGAAATCCACCTCGCCACTCAGCACCGCCTGCTCCAGGGCGGTGTTGAATATGCCCCGCTCCACCTGCGGGCCCATCTCGACGATGGGCGTATCCTGGAAGCGGTCGCCGTGCGTCGTGATTTCGACGATGTCGCACACGAGGCCGGGCTCGTGGCGCTGGAGCATGGCCACGATCGCCCGAGTCTGGCGCAGCGCGAGCTCGCTGCCGCGCGTCCCCACTTTCAGTCTGGCGCTCACGGTGCCGAACGGGTAGAGGGCTGAACGGTTAGCGACGTGTGACGGTCGAATCCCCGGCAGACTGGCGCCGGCAGGAGCCGGCCGGGCTGCCGGAAGGGGAGCGCCGCATTGCATTTTGCCGGGGGCTGCGTCACGTTGAACGTCCCCGTGCCGCCACGGCCGCCGCCCCACCCCGAGCTTGAAGACCCACGCCTCGCAGGCTAGTGACTGCACATGCGCCTTGTCAAACCTCACCGTTCCCGCCGGCAGACCCTGCTCATCGCCGCGGCCGGGATGCTGGCGCTGCTCGTGTTCGGACAGACTCCGGCGGCGGCCTATGTCCCGCCCGTGGACGATCTGTGGGCCCGGCTCGCGGCGGGAGCACCGCTCCTGAAATCGGCCATCGTGGATACCGAAACCGCCGTATTCGATCCGGCTCAGCCGGCGGCGGCAGGCCCGGGTGCGGCGACCCTTCGGCCGCAGCCGGGGCGGGAATTCCGCCAGCGCCTCTATTGGCAGCGCGGCGCACTGCTGGCGGTGGAGACCCTGGCCGGCGACGGAACGCCCCTGCACCTGATGCTGCGGGACGGCTACCGCACCTATGACCAGGCGCTCTCCCCGGCACGCGCCTTCGCCGCGGCGGATCTGCATCCCGTCCTGTACCCGTTTCTCGAGGCCAGCCCGGCCGCATGGCGCGACGAGTTGGTATTCTGGGGCATCCAACCGCTCGGCGTCACGCTCGTGCTGTACGGCTCATCCGCGGCCTTCCTGCTGGGCGAGGGCGCGGGGCAGGCCCTGTGGATCGACCAGAACGGCGACCGGCCGATCAGGCTCGAAGCGCGCGCGGCCGGGCTCGCGCCGCTGGGGCTGACGTTGCAGTTCGCCGATTACATGCCGGTGGCCGCGAAGCGTCAGGACGCCGCCAATCCGCGCCTGCCCAAGGTGATCACTTACGCGGTCGGCGGCAAGGTGTTCCGCCGCACGACCATCACCGAGGTGCAGGCCGACGCGCCCGTGCGGTCCTTCCCGCTCGCCCGCTGGCGCCAGCAACTCGGCCTGCCTGTCACCGCGGCACCCTATGCGATGACCCGCACCGGAAACGGGCAGCCATGACTTCCGCGAACGGGGTTCCGCGCCGGCCCATTCGCCACCTGCCCAGTCCGTGCCGCAGCCCGGGAGCCGGCGCCAGGTGTGCCTGGATCGGGGCGGCGATATGCGCCGCGCTGCTCCTGCCTCCGCTCTCCGCCCGGGCGCAGCCGCAGGGGTTGGTTTCCATCGACGAGGCCGTCATCATCGTCAACAACAAGATCATGACGCGCCGCGAATTCTCCGTGGCGCGGGAGCTGCAACTGAAGGAGTTGCAGGCTCGCTTCAAGGGCGACGAGTTCGCGCAGGCCGTCAAGCGGCTCGATGCCAACATGATCGACCAGATGGTCGACAATCTCCTGATCGAGGCGCGCGCCGACGAAGTGGGGATCTCCGTCAGCGACAAGGAGATTGACCAGCGCTTGGATTCCATTGTGCGGCGGGATACCGCCGTGTTGGACAACTATTCGGAAGAGCAGCTGAAGGACTACATCTACAAGGATGCGCTACGGCGGCAGGTGATTCAACGCGAGGTCAATTCCCGCGTGCGAGTGGAAGACGACGAGATCAAGCGGGCCTGCCGCGCCGAGGCGCGGGAGGACCGCGAGGTGGACGTGGGCCACATCCTCGTGCGCGGGCACGACGAGGCGGCCCTGCAGAAGATCCGCGCGATCCAGCGCCTCCTGGCGGAAGGTGCCGATTTCGAGCAGACCGCGGCGGCGAAATCGGAGGACCCGAGCGCGGCGACGAATCGGGGGCGGCTCGGCTTCATCTCGCGCGGCCAATTCGTCAAGGAGTTCGAGGAGAAGGCGTTCTCCATGACCCCCGGACAGGTCAGCGAACCCGTCGCGACCCAGTACGGCTATCACCTGATCAAGGTATTCGGCGAACGCGCCAAGCAGGGCGTGAACTGCGAGGCCCTGGACGACGCCAACCGGCAGCGGATCTTCAATCGGCTGTTCACCCAAGCGAGCGAAAAGCGGATGCAGGATTTCCTGGCCGATCTGAAGAAGCGGGCGGACATCGTCGTCAGGATCCAATGATGGGACCGACTCGAAGCTCTTCCCGACGCCACCCGTCCGCGGCGGAATGCGACGCAACGACGAGTCCGGCGCAGACGAGCCCGGCGTCCGCGCGGCTGGCGCCGCCGAAGCCCAACAGGGCGACCCGGGCGCCGGCAATCCTGGCGCTGGCGATCCTGGCGGCGGGCCTGTGGTGGAGCGCGGAAGCCTCCGTCCGTGGACAGAGCTGGCTCAGCGAGCCTCCCGGCGCATCAGGGGGCGGCCTCCTCGCGGGCATGACCACGCCGCAACTGCTCGCAGCGGCGGGGCAGGCAGATCCCAAGGAGCTTTACGCCGTCCTACGCGACCGCCTGGAAAGCGAGTGGACGGCCACGTCCACGCCGGGGGCCGCGCGCCCCGCCTGGGAGCGGCAGGCCCTGGCGACGCTGCTGCAGCTGGCCGACACGCTGGCCGCCCCCGCTGAGCAGGAGCGCCTTGCGCGCGCGTTCGTGGACCGCTTTCCCGACGACGACCAGTTCCCGATCGCCTTTG
>JBGOTW010000182.1:0-8904 GCA_041476685.1 bacterium | reverse complement strand
GCACCGGCTTGCTTCACACCGCGTTGTTTCACTCCGGCTGCTTTACACGGGTCCGCTTCAAATCTGGCAAGACTCGTCCGTGCACGCCGGCCCCTGAGCCGGCGCCGTCCCGTCAATGGCGCGGAGCACGGGCTGGCTCATGTGCCCCCAGCCGGGGATCACGGCGGAGAAGCGCCCCGCTTCGCCCCCGACGACGAACAGGTGGATGTGCTCCGGGCTGGGCACGATCGGGATGCGCGCGTCCGGCTCGCGCCGGTACCAGCGCGGCAGGTTGCGGTTGTAGATCTTGCCGTAGCGGTTGTGGAAGGACAGCGCGCCGAACGTGTTCCAGGCGTTCATCCACACGTAGCTGCGCACATCGTGGCGCGTCCAGCCCTTGGCGGCGATGGTCTGGGCGTGCCCCGGCCCCAGGATCACGGTGCAGTGCCCGCTGCTGACGGCGTTGTTGTTCGCGATCGTGCTCATGGCGGAGCAGATGCTGTCGAGGATGCCCTCCGGATCGTTGGCGACGTGGTTGGTGACGGAGTGGGGCGCCTCGGCGGCGATGACGAACACGGTGGAGTCCTCGGGCCGGTACCCGTGCTCCACGTGGTACGGCGCGAACGGGCTCGCGGCCTCGTTCTCCGCCACGCTGTAGGTATACTTGCCCGGATGGCCGAGGGTGCTCTTGTCCAGCTCGCCGGGCCAGCCGCCGCCGACGTTCAGCAGCACCAGCCGGATGGCGCGGCCGATGGTGGCGTTGGCGCGGTTGCCCGAGCCGAAGGCGTTGCAGCCCGCGTTCATGCCGATCTGCCGGGCCAGCGGCCCGTTGACGATCAGCAGCGGCGCGGCGACGTGGGTGGTGGCCTGCACGCCGTTCAGGTTGAACGCCTTGTCCGTCAGTGCCAGCAGCGCCGCCCGCACGACCGGCGCGTATTCGGGCTTGCACCCCGCCAGCACGAGGTTGATGGCGAGCACCTCGCGTGTAAGCACGCCATGGCGCGGCGGCACCCGGCACTCGATCTTGCCCGGCTCGCCGCCCAACGCCGCCAGCATCGCCGCGAGCTTCTCCGGCGTCGGTGGCACGACAGGCAGGCCGTCGGTCCAGCCCTGCTCGAAGTAGGTCTCGACCAGGTCCAGCGACGATTCCACTGTCCGCTCCACTGACCCATAGCCCGTGGCCGGCTCCCCGCTGCGCTGAACGACGGCTGACATGGTTCCTCCCCGGCAAGCGTTCCGCTTTGGTGATCCTGTCCCCGGACTCTAGCCCGTCGCGCCGGAATGGCAAAGCGGGCCGCCGGAAGCGCGCGCGGGGATGGCGTTGCCCGCTACGTGCGCCGCTCGCGGACCTCGCGGCCCGTTGCCTGCGCTGCCGTTCGCCTACACGGCCCTTCGTCTGCACAGCCCTTCTCCAGCATCGACCCTTGCCCGCGCCGCCGGATCGGGCGATAGGATGGCGGAAGCACGAATTCCGCGCGTGCGCCGCGCATCGCACCCCTGCACCGGAGGCCGTGCCGTGGCCGAGACATTCGATCCCCGCCTGCATGAGGTCGTGCCCCAACGGGCGTTCGAGGACTTCCGCGTGGGCGAGCGCTTCGTCCTGCCCAGCCGCACCGTCACGGACGCCGATTTTGCCGCGTTCCGCGTGGTGTCGGGGGACAACCATCCGATCCATTACGATGTCGAGTACTGCCGCGCCCACGGCCATCCGGCCCTGCTCGCCCACGGGCTGCACACGCTGTGCTTCACGGCGGCAGGCGCCGGGCTGTTCCCCCACGTCAGCGGCGATATCCTGGTCGGCTTCATCGAGCAGTCGTCGCGGTTCCTCAAGCCCGTGTATTCAGGCGACACGCTCTATCCCGCGCTCACGGTCAGCCAGCTCGTGCCGCAGCGCACGACTGGGATCATCGTGTTGGCGTCCAGCATCTTCAACCAGCGCCGCGAGCAGGTGCTCGCGGGCGAGCAGCGCTACCTGGTGCGGAAGGGCAAGCCGTAGGGCGTGTCCGGGCCGCACGCCGCCGGCGTCAAGGCAGTGGACGAAACGTGCCGGAATTGTGCTATCCCTCCCTTGATCTGGCGTTGAATCCGGCGGGCGCGCCCCGCCATGCATCCTGTCCAACCGAGGTCCCCCATGATCGAGCTGTATTATTGGACTACGCCTAACGGGCACAAGGTCACCATGTTCCTGGAGGAGACCGGCCTGCCCTACAAGATCTTCCCGATCGCCATCGGCAAGGGCGAGCAGTTCGCACCCTCGTTCCTCCGCATCGCCCCCAACAACCGCATTCCGGCCATAGTGGACACGGCGCCCGAAGGCGGAGGCGCGCCGCTGTCGCTGTTCGAATCCGGCGCGATCCTGCTCTACCTGGCGGACAAGACGAAGAAGTTCATTCCCCAGGATCTGCGCGGGCGCAACGAGGCGCTGCAATGGCTGTTCTGGCAGATGGCCGGGCTCGGGCCCATGGCCGGCCAGAATCACCACTTCACCCAATACGCGCCGGAACCCATCCCCTACGCGATCGAGCGCTATGTGAAGGAGACGGCCCGGCTCTACGCCGTGCTCGACAAGGCGCTGCAAGGCAAGCAGTTCCTCGCGGGCGCATACTCGATCGCCGACATGGCCAGCTACCCGTGGATCGTGCCTTACGAGCGGCAGCGGCAGAAGCTCGAGGATTTTCCCAACCTGAAACGCTGGTTCGACGCCATCAAGGCGCGGCCGGCGACACAGCGTGCATATGACATCGTCAAGACCGTGAATCCGGGCGCGCCTCCCATGACGGCGGATGCGAAGAAGATCCTCTTCGGGCAGGACGCGGCGACCGTTCGCAAGACCGGATCCTAGCGGGACGCGGGCGGGCGGGACAGGCCACACGGGCGTGCGAGGTGGGAGCGAGCGATGGCGTTGATGCTGTATGACCTGGCGGGCGCGGACGAGGGGCGCCGGTTCAGTCCCTACTGCTGGCGCATTCACCTTGCCCTCAAGCACAAGGGGCTGGCCTTCCAGACCCGCCCCTGGCGCTTCACGGAGAAGGACGTCATCGCGGCCTCGGGCGGCACGACGGTTCCCGTGCTGGAGGACGCGGGGCGCATGGTGTCGGATTCGTGGAAGATCGCCGAGACCCTGGATGCCCAGTATCCGGATCGGCCGGCCCTCCTCGCCGGAGGGGCCGGCTGGCAACACGCGCGCCTGACCAAGCACTGGGTGGAGGCGACGCTGTTTCCGCTCCTGCTGCGGATGCTCGTGAAGGACATCCACGACCGGATTCACGAGAAGGACAAGGCGTACTTTCGCGCAAGCCGGGAGAAGCGGTTCGGCCAGACCCTTGAGGCCTTCGCGGCGGAGCGGGACGCGGTGCGGGACCAGTTCCGGCTGGCGCTTACGCCCCTGCGGCGGCTCGTGACCGAGCAGCCTTACGTTTGCGGCGCCGCGGCGGGACACGCGGACCACATCGTCTTCGGCGCGTTCCAGTGGGCCCGCTGCGCGTCGGCCTACCCGGTGCTGACGGAGCAGGATGCCGTGGCCGCTTGGCGCGAGCGGATGCTCGACCTGTTCGACGGCTATGCCCGCGGGTTTCCGGCGGGGTGAGCCCTTGACCCTGCGGCGGTCACCCGCAGGCCGCCGTTCATCTTCCTCGTGCGCTTGCTTCGGAGTGTGCCGGTGCGAGCTGGCGCATCACGCCACGCCGGGGCGCCGCGGCTTGGCCAAGCCAGTCTCACTTCAGCAAGCCCTGCTCCTTCAGGTAGCGCGCCACGCCCGGATGGATCAGCTCCGGGCGCGGCACGGCGCCGACCGTATGGACGGCGGTCGTCTCGCGCGCCTGGGGCAGGCGCTGGCCCAGCGCTGCCTCGCCGCGATGCAGGGCGCTGGCGAGGCGATAGGCCACCTCGTCTGGCAGCGAGGGCCGCGCCAGCACGAAACTCCACGAGCCGACCGACGGGATGGCGGCGGTCTGCGTGGAGTAGCTGTTGGCAGGCAGGTTCAAGGGCTTGAGGAACGGATGCTTGGCGAGAATGCGCTGGATCTCGTCGGCATCGGGCGCAATGAAGCGCGCGCCCGTGGGACTCTTCGCCATGGTCTCGAATCCCGGCCAGCCCACGCCACCGCCCCAGAGCGCCGCCACACGGCCGTCCTGCACCATCGCCGGCCCATCGCCCGCGCGCTCCAGGTAGATGGCGGTGAAGTCCCGCTCCTGGGACAGGCCGATCCCGTCCAGCACGTAGCGCGAGAGAATCACCAGCCCCGAGCCGCGTGCGCCGAACGCCACCGGCTTGCCGACCAGGTCGCGGATCGACTTGTACGGGCTGTCCGCCCGCACGACGAACATTCCGGCCGTCGAGTACATGGCCGTCAGCACGCGCAGGTCGGCGGGCGGGCGGGCGATTCCGTTGAGGGCCTCGAACGCCGCTTCGCCTTGCACGAGGCCGATGTCGAGCTTGCCCGCCTCCAGCAGCGGTATGTTTTCCGTGCTGCCCTTGGTGTTGCGGGTCTCGACGGACAGCGACGGATCGGTCTCGTTGAGGGTCTTCGCAAAGGCGTCTCCGTACACAGGGAATCCACCCCCGGGGGTCGCCGTGCCCAGCACGACGACAGTCTTCTGCTGTGCGTGCGCGACGGCGGTCATCCCGAGATCGCCCAGTGCGGCGAGCAGCGGCAGCAGCAGCATCAGTTCCAGCTTCATGCGAGTCCTCCGTGCCTGGAAAGGGATGTTGGTGCGCCGGAGGCGCGGGTCGGCCTGCCGGTTTGCACGCGGGCTCAAGTGCCGTCCGCCTTGAGCGTATAGAGCGAACCCACCACGCTCGGCCCGTAGCGGCCCGGCGCAAATGCACCCGCCAGGGCCGCCTTGGCGCGCCAGCCCGTGCAGTGGCCGGGGGCCACGATGCGCGGTTCGATGCGGGCGCGGAGATCGTGCACCGTTGCGGGGATGCGCTGCTCCATGGCCTTGCCGCTGAGGTGATATCCTCCCAGGATCACGTCAAGCGGGGCGGGCGCAAAGGCTTTGCGGGCGCTGAGGCACGCATTGACGACGCCGGCGTGGGAACAGGCGGACAGCACCGTCACGCCCCGGCCTTTCACTTCGGCGGCGACGTACCGCTCGTCGAGGATGAGCGGGTCGGAAGCGCCCTTGCCGCCGTGAAAGCTGTAATGGCCGGCAAGGCCCGTCTCATAGGACGTGACGCGTTCGATCAGGCCGCTGCCGTAGAAGAATCCGTTGCAGAGCGCATGGGGGTCGGCCTGCTTGGCGATCGTTCCTCCCGCGGCCTCGATCGCCTCGAACGTGGGTTCGCCGGGAAACAGGATCAGGGTGCCGCTGGGGTGCATGATGCCGCGTTGATCCGGCCGGTCCGGGTGCAGGCTGACCGGCAGGGGTTCGCCGCGGCCCGCCTTCTTCCGCGCCGCCGAGATCGCCGCAACGACTTTGGGGAACCCGCCGCTGTGGTCGTAATGCCAGTGGGAAAGAAACACGGCCTCGATCCGGGAAAGATCCACCTCGTGCTTCGCGGCATTGTCCAGCCAGACGTCCGGGAAGGGCCCGACATCGAAGAGCAGGGTGTGTTCCTCGGTGCCCCTCCGGCCGGTCACCAGCACGGAGAAGCCGTGACACGCGCAGCACAGCCGGTCGAATGTCGTCTTACAGGGATGGCCCTCGAACTCCCGAGCCACGGGAATTCGCGCAGCCAGGTGTGTCGCCTCGGCAGCCTGGGGAACGCCCTCGTCCACGCTGGAGAGCGTGTCGGTTTCGTTGTCCACGATGACAAAAAGGCGTAGCTCGTCCAGTTGCGCGATACCGGAAGGGGGCATGGTAGGATTCGCTCGCAGGTCCACCACGGACGACGGTCAAGGCTGTCTGATAGCACCGAATTGGCGGCGCTGGCCAATGGCTTCCCGCAACTCCGGAACGCGCGCGTTTTGCACCGGCCTTGCACTTAGTCCAAGATGGGTCTTCTGGGTTTTCGCAACCCTTCCGCCCGTCGCTTCGGCCCGGGCTTTATCGGTCCATCATGGTTCAGCAGAAGCGATTCATGGACCTGGACAAAGCGCCATAGCATGAATGCTGCCACGATGGACATCCGGCCCGTGACCCTGACGGGGCGTTACGTGGAGCTGGTTCCGTTGAGTTGGGACCATCTGCCTCAGGCCGTGGAAATCGGCGCCGGCATGGACATCTTCCGCTGGTACGTGAAGGAGATTCATACGGCGGAGGACATGCGCGAATTCTTCGCCGAGGCGTTCCAGGCGCAGCAGGCGGGGACGGCACTGCCGTTTTCGACCATTGACCGGGCGAGCGGGCAACTGGTCGGGGGCAGCCGGTACCTGGCCATCGAGCGCGCCCATCGCCGCCTTGAGATCGGCGCGACGTGGATCGCAAAGGCTTGGCAGCGCAGCCACGTCAATACGGAGGCCAAGCTGCTGATGCTGGAACAGGCATTCGAGCGCCTGGGATGCCTGCGGGTCGAATTCAAGACCGATTCGCACAATCTGCCCTCGCGCACAGCCCTGTCCCGCATCGGCGCCAAGGAGGAAGGCATCTTCCGCAATCACATGGTCACCGCCTCGGGCCGCCGCCGGCACTCCGTGTACTTCAGCATCATCGACAGCGAATGGCCGCGTGTGAAGGCGGACCTGCAGGCCAAGCTCGCCGCCGCTCCTCGGCCGCCGGCTCAGTCGTAGGCCGATCCGACCCCGCCCCGCTCGCGTCAGCGCAGGGGCGCCGAACTTGTCCGGTGCGAATGGAGCAGCGCGGTGGGCACGAGGGAGTTACCGAGCCGTGCGGCGGTTCGTCTACACGGAAAGCGGCAGGGCCGGGAACGAAACCACCGTCTCGTTCCTTCCACATTCTGCCTGTCGTCTTGATGCTCATGGCTCCCCTGCTTGGCGCCTGCGATACCCTGTTGTTCCAGCCCGATCAGAGGCTGTACTTGACGCCGGAGCAGTACGGTCTGTGGCACGAGCAGGTGTTCTTCGACAGCGAAGACGGGACGCACCTGAGCGGATGGTTCCTGCCGGCGCGGGGCCGCGCGCTGGGCACGGTCGTGCATTTCCACGGAAATGCAGCCAACATCACCAACCATCTCTACGCCGTGCGCTGGCTGCCCTATGCCGGCTACAATGTCTTCATGTTCGATTACCGCGGATATGGGCGATCGGAGGGTTCGCCCGAGCGCGAGGGCGCCGTACAGGACGGGGTCGCCGCTATCCGCTACGTGCGGCAGCGCACGGATGTGGACCCGGAGCGGCTGGTGCTGTTTGGGCAGAGCCTAGGTGGCGCAATCGGCCTGAGCGCATTGGCCCGAGCAGGAACGGAGGGCTTCCGGGCCATGGTGATCGAGGCCAGTTTCGTGTCGTACCGGGAAGTCGTGCGGCTGTTCCTGAATCGCGGCTGGCTCACCTGGCCCTTCCAGTATCCTGTCGCCTACCTGCTCTTCAGCGACCGGCTCAGCCCTCGCGACGATCTGGCCGCGTTGCAGCGGCTTCCACTCCTGGTCGTGCACGGCGACGCGGACCAGGTCATCCCGATCGAAGCGGGGCGGAAACTGTTCGAAGCCTTTCCCGGAGTCGACAAAGCCTTCTGGCCGATTCCCGGGGCCGGCCACATAGAGGCTTTCTCCCCACCCGCCAGCCCCTGGCGCGAACCGCTTCTGCAATGGCTGGCGAAGAAACTGGGTCCACCGCGCTAGGCTGCCCGGTAATGCGGTGCGCGCCTGGATATGGCATCGTTCGCCGGGAGTGGAGATGGCGACCGCTCCGGACCCAAGCGGCGGAAGATTGGGCGCGGAACGGTGTGGCGCCCGAAGTACAATCTAATTCTCCGGACTCGCAAGATGCTGTCCTTCTTTCGGACTTTCATGCCTTCGGAATCGCTCAAGTCTCGCAGCGGTCGGCGGGCATTCCGCGTGGCATGCGCACTGATCGTCTGCGGAACTGCGCTGGCCGGCTGCAACGCCCAGAAGCAGATTGACGACTGGTTAGGCAACAGCAAGTCGAGCACGGCCGCAGTTCCTGCCCCTCCGCCAAGTACCAACGCAGCCGGGACTCAGACAGGCAAGGACAGTGCGGCGGGGTGCACGGGCCAAATCGCCCCTACGACGGTCAACGATCCCCTGTACCCGTACCAATGGCAGATCAAAGGCGGCGCGCTGCGGCCATTCAACGACAACTCCGCGCCTCCGTACGCCGCTGCGGATATCGGACAGACCACGAGCGCGAATACCGGGTGTGGAATCAAGGTCGCCGTCGTGGACTCAGGATTGGAAATCGCCCATGAGGACCTCGCCCCCAACGTCGTGCCCGGGTTCTCCATCGACTTCAACACGCCGAACGGAACCGATCCCACTCCGGCCGCAAGCGGCGGCGACCACGGCACGAGCGTCGCGGGTCTCATCGGCGCCCGCGCGAACAACGGCCTGGGCGGGCGTGGTGTCGCCGGCGAAGCGTCCCTGGTCGGGTACAACTTCCTGGCCACCAACCAGTCCTTGGCCGTGCGCATCACAGCCCTGGGAGGCGCATCCAACACGGCGGATGTGGATGTCTTCAACCAGAGCTACGGCGTCACGGTGAGCATTCTCGACCCGACGATCGAGGCCCAACTGCGGTCCGGTGTGACCACGCTTCGATCCGGGAAAGGCGCGGTTTACGTCAAGTCCGCCGGGAACAGCTTTCTGGAGGACCCGAGCTTGATCTTGAACTGCACCCTTGCCACGGCCGCGGGCGTGAGCTGTCAGGACGCCAGCATGGACGGAGAGAATACCGCGCCCTACAACATCGTCGTCGGCGCCCTCAATGCCGGCGTATCTCCTGGCACACCACCCGCGCGAGCCAGCTACTCGACCGCGGGATCCGCGCTCTGGATCAGCGCGCCGGGAGGGGAGACCGGAGCGGATAGCGCTCTGCTCGCTTCGTTCGGGTATAAGGTCATCTCCTCCGTG
>JBGOTW010000181.1:0-8977 GCA_041476685.1 bacterium | reverse complement strand
CGGGGATATGCAGGTCTTCCAGAAATGGATCCTGACGACGGCGCTGGGCGGGCTCACCTTCCTGGGGTTCCAGGTGTACGAGTTCACCCAGTTCGTCCATGAGGGGCTGGGCTTCACGACCAACACGTTCGGCAGCAGCTTCTTCCTGCTTACCGGCACGCACGGGACCCACGTGGCCGTCGGTGTGCTGTGGCTGTTTGCCCTCTACTTCACGTCGAAGAAGGGGGGGCTGGTGAAGGACGGCGCCCTGAAGGTGGATACGATGGCGCTCTACTGGCACTTCGTCGACGTGATCTGGATCATCATCTTCACGGTGGTGTACCTGTTCTCGGTGGTCACGTAGCCGGGCCGCAGCCGGCCCCGCGACCGTACCGTTTCAGCTCCGGAGACTCATGACCGAATCCACCCTGGCCCACGGCGCGCCCGCGCATCCCACGCCCAAGACCTACGCCAAGATCGCGGCGGTGCTGTGCGCCATCACCGCGCTCGAATTCGTCTGCTACTACATGCAGTCGCTGCGCGGCGTGCTGGTGCCCTTGCTGATCGTCCTGTCCGGCATCAAGTTCGCGCTCGTGGCCATGTTCTACATGCACCTGAAATTCGACCATAATATCTTCACCCGGTTGCTGCTCATCGGCATGTTCATCGGCGCCGGTGTGGTGCTGAGCCTGTTCGCCCTGTACTCGTTTTCGCATCCGCTCTAGCCGCGCGGGCATAGGGGCGTCGCCAGCACGCCCGCCCACCCGACATCCGCCCGGCGCGGTAGCGGTGCCCCCACTGCGGTGCCCGCCCACCGTGCGGCGCGGAAGCGGTGCCCGGCAGGTTCGGCGACGCGCCAACCTCCCACCCGACGGGCGCCCTTGGTGCCCGTCACCCCCCGGCGACCCTCCCATGACGATCCTGTACGCCCATTCCGGGCTGGATCACGTCCACCACGTCGGCGGCATCAACTTCCTGACGGACTGGACCTTCGATCCGACATTCCTCATTCCGCTGGCGGCGGCGATACTCTACTGGCGGGGGATCCGCCGCTACCGGCGCAAGGGAGGGCGGCGCTTTCCGCCCTGGCGGCAGGCATGTTTCGGGGCGGGGATCTTCTTCAGCTTCCTCGCACTCGACAGCCCGGTGGACACGCTGGCCGACTGGTCGTTCACCTGGCACATGATCCAGCACGAGCTGCTGATGGTGTTCGCCGTGCCCTGCCTGCTGCTGGGCACGCCGTTCCTCCCCGTCGTATGGGGCCTGCCCGAGGGGTTCCGGCGCCGGGTGTTCGTCCCGTTCGCCAGGGCCCCCGCGGTGCACCGCGTGCTCAAGTCGGTGACCCACCCGGTCGCGGGGCTGCTGGCCTACACGGCGGTGGTGTGGATCTGGCACCTGCCCCGCTTCTACGACGCGGCCTACGCCAACGACTTCATCCACTACGGCGAGCACTTCTCGTTCGTGCTGGGCGCGTTCCTGTTCTGGTGGAATGTCGTCACGCCCTATCCGTTCCCGGCGCAGGTCAACGTCTTCCTGCGGATTCTGCTCATCATTCTCTCGGAAGTGCCGAGCATCGCCCTCAGCGCGCTCATCACCTTCGCCGACACGGCGATGTACGCATACGGGGCCTTGCCGGGGTTCTGGGGCTTGACGATGCTGGAGGAGCAGCAGATCGGCGGGCTGCTGATGTGGGTCGGGTTCGGAACGGGCGTTCGCCTGGCGGCAGCCCTCACGGTGCTGGCCGTCTACGTGCGCGCGGAAGAGGCGAAGGAACCGTGGAAGCGCGCGGCAGCGGGCCCCGTGACGTTGGCGGCGCGCTAAGGGAGAGGCGAGGAGGAGCCATGAACCGCAATGGAGCGGCGGAAAGGGACACCGGCGCCGGGGCACGCAGGTCCGCCCCGGCGGCCCTGTCCGCCTTGCTTGCCCCGCCGATCGCCGGTCGGCTCAACCGCGTTGCGCGGGTCTCGATCGGGATTGCCTGCATCGCGCTTGCGTCGCTCGGGATCGTCGCGGCGCCGCGGGAGGCGCTGGCCCAGGCGCCTGCCGGAACGAGCGCACAGGCGGAGCCTGCGAAAAGCCCGGCGGAGTCGGCCAAGGCCGCGGCCGAAGCGGTGCCGCGGGTCCAGCAGCTGGCCTTCTATCCGGACGCCCTGCGCAAGCCGATCGAGGACAAGGTCACGGTGGGTGGGCCGGAAGTGCTCGATCGCGCGCTGAAGACCAATCTCGAGTACGGACAGAACATCCGCCCGGTCAATGCGCCGCCGGACCATCCGCTGCTGCCGAAGGTGAAGGAGATCCTGCGTGCCCTGCCGCCGGCGATCCACCAGCTCGCGGCGCAGTATGTCACGGCCGTGTACCTGCTCGAGGAAGACTGGGGCACCGGGACGACCGAGGGCGTCCAGGACGCGCAAGGGCGCTGGCAATACGCCTACATCGCGCTCAACCTGTCGGCCCTCACGCGCACGGCCAATGCGTGGGCCACCTGGAAGGAGAATTCGGCCTTCCGGCCGCAATCCGGCTACCGCATCGCGATGACGATCCAGCCGCCCGCGGGGGACACGCTCGAAAACGCCGTCCAGTTCATCCTCGTGCACGAGCTGGGACACGCAATCGGCCTGGGCCTCGGGGTGCACGGGTTCTGGGACGAGGAAGGCGTTCCGCCGGCGACGCGGGACTCGACCTTCATCGCGCTCTCCTGGCAGCCCGACGGAAAGGGGTGGTTCGCATCCCGCTATGCCGAGCGCTTCCCCAAGCTGGTGCAGGCGCGCTTCTACCGCTTCGACAAGGCGCCGCTGGCCCTGGGCGACGCCGAGGCGGTGTACCGCGCCCTCGGCCAGACGGACCTGCCCTCGCTCTATGGCGTGACCAACCTCTACGACGACTTCGCGGAGACGTTCGCCATATACGTGCACACGCGCCTGCTGGGCAAGCCCTACAAGGTGGACGTGTACGAGAACGAGACCCTGCGCACCTCGTACACGTCCTGTATCGTGGCCAGCACGTGCCCGGAGAAGGTGCGGGCGCTGGAGGCGCTGCTGGCTCCGAAGGCCCGTTCGGCGCCGGGTGGTTCCTGAGGGGCTGCCCGACGCGGGCGCATGCGGCAGACGTTCCTGCGCCGGTGGTGGGCTGCTTTGAAAATCTGTACGCTGGATCATAGCCGCTCCCGGCTACGTGTGCACCCTTGGACTTCACCCCCTGTGTATAGCCCACAAATTTGATGCCCCACTTTCATAAGACCAAACGCGGCCAGATTGTTCTCGGCGATTCGCTGGAGTACATGGCAGGCTTGAAAGCCGAATCTATCGATTTAATTGTTACAAGCCCTCCCTTCGGCCTCGTGCGAAAAAAGGACTATGGCAACGTAGAAAGCCATGAGTATGTGGAATGGTTCAAGCCCTTCGGCCAGGAATTCAAGCGTATCCTGAAGCCGACGGGTTCGGTGGTCATCGACATTGGAGGAGCGTGGATCCCCGGGCAGCCGACCAGATCGCTGTACCACTTTGAGCTCGCGATAATGCTCTGTCGTGATGTTGGCTTTTATCTCGCGCAAGAGTTCTTCTGGTGGAACCCTTCGAAGCTTCCAAGCCCCGCCGAATGGGTAACGGTCCGGCGCATCCGCGTTAAGGACGCTGTAAACATCGTATGGTGATTCTTCATCAAGTCATGGCCAACGTATGTCTCCGATTAACTCTCCTTGTGTGTGTCAGGAACCAGGGGTCTTCAACTGCGGAATCGCGGGTATCTTGGCGGGTTTGCCCCGCAAACGCGGTCTACGCTATATCGAACGATGTGACGCATGTCTGCGATTTGATTCTGATGTGGACGCCTGTATGGAGTACATTCGCATGAAGGGCGGGTACTGTACCCTTGATTCGGAGGAAAGAATCGTCTGGTTAGCACGATGACCAAAACCCCAGTGGATGTCAGCTTGCTCAAAAGTCCGTGGGTGGAAACGTTCCATCGGCTATTGGGGGAAGCTGAAAAAAATTTACTGTTAGTCTCTCCATTCGTTAAGCGTTCGCAAGTCAGTCAAATTATTTCGCACATGCAGACCCGAGGCATTAGCGATAGCATTCGAGTAAATTTGATCACGGATATTCGTCCTGAAAGCGCGTTGAGCGGCTCGACCGATCTGGAGGCAGTGGTAGACTTGGGTAAGAGTTTTTCCGATTTCGACCTCACACATCTCCCAAGTCTGCATGCTAAAGTTTATGTTGCAGATCGAAAGTTAGCAGTCGTCACTTCCGGCAACCTTACGAACAACGGGTTAAGCGGAAATATTGAGTACGGCGTCGCATTCAGGGATCACAAAACGGTTGGGGAGATCCGCAAAGATTTCGAAGAGTATGCTCGATTAGGTGCAAGAATCTCGATTTCGGAAATCGCTGCATTGGCCGAGGAATTCCAGGAACTCCAGCGTCTTTTCAAGAAAGCTCAACGGAGCGTACGTGCACAGGCGCAACAGGCGTTTAAACAAAAGCTGGAAGCCACTCACGTGCAGCTTTTGAAGCAACGAGCACAAGGAAAGACGGCGAACGCGATTTTTTCAGAAACGATAATATTCCTACTGGCGAAAGGACCAATTCCGACTTCGGAACTTCACCCTCTAATTCGAAGTCTCCATCCAGACATTTGCGATGACTCCGTAGACCGCGTCATAGATGGTGAACATTTTGGGAAAAAATGGAAGCATCTAGTAAGGAACGCTCAGCAGTATTTAAAACGACAAGGGCGAATTCGTTACGACGGCAAGAGATGGCATCTCGTGCGTTGACCCCCTGAGAGGGTGCAATTCCCGCTTCGAAGCCAGTCGGAAAGATGGTCAGGGGAATCAGGCGCGATACGCACATAGCCTATGCGATGAACGCTTCGGTGCTCCATCGCTATGGGCGAGAGGCGAGGGTACTGCGGCTCCTCAACCGTTCTCTGCGCGAGGAGCCTCCGCTCCAGGAAGTCCAAGCGCTATCCGTCGAGCGGCAGCGCGTCATAACCGAAGTGAGCCGACTCAGCAGGGACGCTGGTTTCCAGCGCCAAGTACTTTTTGCCTATGGGCACCGCTGCGCGGTGACCCGCGTGCAATTGAGACTTGTTGACGCCGCGCATATCCTCCCCGTTGGCGCTCCCGGAAGTTCAGACCACGTGCGGAACGGTATTGCTCTATCTCCGACCTACCACCGAGCGTACGATGCAGGTCTCATCTACCTGGACGAACAGTTCCACATGCGGCTAAATGACGGCCAGCTACATTCCCTCGAACGGCTCAATCTTGCGAGCGGTGCGGAAGCGTTTAGAGGACCGCTCGGACAGATCTTCCTTCCTCCCGATCCGCAACAGCGGCCATCTTCAGATTTCATCAGGCGCGCAAATCGATTCCGGCAAATCTCAGTATGAGCATTACCGCGTGGAATCCGAAGTTAAGGGACGACTGCTGCGGGTTTTTCAAAAGTAGCCCACTACCCCCGCACCGCTCCCGTTGACAATCCCCGTTCAAAGTCCGTAGGCTGACATTCGTCCGGAAAGGCGCGGGAAAGCGCTCCCGGCGAAAACGCGGGGAAATCCGAATCGAACTGAATCGAAACGGTCCGGCATGGGTGGCGAACAGTTCGCAGCGGTTGCTGAGTGGGCTTGGTACGCGCATCCGATCAGCGGCCTGACCCAACGAGCGGAGAAGCGTCCTCACTTCTGATCCTCCGCCGGACATCGGAGTCTCGAAAGGCCGCACGCGAGCGACGCTGCGGCCTTTTTTTGTTGGTGCGCACGAGGGGTCCCAGGCGGGCCCGCGTCGCACTCCCATCCGGCGAAGCGAGAGCCATGCAATCGGCGCAAGAGGTGATCCGCCACGTCTCCCAGGGCCGTCATCTGACGCTGGAGCAGGCGGCCGTGGCCATGGAGGGCATCATGACCGGGGCCTGGACGAATGCCCAGATCGGCGCCTACCTGACGGCCTTGCACATGAAGGGCGAATCGAAGGACGAGATCGTCGGGTCGGCCTACGTGATGCGCTCGAAGGCGTTCCACCTCGATTTGAAACACCGGCCGCTGCTCGACATCGTGGGCTCGGGCGGGGACAGCCTGCGCACCGTCAACGTCTCCACGCTCGCCGGCCTGATCTGCGCCGCGGCGGGCGTGCGGGTGGCCAAGCACGGCAATCGCGCCATGACCGGGCAGTGCGGCAGCGCGGATGTCCTGGAGGGGCTCGGGCTCGCCATCGACATCTCGCCCGCTGACGCCCTGCGCGGCGTGGACGAGAACGGGTTCGGCTTTCTGATGGCGCCGCACTTCCACCAGAGCATGAAGCACGCCGTCGCGCCCCGCAAGGAGATCGGCATCCCCAGCATCTTCAACCACCTCGGCCCGCTCACCAACCCGGCGGCCACCGAGTTCTCGCTCATCGGCGTCAACCAGCTGCAGAATACCAAGCGCTTCACCGAGGTGCTGATCGGCCTGGGCAGCCTGGGTTCGATCGTGGTGCACGGGGCGGACGGGATGGACGAGATCACGACGACGGGAGAGACGCACGTCGTCGAGCAGAAGGCCGGTGCCGTGCGCGAATACGTGCTCACGCCCGAGCAGTTCGGGATCGCCCGCGTGCAGGCGGGGCAGCTCGCCCTGGCGGACAAGGCGGAAGCGATCCGTATGGCGCAGGCGGTGCTGCGGGCCGAGGCGCCCCGCCTGCAGGAGGACCTGGTGGTCCTGAACGCGGGCGCCGGGCTGTATCTGGGCGGAAAGGCCACGGGCATCGCGGAGGGCATCGAGCTGGCCCGGCAGACCCTGCGCTCCGGCGCGGCGCGCAAGCTCATGGAGCGCGTCACCGCCTATACGCAGGCGAAGGTGCCGAAACCCGAGCCGGCGGCGTCCAGGCCATGAGCGACATCTTGCGGCAAATCGTGGTGGCCAAGCGCGCGGAGTTGGCCGGCCTGAAGGCGGGGCTTCCGCTCGCCGCGGTGCGCGCGCAGGCGGAGGAAGCCGCGGGCCGGGGCCCTGCGCGGGACTTTACCGGGGCGCTGCGGTCGGCGCGGCCGCGTGGGTCGGGCAGCGCGGTCCATGTCATCGCGGAGATCAAGCGCCGCTCGCCCTCGAAGGGCGAGTTCCCCTGGCGCGGCGACGCGGAGCGGCACGCCCGGGACTACGAGCGCGGCGGAGCGAGTTGCATCTCGGTCGTGACCGACGGGCCGTTCTTCGGCGGCTCGGTCGAGCTGCTGCAGCAGGTGCGCCGCGCCCAGGGCCTGCCGTTGATGCAGAAGGACTTCGTGCTGGAGCCCTGGCAGGTGTATCACGCCCGGGCGATCGGCGCGGACGCCCTGCTGCTGATCGCCGCGTGCCTCGAAGGCGGGCTGCTGGGGGAACTGCTGGCGCTGGCGCGGGAGACCGGCCTGCATGCGCTGGTGGAAGTGGTGGACGAGGCGGAATTCCGGCGCGCGGACGACGCGGGCGCCCTGCTGATCGGGGTGAACAACCGCGACCTGCGCACCTTCACCGTGGATCCGGCCCGCACCGAGCGCCTGCTTCCGCTGTACCGTGACGAGCAGGTCGCCGTGTGCGAGAGCGGCATCCACACGCCGGCCGACGTGGCCCGCATGCTGCACGCGGGCGTCGATGGATTCCTGATCGGCGAGGCGCTCATGACGGCGTCGGATCCGGCCGCGCACCTGGATCGCCTGCGCAGCGAGGGTGCGGAGCTGGCGAGGCGGGCGCGCCCGGTCGCGGCGGTGGCGCGATGATCCCGGTCAAGATTTGCGGCATCACGCGGCAGGAGGATGCGCGCCTCGCGGTGGAGCTGGGCGCCGCGGCGCTCGGCTTCATCTTCTACAAGCCGAGCCCGCGCTACGTGACCCCGGAGCGCGCCGCCGCCATCGTGCGCACGCTGCCGCCCTATGTGACGACCGTGGGGGTGTTCGTGCAGGCGGATGCGGCCGAGATCAATGCCGTCGCCGAACGCGCCCGCCTGGACCGGATTCAGCTCCATGGCGGCGAGCCGTACGAGCTGCTGGAGCGCCTCACCCGCCCGGCCTACCGGGCCTTCCGGCTGAAGGAGCCGGGCGACGTGGACGCTGTCGAAGCGGCGCCGGATGCGGACATCCTGCTCGATACGTTCATGCCCGACCAGTTCGGCGGGACCGGACGCGCGTTCGACTGGAGCTGGGCGCGGCGGCTGGTGGAGCGCCTGGAGCGGCAGGGGCGGCGCGTGATCCTCGCGGGCGGCCTGACTCCGGACAACGTGGCGCACGCGCTGCGCGAGGTGCGGCCCCATGCGCTCGACGTCTCCTCGGGCGTCGAGGCGGCGCCGGGCAGCAAGGACGAGATCAAGCTGCGCGCCCTGTTCCGCGCGCTGGAAACGCTGGACGCAGGCGATCCCCTTCGGAGCAGCCGACATGCCTTCGCAACCTGATGCCCGCCCGGCCGCCCGCGCGGGCTATTTCGGCCCCTACGGCGGCCAATTCGTGCCCGAGACCCTGATCGGGCCGCTGCGCGACCTGACGGCGGCGTTCGAGACGGCGCGGCGCGATCCGGCGTTCTGGGAGGAGATGCGCGGCTACCTCGAGGACTACGTCGGGCGGCCGTCGCCGCTGTACCTGGCGCGGCGACTCACGGCCCGCTGCGGCGGGGCCCAGATCTATCTCAAGCGGGAGGACCTGAACCATACGGGCGCGCACAAGGTGAACAACACGCTCGGCCAGGCGCTGCTGGCCCGCAGGCTCGGCAAGGCCCGGGTGATCGCGGAGACGGGCGCGGGCATGCATGGCGTGGCCACGGCCACCATGGCGGCGCTGTTCGGGCTGGAGTGCGTCGTGTACATGGGCGCCAAGGACATCGAGCGCCAGGCCCCGAACGTGTACCGCATGCGCATGCTGGGGGCGGAAGTGCGCAGCGTCGCCTCCGGCTCGGCCACGCTGAAGGACGCGATGAACGAGGCGCTGCGCGACTGGGTGGCGACCGTGGACACCACCTTCTACGTGATCGGGTCGGTGGCCGGGCCGCACCCGTATCCGACGATGGT
>JBGOTW010000180.1:0-9025 GCA_041476685.1 bacterium | reverse complement strand
CCGGCTTGCTAGAGGAAAAGGAGCGGCTGATCGGGGAAATCCGGCGCGTGGACGAGGAGCTGCCGGAACCAGGGGACGCGACGCTTACCGCGGCGGAACGGGAGGAGCAGGGGCGGCTGCTCGCCATCATCCTGGAGAACGAGCGTGCGGTGGAGAAGCGGATGGACAGCGAGCGCGAGCACCTCAAGGGAGAGTTGCGCGCCCTCGAGCGGGAAACGCGCCTGCGGCACTACCTGGAGCGGCCGGTCCCTCGCCGCGTCAAGGTAGACCTGAAGCAATGACCGCAAGGCCGGCGAGCCTGGGGCGACATGAGCAACAAGATCACGCGCGTGGGTCCGCCGGGTATGCCGGATCCGATGAATCCGCGCCTGCAGCCGATCGATTTGCCGCCCCTGATCAACCCCGACATGGTCGGGTCCGCGACCGCGGCGCAACGGGCCCTGATCGGCCTGACGCAGGCGACCGTGCCGGAGAAGGTGAGGGCGGAACAGCTGGCGCTGCTGGAGTCTGCCGTGGACACGGTCAACGCCTACATCCGCTCGACCCAGGCGGGCTTTTCGATCCGCTTCGAGCTGCACCAGCGCTCGGGGCTCATGTACGCGCTGATCATCAACACGGACACCCGGCAAGTGCTCAAGCAGATTCCCAGCGAAACGCTGCTCAACATAGCCGCGCGCGTCAGGCAGGCATCGGGCATTTTCGTGGACATGGCGACGTAACGGGAGGGCAAGGGAGCAATGGCCTACTCGAGCTATCAGGTGCAGCGCATGGTGACCCGGCTGCGGCGCGCGCGGCAGTCCGCCGCGCGGGCGCTCGGCATCGCGCCGGAGTCGGCCGCGGCGGGGCCCGGAGCGGATCGGGTGCAGCTCTCCCTGCGCGCCCGGGAGCAAGCCGCCGCGGTTGCGGATTCCCTGCGCCTGCCTCCAGGTACGCCCGTCTCGCCCGCCACCATCGTGGACGATGCGCCGCTTGCGCTGCCGATCCGGATCGAGCTGGAACGCCGGGCCGGTAGTTTCATGCGCCCGCCGCTTGTCCCCGCGCCCGCGCAGACTCCCATTCCCCGCGCCCGCCGCAAGCGGGAAGCGGAGCCGCAGGTACAAGCCGATCCTGCGAAAACTTCCGCGGAACGCGCCTAGGCTGCGCCCAATCCCTGTGCCGGCCCAGCCCCATCGCATCCCGGCCTCCGGGCGAGGACAGCGGGCCATCTGCTTCGACGTGCGTGGTCCTGCCCCAAGCGACGCGGGAGGAGCCGCGCTGCGGAATCTCGCCGCGCTGGAACTCGATCGGCCGCTGCAGGTGTCGGCGCGCGCAACGATGTGAGACTGCGGGACGGCAGGTAGGGGCGGGGTCGCACCCGGCGCCTGCCGGCCGGGAGGCCGGAGGCGCCGAGGGGTCTTGGGGGATGTGAGAGCTAGATCTTGCCCTGGAGGATGAACGCGATCACCAGTCCGTAGATCACGAGAGACTCGATCAGCGCCAGCCCGATGATCATGGGCGTGAAGATCTTGTCCGCCGCGCTCGGGTTGCGGGCTATGCCCTCCAGCGCGGACGAGACGGCCAGGCCCTGGCCGATGCCGCCGCCCGCCGCCGCGACGCCGATCGCGATCCCGGCGCCCAGCGCGAGACCCAGCATGGCCACGTCGCCCTTGCCTGCCGCAGCCGCGCCCTGCGCGAATACCGGCGCGGCGGCCAGGGGCAGGAGCGTGCCCAGCAGGAACATCACCTTGTTCTTCATAAGACTCCTGAAATGGAGATGCCGTGCAAACCCGATGCGGGTTCGGACATTAATGGGGATGGTCCAGCGCGTCCTGGAAATAGACGGCGGACAGCAGGACGAAGACAAACGCCTGAAGGACGGACACGAACACGCCCAGTCCCATGAACGGGACGGGCAACCCCAGCGGCAGCAGCAGCGTGAACACCGCCACCACCTTGTGATCCCCGGTCATGTTGCCGAATAGACGCATGGACAGGGAAAGCGGCCGGACCAGGTGGCTGATGAGCTCGATCGGAAACATCAGCGGCGCGAGCCACCACACCGGTCCCATGAATTTCTTGACGTATGCCCACCCGTGTTCGCGGATGCCCAGGAAGTGGGCGGTCACGAACGTCATCAGGGCGAGCACCACGGTGACGTTGAACTGATCCGTCGGCGGGTTGAATCCGGGGATCAGCCCGAGCAGATTGTTGAACAGGATGAACAGCGAGAACGTGCCCAACAGGATGAAGACGGGACGGGCGCCCGTGTGGATGATGCCGTCGAAGAACGCGAGCATCTTGGCGACCACCGTCTCCATGACGAAGGCGAAGTTGACCCGGCCGTCGGGCGGCACCAGTGCCTGCTGCCGGAACTTCCTGCCTCCCAGATACGCCAGCGCGATCAGCGCGACGGTGACGATCAGGGCATCCGTGGCCGGCTCGGGGTCGACGCCGAGGCTGGCCAGCCAGTGCTGCAGCGGCTCCAGCAGCAACTCTCCCCAAGTAATGCCGTGTTCCATGAATCGGGCCGGGTGTCGTTTCGGTGTAATGGAGACAGCGTCAATGCCGGAGCCTGTGCTTCCCTGCCGGACCCCGCGCGCTACGATCCGGACGTATCGTCCTCGGCGGGCGCCTTGGGCGGGCGGAGCATCGTGTAGAGCAGGCTGACGATCAGCATGGACGATAGGCCGATCACGATCGCCATGGGACTCATGCCCCAACGCACGACCGCGATATAGAGTACCAGCAGCGTGAGGGCCAGCTTGACCGTCAAGGAGGCGATCAGCCGTCCCTTGAATCTCCGCTCCGCAAGCACGGCGCTGACAAAGTGCGCCGTTCCGAGCAGGTTGAATGCCACGACCGCGCAACCTAACAACACGGCCAATGCCGTGTCAAGATTCGCCCAGGCCCAGGCTCCGCCCGTGAGCGCAAGCGTCACGGCGCCCAGCAGCAGGAAGATCCGCAGGAGCGCGCGGCGGCGGCCGGAGGAATCGCTGGGGGCATCCATGCAGAGCACCCGGGGAAAAGTCAGGGCTTCTTGCCGTCACGTTCGGGTCCGGGCGGGGGTGGATTCAGGTGCTTCAGGGCCCGGAGCATGCTGCGGAATCCCGCCGCCAGCCCGAACAGCAGCCCGGCCAGCAGCAGCCAGGGTGCGGTGCCGAACTGCCGGTCGAGCCACTGGCCGCCGATCAGCCCGATCATCACCGACAGCCCCAGCTCGATGCCCAGGCTGCTGAAACGCAGGTAGCGCCTCCACGGGCGCGGCTCGTCTGCCATGGCGTGCCCTCTCTCCAGCCGCGCTGTGCTGCCACGACGCGCCGCAACCGCGCCGGGCGCTGTCCGGCCTAGCCGCGCTTGAGCACTTTGCGCGCGGCGGTAAGCGTTTGGTCCAGGTCCGCCTCGGTGTGCGCCAGCGACATGAAGAGCGCCTCGAATGCCGACGGAGCGAGGTAGACGCCCTCGCCCAGCATGCCGCGGTAGAAGCGCACGAAGGCCTGCACGTCGCTGGCCAGGGCGTCGGCATAGTTGCGCACGGGCGTCGCGCTGAAGAAGAAGCCCATCAGTCCGCCGAAGTTGGCCGTCTGCAGCGGGACGCCCGCCTCGCGGGCGATGTCCTTCAGCCCTTCCATCAGCCGCGCGCTGCTTTCATTGAGCTGGGCGTAGACCTCCTCGTTGTCCAGCAGGGCCAGCGTGGCGATGCCGGCGGCCATGGCGACCGGATTGCCCGATAGGGTTCCCGCCTGGTACACGGGCCCCTCCGGCGCGACCTTGCGCATGATCTCGGCGCGGCCCCCGTATGCCCCGACCGGCATGCCGCCTCCGATCACCTTGCCGAAGATGGTCAAATCCGGCGTGACGTCGAACAGCGCCTGGGCTCCGCCCCGCGCCACGCGGAATCCCGTCATCACCTCGTCACCGATGAGGACGATGCCCTCCCGGTCGCACAGTTCCCGCAGGCCCTGCAGGAAGGTCAGCTCCGGGACGATCAGCCCCATGTTGCCGGGTATCGTCTCCACGATCAGCGCGGCGATCTCGCCCGGATACTCCTCGATCAGGGTCGCCACGCTCTGCAGATCGTTGAATTCCGCCACCAGCGTCGTCTCGGCCACCGACTTGGGCACGCCCGCGGAATCCGGAATCCCCAGCGTCGTGGCGCCCGATCCCGCCTTGACCAGCAGCGCGTCCAGGGAGCCGTGGTAGCATCCGGCGAACTTGATCACCTTCTCGCGGCCGGTGAATCCCCGCGCGAGCCGCAGCGCGCCTTGCGCCGCCTCGTTGCCCGAATTGACGAAGCGCAACAATTCCACCGAGGGCAGGAACGACTTTACCCGCTCGGCCAGCTCCACCTCGCGTTCCGTCGGCGCGCCGAAGGACGTGCCGTCGGCCAGGGCGGCCCGGATCGCGTCCAGCACGCGCGGATCCGCGTGGCCGAGGATCAGCGGTCCCCAGGAGCCGACGTAGTCGATGTAGGAATTGCCGTCCGCATCCCAGATGCGGCTGCCGGCGCCGCGCTTGATGAACAGGGGCGTCAGCCCGACCGACTTGAACGCGCGCACGGGGCTGTTCACCCCGCCCACGAGCGATTGACGGGCCCGGTCGAACAGGGCCGCGGAGGCTCGAGTGGGCCGGGCGAGTTGAGGCTGGGCTTGACTCATGGGGATGCGGTCCTCAGGGGCGAAATAGGGGGCCGTCGGAACGGAGGGCGAGACATGGGCGCACAGTGCCCGCGACAATGGCCCCGAAAGTTTGTATCCCGCTGCGCACCACCCCCGCGCCCGGCACCCGGACGGGAGAAACCGGCGGCGGAGCCGCAGCGAACGTTCCCACGGGTCCGGGGCGTCGGCCGGCGGGACTCCTGCGCGCCTAGAACCGGTATACGACGCGCATGACCGTCTGGACAAAGAGCTGCTTGTCCGACGGCGGGGGCGTGAAATCGTCAATGGCCATCGCGCCTCCACTGCTGAGCAGGTTCAGCTCGAATTGGACCGCGAGCCGCTTGTGGGGGAACCACGTTAGCATGTTGTCGAATTCGATACCCACGTCGCTGACCGGCTTGCTCGCCGCGTTCAGGATGGAATTGTTCAGGTCCAGCTTGTAGAGGCCCATCGAATAGCCCATGCGCGCGCTTTCCGGGTCCGCATAGTCCAGGAATATGCCCCAGAGCTGTTTGTTGTTCACCGAATGACCCAGTCCGCCCCCGAGGTCCACCTGGGAATCGGCGCCGTTGAAGTACAGCCGTGAACCCTGATAGGAGCCCGGCGTGATCTCGAAGTAGCCGTCGAGACCCCGGTTGTAGGCGCTGCCATTGGCCGATACGTACTTGCCGCTGGAATCGACCTGATTGCCATGCGTATCGCCCGACGCGGTCATGTAGCGCAGCCCTAGCCGCCCCTGCTTGGCCGGAGCCCAGCGCCAGCCCAGCTCGACTTCGGTGGCGTACCCTTGCACCGACTGGTTGGTGAAAAGGGGGCCAGGCACGCCCGCGGAGTTCAACGGGCCCGTGATCACGCCGGTGGACGGATCGCGAAACAGGTGGTAGCTGCGCGATCCCTGGCCATCGGTGAAATCGAACGTGGAGAAGAACGAGGCGGCCTCCCAGTTCGCGCGCAGCCCGAAGTAGTTGTAGGCGGATGCGTCGTAGTACATGGGACGGGTCGTGCCGTTGGCCGGGTCGGGATTGTCGGTCAACTGAGTGCCATTGGCGACGGCGGGATTGTTCGGATTGAACCGCCCGGGGCCGAGATTGATTCCGAGGGGTACGTTGCTCTCGGTGTAGATCATGCGGAATATCTCGACCTCCAACGCCCTGCGCATGCCCTCGTTCGGATCGTCCCACGCCCGATACCGCAGCGCCCAGTGATACAGCCAGTCCGCCGCCTGGGGCCCGACCTTGGTGGCGCCGAAAGGCATGCACCAGGTGCCGACGCGGCAGTCGAAGTCGATGCCCGAGGCGATCGCGCGATAGACCTTGCCGCGCTTGTCCCCCAGCTCCAGTTCGAACTTGCCCAGATCGATCGCCGAATTGGGGTTGAAGCGGTACTGCAGGAACACCTCGCGCGCCGTCAGTTGCAGGTTCTGCCCGTTCAGCTCCCGCCCGCGATTGTCCACCGGCTGCGTGCGCAGGTTGCTGCTGTCCAGCGCGGTGGTGGACGTCTGCAGCGTGAGCTTCATGGCCACGTCGTCGTTGAATACCGTGCCCAGCCGCAGCCGGAAATCCTGGTCCATCGTCGTGTTCGTGTCCAGGTCCTGCAGGTTCTTGTCCTTGTTGGTGCGCAGGCGCAGCGCGTAGTCGCCCCCCACCTCGATGCCGCGAACGACGAGCAGCTTCTGCTCGGCTTCCGTGACATCGCCGCGCTCCAGGGGCTTGAAGTTGGGCTGGTTCTGGGCGCGCACCCCCGCCACGCAGGACAAGAGGACGGCGCCGCACAACAGCCCCGCGCGCGCGCGAGGCTTCAAGCGCGCCCGGAGCGGGGAGAAGGCGCGGGGGCGAGCGGCGGCGGAGCGCCGGGTGTCGCTGCCGGCGGCGGGAAGCAGGGGCATGGGCATGGGCACGTTGTGACTGCGTCAAGACGGTTCAGGGTCCGCCGCGTAGGCGGGATCCCACGGGTACAAGAGGATGCTCCGGCCGTCGGGACCCACCGTCAGGCGCGGCATGACGGTGCGCACCGGGCGCCCCTCGAGGCCTGCGCGGGCGGCCTCCGGGGAAGGGAATCCCCGCAGGACTTCCAGGTTTCGCAGCGTGGGGGCGATCATGGGCATGCGTCCCGCGGCGTGCGCCGCGATCGCCTGCTCCGGCGTTACCCAGCAATGCCCCACGACCTCGGTCTGATCGGCGATCGCCAGCATGCCCTGCGGCGCTTCGGCGAGGAAGAAGCGCGTGTCGAACCGCTTGGGCACGGCTTCCGGAGTAATCCAATGGGCGAAATAAATCAAATGCTCGGTCGCCAGGGTGAGCCCCTCGCGCTCGACCCAGGCGAGGAATCCGATTCGGCCGGCGCCCACTTCCCTGCGCCCGGCGCTGAGCGTCGCCTCGGCGAGCCCAGGGGCGCCGCCGTCCGGTGCACGCGCCAACAGGATGCCTGCCTCCTCGAAAGTCTCCCGCAGCACCGCAACGTAGTAGCCCAGCGCGCGCGCCGCGCTTTCCGCATTCCCGAGCCGAAGCTGCGCCTGCATCGGGCTCAGGCGGGGAGACAGGCGCGCCGCGTCCGCTCCGACGTCGCAGGATTCGATTCCGCCGCCGGGGAAGACGTACAAGCCCGCGTAATCCCCCGCGGAGGCGCGCTGCATGAGCAGCACCTCGATCCCCGCAGCGCGGTCCGCGCGGGCGCGCATGAGCAGCAGGGTGGCCGCGGGCCTCGCCGCGACCGGCCTGGGGCGCGGCTGGGCTGCGCTCACGACTCGCCCGCTTTCGGCAGCTTGGGATGGAGCGACTTGTTCACGCGTGCGCGGTAGTGCTCCAGCTCCCGCAGCAACGCGTCGAAGGTGTGGTCCAGGGCTTCATGCAGTTCCGGCGCCTCCTTCTGGGCGTGCAGTTCTTCCTGGAAGGCGTGCAGGGTGAGCGCGCATTCCACCTGCGAATTGGTGCGGTCGGTGTGCCGGAGCTGAAGCTCCAGGCGCGCGACGTCGGGATGGTAGGTCTTGAGGCGCTCGTCGAGCTTGGCGACCTTGCGCGCGATGATCTTCTCGATCTGGGGCGTGAGGTTCACGTCGTGCTTGTGGATGTCGAAGCGCATGAATGTCCCTTCAAGGAGAACGGCGGTTTGCGGCTCAGCGCCGCGCGGTCCGGGCCGGAGGCTGGGGCTGCGCCTGCGGGGGCGCCTTCGCCATCTGCTCCAGCACGAGTTCGCCCATCTGCTTGCAGCCGACTCTGGTCAGGCCGGGCGCCATGATGTCCGCCGTGCGGTACTTGGACAGTACGGCGCTGACCGCCGCGCGGATCCAGCCGTCGAGCGCCGGGCGGTCCAGCGTGTAGCGGAACAGCATTCCCACCGACAGGATCGCCGCCAAGGGGTTGGCCGCATCCTTGCCCGCGAGGTCCGGGGCGCTGCCATGTACCGGCTCGTAGAGGGCATGGCGCCCCCCGATGCTGGCGGAGGGCAGCATGCCGATGCTCCCGGTCAGCATCGCGGCGGCGTCGCTGAGGATGTCGCCGAACAGGTTGCCCGTCACGATGGTGTCGAACTGCCTCGGCGCGCGGATGAGCTGCATCGCGGCGTTGTCCACGTACATGTGCTCCAGCGCCACGTCCGGGAACTCGCGCGCGACTCGCCCGGCGATCTCCCGCCAGAGCACGCTCGTCTCCAGCACGTTCGCCTTGTCCACCGAGCACAGCTTCTTCTTGCGCTTGCCCGCGATGTCGAAGCCGACGCGCACGATGCGCTCGATCTCCGGCTCCGAGTAGACCATCGTGTTGCGGCCGACGCGCACGCCCTTTTCCACCGTGATGCCGCGCGGCTCGCCGAAGTAGATGTCGCCGGTCAGCTCGCGGATCACCATGATGTCGCAGCCCGCCACGATCTCCGGCTTGAGCGTCGAGGCGGTCACCAGGTCGCCGTAGATCTCGGCGGGCCGCAGGTTCGCGTACAGGCCGAGCTCCTGGCGCAGCCCCAGCAGCCCCTTCTCCGGGCGCAGGGCGAAGTCGAGCTTGTCCCACTGCGGCCCGCCTACCGCCCCGAACAGCACGGCATCGGCGGCCTGCGCCTTCTTCAGCGTCGCCGGCGGGAGCGGCGTGCCCGCCTCCTCGTAGCCGGCCCCGCCGATCGGCGCGGTGTCGGTCTTCAGGTCCAGCCCCGCGGCCCTGGCCGCCGCCTTCAGCACCTGCTCGGCCTGCGCCGTGACCTCCGGACCGATTCCATCGCCTCCCATCACCACGATTGACGTCGCCAAGCGGGACTCCAGGGCTGAGGAAGAATGAGGCCGGCCGGCGATTCCGCGGCTGAGGGTCGCGTCCGCCGCCCGCATCGTCCGGTGCCGCGCCTAGTCGCCGGGGGGATACCCCATCGCGGCCAGGAACGCGGATTTGGAGGGAAACCGTAGCATCGGGTTG
>JBGOTW010000179.1:0-9125 GCA_041476685.1 bacterium | reverse complement strand
TGTTCACGTTCGAGGACATGGTGCTGATCGACGCCCGCGGCATGCAGCTGGTGCTGAAGGAGGTGCAGGGATCCGATCTCCCGCTGTCCATGAAGACGGCGAGCGATCCGATCAAGGAGCTGATCTTCAGCTCCATGTCCCAGCGCGCCGCCGACATGCTGCGGGAAGACCTGGAGGTGCTGGGGCCGGCCAAGGTCTCGGACGTGGAAAAAGCCCAGCAGAATCTCGTGAAGATCGCGCGCAAGCTGGAAGAGGAAGGAAAGATCGTGATCGGCGGGCGCGGCGGCGGCGAAGTCGTCTAGCGGCCCGCCCTGCCGGCTTGGACTTCCGGCGCCTCCCCGGGCTCCGCTTCCCGCTCCCGCTCCGCTCCCGTCCCGTCCACATAGGCGCCTCGCCCGTCGAGCCGTTCGCGAATCCAGTCCTCCACGCTCGGATGCACCTGCGCCGCGAAGTCGCTCGCGTCGCGCAGGGCAAAGCGGGCGCGTTCCAGGTGCGCGCGGGCGAAATCCACGCCATGCACGTTGGCGCGGATCAGGTTCGCCCGCACCAGGTTCGCCCCCTCCACCTCGGCCTTGGCGAGATTGGCTCCCTCGAGCACGCAGCCGCGCAGGTTCGCCCCCTTGAGGCTGGCCATGGCCAGGTTGGCATCCGTCAGGTTCGCGTCCGTCAGGTCCGCGCCGTCCAGCACCGCCCCCTGCAGGTCGGCCCGCTTCAGATCCGCACCGCGCAGGTCCGCGCCCGCCAGCAGGCAGCCGCGCAGGTCCGCGCCCGGCAGCAGCAGCTGGTTCAATGCCAGGCGCCCGGCCCGCAACTGGCTCAGGTCCCGGATCAATCCCGCCTTCCGCAGGATACCCTCTTCGCTCGCCCACGCCGCCAGGTAGCGCAGCTCGCGCTGCCACTGGTCCCGCAGGGCCTCCCGCCGCAACAGGCGCCGCCGGAGAGACAGTCCCCCCAGCACGACGCCGCCATTGAGCAGCGCCCCCACCGCGAGGGATGCCAGCAGGCCCCAGCCCGATCCGCCCAGCAGGCCCAGCGCCGTACCCGCGACGCCCAGGCCCAGTCCCGCCAGCAGGAGAACCAGGGCCAGGAGGCCCTCGCCGGGGAGACCCGACCGTTCGATCCTGGAAAGGAGTCCGGCTTGACGCACGATTGCGCCCTTCCCTGGACAAGTGTCAGCGCCGCCCGACCCCGCCGCCAACGCAGACGGAGCCGGCCGGGCGCTGGGCCGCCATGCAGAGCTTCCCGCGCGGGAACCTCCCGCACGGAGTCGCTCATACGGCGCCCCGCATGCGCTCCACTCTAGTCGCTTCGGAAGCCGGGTTTCAATACGTGCGTGCGCGGCCTGCTAGTGCCGCTTCGCGATGGTTTGCAGGGAAGAATCCAGCCCGCTCAGCGCCTGCTGGTTCACCGTCACGGCCATGCGCTTGAGCTCTGCCGCATCGAGGTTGCCCGCGAGCGAATACCACAGGGGGCCATGCTTCCAGGTGAACGTGCCCAAGTCTCCGACCGCCTCGTAGGCCGTCTTGATCAGGCCCTGGCCGGGCGGCCGGCACACGTAGAGCACGATCCGCCGGGCATCGGCCCGCTGGTAGACGAGCAGCGCGGCCGCCCCCGACGCGTTCGACAGCAGGCGCCCGCCGACCAGCTGGTAGCCCTCCTGCACCAGCTCGGGCGCCACGAAGGGGGCGTTCAGGCTGACGCCCAGCCACTTTTGCAGATGCTCCCGCTCGTTCGCCCACACTTCCACCGGATGGCGCTGCTGCACCGTGTACAGGCGGTAGGCGACCGCCGCAAGCTGATACAGCTCGGGCTCCGACGGCTCCGGCCCGAAGGCGCCGCGCGCCCACCAGCCGGCTCCCGCGGCCAGCAGGAGCGAGGCGGCCACGCTCGCGACCCAAGGCATGGCCCGCGTCCAGCGGCCACGCTTGCCGCGCCGGCGCAGCCAGAAGGGGGATTCGCCCGCGCTGCGGTCCAGGCTGGCGCCGAGCGCGCGCAGAGCCTCGTTCTGGCGCTTGTACGCCTCGACCTTCTCCCCGTCTTCCGGATGCCGCTGCAGGTGTACCTCTACCCGGGCGCGCGCCGCGGGGTCCAGGGCGCCGTCCACGTAGGCGTGAAGGTCGTCTTGGGTGATCGCCGATTCCTGCTCCGTCATTCGGACCTCCTTCTCGTCCCGCCCGTTTCGTTCCCCAGCAGCGCGCGCAGCCGTTCCCGCCCGCGATGAAGCCGGGACATCACCGTCCCGATCGGGATTCCCAGCACCGTGGCCACTTCCTGGTAGGTCATCTGCTCCATCCCGATCATGAGCAGGATCTGCCGCTGGTCGTCGGGGACTTGCGTCAATGCCGAGCGCAATTCACTCAGTGCCACGGCATGCCCCTGGGTTGCAGGCGTGGCCGGCGCGTAGTTGTCGTCGGCCAGGGAGACTTCCGTCGGCCGGGAATTGTAGCGGCGGGCGGCGTTTGCGTGCAGGTTGTGCAGGATGGTGAACAACCACGCGCGCAAATCGCTGCCGGGCCGGAACAGATGTCCGCGGCTCCATGCACGTTCCAGGCAATCCTGCACCAGGTCATCGGCCCGCGTGGGATCCCCCACCAGGGCCAGCGCGTACCGGCGCAGCCGCGGAATCTGCTGCTCGAGCTGGTTGGACAATTCATCCATCCGCGTGGCTCCCGCATTCCGCGTCATCCGGGGAGCCTAAGGATCTGCTGCGCGGGCATGCCTGCGCATGCCGGATCGGCCAGGTGTCCTGCGGCGTGCTGGCCAATCCACCGGAGATGCGGGACCCGCCGGGCGGCAGACCTTGTACTCTCTTGTTCAACACGCGCAATTCGGCATTATTCCCCACAGGCTCCTCCTTGCGTCCAAGCATAGCCTCTTGCCGCCCCCGGTCCAAGGGAGTCGCCAGGGCATTCCCCATTTTCGGGCCGGCCCGCCCGGCGGCGGCCGGAAGTTGACTGGAGCCGCGCCAGGCAGGAGCATGGGGAATGGCGCTCCCGGTTGGCTGAAGGTCCCCCACCCGATCGCGCAGGCGGGAGCCGTCCCCGTCCTTACCGCCCCTAACGGGGCCTTGCGAAGGAAGCGGGCGTCGCTGCTGGAAACCCGTTGGCCTTGACTCAATAGCCTAAAGGAGACTCCATGCGGGCGTTTTCGGTTTTGCATAGGTTCGGCGGAATCTGGCGCCTGCTGGTGCCGGTGCTGCTCATCCCGGCGCTCGCCGGATGCATCACGGTGGGCAAGGAGTTCTCCCAGGATGCCGTGGACCTGCTCAAGCCGGGCACGACGACCATGGATGAAGTCCACAAGATGATGGGCAATCCCCTGCGCACGGGCGTCGACGACGGAAAGATCGTGTGGACCTATGCGTACTACCGCGCCTCGCTGGGCGGAGATCTGAAGGGCAGGGATCTGACCGTCAAGTTCGACGACCAGAACAAGCTGACGAGCGTCGCGTTCAACTCGACCGATGTGGGACGGCCCCTGAAGCGATAGCGGGGCGGCTGGGGATGCCTGGCGTACGCAGAAAGCGGGGGCGCGGGCCGGCAAGATCCGGGCCGGGTGCCACGCGGGGTCAGGCGGCCTGGCCGGGCCCCAGATGCTTGCGCGCCCAGTCGGGGTAGGTGCCCGTCTCGATCATGACGCCGCGCACGGCCCCGCGCAGCACGTGCAGCTCCTCCGCCGTGGGTGCCGCCGTCGCCGGAACGCGGCTCACGTCGCCCAGGTCGAACCCCGTCTCCGCGACGACGTGGTGCACCGGATAGGGCGGATGCACCGACTCGAGGCGCAGGCGCCCCGCCGGCGGGTCGAACCGGAACGTCGCCTTGGGGGTAATGACCTTGCTGGGCCCACCGAGCCGGAGCACGTCGGAGGGCGTCGCGCCGGCGGCGGAGATGAAGTCCACCTTGTCCACCAGGGAGCGCCGCGTGTGTTCCGTGCGGAAGACGATCGTGCGCCGCGCGGCGTAGTAGATCATCCCGCCCCCGTAGCCTCCCGGAAAGCGCACCTGCGGGCGATCCGGATCCCCCAGCACGTGCAGATTGTAGTTGCCGTACTGGTCGATCTGCACGCCGCTGACGAAGAACAGGCCCAGCTCCCCCCGCTGCGCCAGGTAGTGGAATTGGCGTGAAGTGGAAAACGGCATGAACGCGGTGCTGCCCAGGATGATCAGCTCGGCATTCGGGGCGTGGCGCTCCTTCGCCAGCAGCAGCCCCGCCGCGGGAATCATGGACAGCGCGCCGCAAGCGGACACCTCGCCCTCCCGTACTTCCCGGGAGAACAGCACCGCAAGCAGTTCCGTCTCGGAATAATCCTGTCCAGGCATGCTAAGACCTCGCCTGCGCCGCCGGTTGCTTGCTCCCGGGCCGCCCTGAGCGCGGCCTGGCCGGCGCCACTCGCCCCCCCTCGTCCTGCCGCTGCGTCAATTTCCGCCGGCGATGCGGAGGCCGGCGGAGCCGCCCGGCATGGGAATCTCCCCTTTCTTCTTCAGGGTCTTCCCGTTCCAGTCGTAGACCCACACGCTGTGTTGCACCATGTTGCCGGCCAGCAGGGTCTTGCCGTCGTGGCTGAACGCCACGCCCTGGGGCCAGCCTCCCTGATCCGCCTCCGCGACCCTTACGAGCTTGCCCTCCGCGACGCGGAAGATGACGACCTTGCCGTCCGGGTTGTAGAAGCCCGAAGCGCGCGGCCGGTTGGTGCCGTTCTGCACCGACACGGCGATCCACTCCCCGTCAGGGGAAATGGTCAGGTGCTCGGGAGACTGGCCGACCGTGACCGTGTCCACTACGCGCGGCGGGGCGAGCTTGAGATCGATCAGGCTGATGGTGTCCGCGTCGCCGCCGCCCATGCCGATGTTTGCCATCACCGCCCAGCTTCCGTCCCGGTTGATCTCGATTCCATCAGGCGCCAGCCCGGCACGGATGTTCCGCTTGGTCAACTCGACTTTCGATCCCTCGATGGACAGCACGCTGACCATGTTGTCGCCGAAGCGGGTCAGCAGGGCGAACTTTCCGTCGGGGCTGATGGCGGCATGATTGGGCCCGGACTTGGGGTTGCCCGTATCCAGCTTGCCCGCCGGCGTCACTTTCTTCCCCGCAATCGTGAAGATCGACACCGTGCCTTCGTCCCGGTTGGCCACCAGGGCGAGCGTGCCTTGGCGATTGATGGAGATGCCCGTCGCGCCCTTGCCGGCCTCCAAGTGCTCGATCACCGCGGGAGGATTGGCCTTCAGGTCCACCACGGTCAACGCGCTGTCGGACGTCGTCTTCTTGGGGTCGTTGGGATCCACCTTGGTGGATGCGGAGATCAGCGCCAGGCCTTCGTCCGGCGTGATGGCCACGCTCGTGGGCGGGCCGACGACGCTCGTGGGCACATGGTCCACGCGCCCGATGACCTTGGGCAGCGGGCCGCTCATGTCGAGGATCACGATGTTGTCGGGCCCCCGCTCCGGATCCACGCTCACCGCCCCGTCAACGAGCTTCGGCTTGGCATCGTTCGCCGAGACGGCGATCTCCGCCCGGACGCGGGCCGCGCCTGCGGCGAAGCAGATGCACGCCGCCAGCACCCACAGGACGCCGAAAAGATGTCGCATGGCTCTCCCCTTTGAAATGGATGGCCCCCTGCCGGCCGCGCCAGGCCCCCGCAAGGGCGACCGGCTCAGCCGCAGCGGGCTGCCCGGCCCTAGTCGCCCGCCGCAAGCAGCGGCTTGGCGGGAGCCTTGGGCACGAAACGCTCGATGTAGGCCTCGTGATTCGGCACATCGAAGACCACGCGCCGCAGGTACGCGGCGAAGGACGCATCGTCCTTGGCGGCTTTCACGTACTCGGCCATGTGCACCCGGTCCGGCCCGTACAGCCCCGGGCAGCCGGCGGGATGCGCCCCGCAGGGCGCGTGGACGACCGTGTCCACCAGGATGCCGGGCATGAAGGTGCCGATGGCCTCCTTCTCCGCGAGGCGGTCCACTACCTCCTCCGCGGTCACGATGACGGTGCGTGACGCTTCGGCGAGGATGACGTTGTCGGAAGCGTAGCCGGTCGAGACATTGCCGAACCGGTCCGCCTTCTGCACATGGAAGACGGCGACATCGGGCCGGAGCGCCCTGGCGACGACGGTCTTGGTCTTGCCGTCGAACGGATCGACGCAAATCTTCATGTCCTCGCGCCGCTTCAGCAGGTCGGTGCCCACCAGACCCACGATCGGCACGTACGGGACTCCCATTGATCCAGCCTGGATCATCGCGAAAAGCACGCCTCAGGTATTGTCCAGGGCGCGCACCCTGCCCTCCATCACGTAGCGGGCGAAATTGGGGCCAGTGCGGGCGAATTCGCCCAGGCTGACGCTGCACGTGTCCACGCTTGCCGTGACGCCGGCGCCGACGAGAAAGTCCAGGTTGATCTCCCCGCCGACCACCCCGACGGTGCGCAGGCCCTTGCTGCCTTGCCGCACCAGCTGCCGCAGCAGGGCCATCGGCGAGCGGTTCATGTTCGCGCTCATGACCACCTGGTCGCCGTCATGGATCAGCCCGGCGGCTTCCTCGAGCGTCTTGAGCTTGCTCTTCATGGCGTGTGTCCTTGGAGGGGGAGGGGGGCTCATCCGCGCGGAAGGGACGGCCTCAAGACCGCGATCCACGAGTCCCCGGACGCAAGGGCCCATCATCGAAAAACGGGACCGAAAATGCAATGCGGCCTTTCTCCGCCAACGCACACGTGGCGACGCACCGGCGCCGGGACGGACGATCTCCGCCGCGCTCGATTTTCCCGCGGGAATCGGGGTAAGAGACGACGTTCCGGCCATCCGTGCCGGAGCCACTGTTCGCGCCGCCGTCCGTGCTGCTGTCTTGAGCGGCCGTTCCCCTCTCGCGCCAGGTTCGCCATGCCTTCCGTCGTCTCCGATGCCGTCCGCCAGTCCCTGGAAGGCTCCTCCTGGATCCGGAAGATGTTCGAGGAGGGCGCGCGACTGAAGGGCCTGCATGGCGAAGCGAACGTGTTCGACTTCTCCCTCGGCAATCCGATCCTCGATCCGCCGCCCGCGCTCCATGCGGCCCTGATTGACCTGCTGAGCCATCCCACGCCGGGCATGCACCGCTACATCCCCAATGCCGGGCTGCCCGAGGCGCGCGCCTTTGTCGCGGCCGAGCTCGCCGCCGCGACCGGATTGCCCTACCTCGCGCAGCAGGTCGTGATGACGGTCGGGGCGGCGGGCGCGGTCAATATCGTCCTGAAGGCGCTGCTCAACCCGGGCGACGAGGTGGTGACGTTCACGCCCTACTTCGTGGAATACGACTTCTACGCGGCGAACTTCGGGGGCCGGTTGGTGCGCGCCGAGTCGGACGAGCGGTTCCAGATCGACATCCCGGCGCTGGAACGCGTGCTGACGCCGCGCACCCGGGCCATCCTCGTCAACTCCCCCAACAACCCCTCCGGCGCCGTGTACCCGCTCGCGGGGCTGAAGGCGCTGGCCGAGTGCCTGACCGCCGCCGGCGGGCGCTTCGGACGCCCCATCTTCATCGTTTCCGATGAGCCCTACCGCGAGCTGGTGTTCGATGGCGCGACCGTGCCGTGGATTCCGGCGCTGTACGATCACACGATCGTCGTGTCGAGCTACTCGAAGGATCTCGGCATACCGGCCGAGCGCCTGGGCTACGCGGCGGTCAGCCCGCGCGCGGCGGAGTGGCAGCTGCTGACGGACGGGATGGTGCTCGCCAACCGCGTCCTGGGCTTCGTGAATGCCCCGGCGCTGTTCCAGCGCGCGCTGCCCAGGCTCAAGGGACAGAAGGTGGACGTGAGCTTCTACCAGATGCTGCGGGACCGCATGCTCAAGCCCCTGCGGGAGATGGGGTACGACGTCGTCACGCCCCAGGGCGCGTTCTACCTGTTCCCGAAGTCGCCGATCGCGGACGACGTGGCATTCGTGCGGGCGGCGCAGGCGGAGCGCCTGCTGCTTGTGCCGGGCAGCGGCTTCGGCAGGGCGGGCCATTTCCGCATCGCGCTCTGTGTCCAGCCCGAGGTGATCGACCGGGCGCTGCCGGTGTTCGAGAAGGTGATGCGGCAATTCCGGCGCTAGGGGCGGGGCTTGAACGCCGTGTGCCGTCTCGCGCCGATCCCCAGCGGCGCATTGCATCCCAAACCGGCCGCGAGTCCGAAGCACATCTAGTTCACGGCGCTCCCTGCCGAAGTCACATCAGGATGCCGGACTCCGCAGCCCGCTCGCCCCGCCCGTAGCAATAGCCGATCACGACGCCGACGATGCCGCACTGGATCACGAAGAAGGCCGTTTCCATCCAGACCCAGGCCGGGGAAGCCACTTTCAGCTGCGCATACGTGATCACGATCACCGCGGCCGACAGAAGCGCCATCAGCAGTCCGAAACGCAGCCCCTCCCGCCAGGGCGGCCCGCCCCTGTAGCCGATCGCGTAGACGAGCGCAAAACCGACCGCACGCACTCCCTCCGCCGCAGCGATCTCCGGCAGGAGCGGCCCCGGGCGCGCCACTGCGGCCAGTTGCTGCGCGTAGAAGGCCCTGAACAGCTCCAGGTGCCACAGCCCGCCTGCCGCCACCAGCACGAGATAACCCACCACCGAGGCCAGGATGAACCGCGCCCAATTCATGGCGTTCCCCCAATCAAAGCCCTTCGTCCCGGTGCAGGCCTGAGCGAGCATTCGCCCTGCACAGCCGCGGCGTCCCCGGCCGCGGGCCACCCGCAAGACGGCAACCGATCCTGCGGCGCCGCCGACCGCTTCCCCCCACGACCGACGATTCCCACGTGCGCAGCCTATTCCCCGGTGCGCAGCACGGCCATGAACGCCTCCTGGGGCACCTCCACCGTCCCGATCTGCTTCATGCGCTTCTTGCCTTCCTTCTGCTTCTCCAAGAGCTTGCGCTTGCGGGTGATGTCCCCGCCGTAGCACTTGGCCGTGACGTTCTTGCGCATCGGGCTGATGGTCTCCCGCGCCACGACCTTCGAGCCGATGGCCGCCTGGATCGCCACCTCGAACAGCTGGCGCGGGATGTGCTGGCGCAGCTTCGCCGTCAACTCGCGGCCACGCGGCGGCGCCTTCTCCCGCGGCACGATGGTCGAGAGCGCGTCCACCGGATCGCCGTTGAGCAGGATATCCAGCTTGACCAGATCCCCCT
>JBGOTW010000178.1:0-9135 GCA_041476685.1 bacterium | reverse complement strand
GGTTTGCCTTGGGCCGCACGCGCGTTGTCGGGAAGCGGAAGTGCTCGCCCTCGTAGCTGAACGGTTCGCCCGTGAGGCCCTTGCGGAGGATCTCCAGCGTTTCCCGGAAGACGCCCCGCGTCTTGGTCATGTCCACCCCCAGCCGGTCGAACTCGTAGCGCGCGGTGCCCCGTCCCAAGCCCAGGTACAGGCCGCCGGTGGAGAGCAGGCTCAGCATGGCGATCTGCTCGGCGAGGCGCAGCGGGTGGTGCCAGGGCAGCACGATCACGCAGGTGCCCAGGCCCAGGCCCGGACAGTGGGCGGCGATGTGGGACAGGTACACCGAGAGGTCCGGTTGCGGAAAATAGGGCGTGAAGTGGTGCTCCAGCGCCCACGCGGAATCGAAGCCCAACGCGTGGCCCAGCCGGGTGTCTTCGATCGCTTCCCGGTAGAGCTGCTCGTCGCTCAAGCCGCGGGGACCCACCGGGGTGGAGGCGAATCCGAATTTCATGGGGGTCTCCCAGGGCGGCGCTCGCTCCGCAAGCAGGATGCAAGCAGGATGGGGGATGGCCTTCGTCGGCGCGGCCCGCCCGGCGGGGAGCGGCGCCCAGGCTGTTGTCCCAAACCGGACGGATGAGGTCAATCCGGGCAACGCCCCTTCATGCCCCACATTTCATTCGGAGCGTAGAGCGCTCTCTAATACCCGGTGAATGGCTCCATTCCTGCTCACTTCCGCCAATGGGCCTCACCCCGCCTGCTGCGCAGGCTGCCCCTCTCCAACTGCGTGGAGAGGGGCGTCCTACTCTGCAAGGTCCCTCTCCGCGCAGTCGGAGAGCGACCGGCGCGAAGCGCCGAGGGTGAGGCGCAGCCGGCCGCATTCGCCGCAATTATCGAGATTTGAAATGGGCTCTCAGTCGACGAAACGGAACTTTGCGATGGTCCAGAGGATGATCAGGCCGTGCCGCCAGCCGATCTTCTTTCCCTGGCTGTAGCCCCGCGGAGCGTAGCGAATGGGAACGTCAATGGGCTTGACGCCGGCCTTGAGGGCCTTGCAGACCAGCTCGTTGTCGAATTCGAAGCCGTTGGCGCGCACCGTGATGGAGTCCAGCAGGCGCTTGGTGAAGACCTTGTAGCAGCCCTCGTACTCGGCGGAATGAGTGAGATACAGGACGTTGGTGAGCAGGGTGATGGCGTGGTTGCCGAGCCACCACAACCAGTAGCTGGGCTTGCGCTTTCGCAGATCGTCGTCCGGGTGGCCCCTGACGCCGATCACCATCTCGGTCTTTCCGCTCAGGATCGGCGCGATCAGGGCCGGGTAATCGCGGGGATCGTATTCGAGATCGGCGTCCTGGACGAGGACGAGGTCGCCCCGGGCATGCTGGATGCCGGTGCGCACCGCGGCCCCCTTGCCCATGTTGCGTTCGTGGAAGACGGGGCGCACGCCAGGCAGCCTCCCGATGATGTCGCGGGTGCCGTCGGTCGACCCGTCATCCACGACGATGATCTCCTTGTCGAGCGGTTCTTGCGCGGCAACGATCCGCACGATCTCGGCAATGGTGCCTGCCTCGTTATAGGCGGGGATGATGACGGACAGCATCATGCGCGACTCCAGGGAAGCGGAGCGTCAGCGGCAGGACCGCATTGCGCGCCGGACCCCGCGCAGCGGCGGGACGGGGCGCGCGGCCGGCCGCGGCGAACGGGGAACGGACGTCATATCCACCCGGCCAGAGCGGCGCTAGGCTGCCGCAAGGCTGCGCTGGCAGCGATCCAGCACCTCGACCACGCCGATGCCCAGCTCGAGCGTCCGCCGGTCCTTGTCGCCGTTCCGGATCGCGGCCACGAATCGTCTAAGCAGGCGGGTCAGCGGCAGCTCCGTATCCGTGGCGATCGCTTCGCCCCGGGCATCCGGCCTGTCGGCGGCCTTGCGGACGAGTTTGTCCTGGGCCAGGTCGTCGAAGAGCAAGGCCCCGCGTTCCCCCCGCACCTGGAATGTCCGCTTCCGCAGCTCGAACAGGTTGCCGAACACCAGCGTGGCGCGGATATCGCCGGGGAAGGTGAGCGTCAGGCGGATCACCTCTCCCAGGCCCTCGGCCACTTGCCGGGATTCCAGGACGGTCGCCTGGACCGCCGTCGGCCGCGCGGCGAGCAGGTCGCAACACATGGCCACGTCATGGGCGCCCCAGTCCCACAGCACCGGCGTCTCGGAGCGGAAGGGACCCCACCGGCCGGCTTCGGCCTCGATCCCGCGCAGCGGCCCCAAGGTCGGCAAGGCTGCCTCGAGCGCCTCGAACGCCGGGTGGTACAGGTAGGTGTGGCCGACCATCACCAGCGCCTTGCGCCCGGCGGCGAGCGTGCCCAACGCGCGCGCTTCGCCGGGATCCAGCGTCAGCGGCTTTTCCACCAGCGCGGGATTCCCCCCTTCGATGGCGGCACGCGCCATGCGGTAGTGCAGCGGGGGAGGCGTCGCGATGATGACTCCGTCAATGTCCGTTGCCGTCGCGACCTCTTCCCACTGGGCGTGGATCGAGCAATCCCGCGGGACGAGGCGTGCCGTCTCCGGATTCCTGCTGGCCACCCGGATCAGGGCGACCCCCGGCAGTCCGGCCAGGGTCTTGATGTAGTTGCGCCCCCAGGGCCCCGCGCCGATGAGGGCCAAGCGTATCGTGTCTGCGGAGGAGGTCACTGCACCCCGGTATATACCTTGTCGGCCCAGTCGAAAAATCGCTTCAGGCCGGTGGGCAGATCGACGGTCGGGGTGAAATCGAGATGCAGGCGGGCCTTGGACATGTCGGGAGCGCGTCTCTGCGGCTCATCGGCCGGGTAGGTGTCCGGATGCTCCGTGACGGTGTAGGCGATGTCCCTGCCCAGCACCGCCTTGATCTCCTTCACCAGCTCGAGCATCGAGACTTCCGGCTTGGGATTGCCGATGTTGTACGGCTCGCCCGGGCGCCCGAACAGGATGGTCAGGATAAAGCCGACGATGGCATCGGTCAGATAGCAGAAGGTGCGGGTCTGGTTGCCCGTGCCGTACACCTTCAAGGGAGCTCCGGCCTTGATCCGGCTGGCGAAGTTGGGCAGGACGCGGTAGTCGCGCTCGGACATGCCGGGCCCGTAGACGTTGAAGGGCCGGATGGTGTTCGTGTGCACGCCGTAGGTCTGGTTGAAGATGTAGCAGAGCGTCTCTCCCAGCCTCTTGCTCTCGTCATAGCAGGCCCTGGAGCCTTGGCAGGCGACGTTGCCGCGGTAGCTTTCCTTGATGGGCACTTGCGCCGGGTCGGGGTCCCCGTAGATCTCGCTGGAGCTGAAGAAGACGAACCGGGAGTGATGCCGCTTGGCCAGGTTCAACAGGTGCCGGACGCCCTGGGTCGAGACGTCCATGGTTTGCAGCGGGTTCGCCCGGTAATAGAACGGACTGGGGATGCCTGCCGCATGGACGATGTAGTCCAGGTGCGGATCGTGGTCGAAGGGCTGGACGATATCGTGCTTGACGAAACGCACGTGAGCGTCCTCCTTGAACACCGATTCCTGGGCTCCGACATAGGCGAGGTTGTCCAGGGCCACGATGGACAGCGGCTTGTCGAGCACTTCGCGGTTGAGGCGAGTGAACACCTCCGTCAGGCAGCGCCCCAGGAATCCCCGGGCGCCGGCGAGCAGGATGGTCTTTCCGGAAAATTCGCGGGCCCGCTTGCCGAGCCGCGCGACGATTTCCTCGACATCTCTTTGGGGAATCAACTCAGCCATGCGCTCCTTCAATGAATCGAGACTTTCGGAACCGGAACGATGAACCGGCCCCCTTGCTCGCGAAAAGCCTGGTGCTTCGCCATGATCGGCTCGGCGAAGTTCCATGCCAGGACGACCAGGTAGTCCGGCCGCTCCCGGTACATGCGCTCCGGGGAGACGATCGGGATGTGCAGTCCGGGCGTGTACATGCCCTGCTTGAGGGGACTGTCCTCGACGACGAACTCGATCAGTTCCGGGCCGATGCCGAAATGGTACATCAGCGTGGTGGCCTTTGCCGGCGCGCCGAACGCGGCGATCCGCTTGCCCTCCCCGTGGAGCTTGCGCAGCAGCGACACGAATTCCTGCTTGAGGGCGTCAATGCGCTTGGAGAATGCGAGCAGGGTCGCTTCCCGCTCAAGGCCGAATGCCGCTTCAGCCGCCAAGGCCTTGGCCAGGGAGGGCTCCGCCGGGCGCCGCCCGGACGCCCGCTGCGCCACCAGGCGCACGGATCCGCCGTGGGAATCCACGCGTTCCGCGGCGATCAGCGCCATGCCGTGGCGCTGGAAGTATCCGACGAGGGGCCGCACCGAATGGTAGTCCAGGTGCTCGTGGTAGATCGTATCGAACAGCGTCTTGTCGAGCACGTCCAGCAGGTAGGACACCTCGAACACGAATACCCCGTCGTCCGCCAGCAGCTCCCGCACGGCGTCGACCACGCTGCCCAGATCGTCGATATGCGCCATGACGTTGTTAGCGGTGATGACCGCCGCCGGTCCCCGCTCGGCACGGATGCGGCGGGCCAACTCCCCGGTGAAGAACTCCGGCAGGGTTTCGATGCCGGCCTGAGTGGCGGTCTTGGCGATGTCCCGCGCGGGATCCACGCCCAGCACGCGGAAACCCTGCTTCTGGAAGAAGGAGAGCAGGGTGCCGTCATTGGAACCGATGTCCACGACCAGAGCCTTGGGCGGCGCGGGGTAGTGCTTCAGGATGAAGTCGGCATACGCCCTGAAATGGCGCACGAATGCGGGGGATACGCCGGGCATGTAGCGGTAGTTCTCGAACAGGATCTTCGGGTCGACCACGTCGCGCAATTGCACATGGCTGCATGCGCGGCAGAACAACACGGCGATGGGGAAGGTTTCCTGAACCTGGTTCCGTTCCGCTTCCGACACGATCGCATTGGCCGGGGGGGTTGGCGTCAGCTGGAGCACGAGGGCTAGGTCGGCACTGCCGCACAGGCGGCAATCGTTCCGGCGGAAGGACTGCGGGCGCGCTCCCATCACTTCTTGCCGGCGGGCGGAGTGAACAGCTGGGTGCGCTCCACGTCGGCCTCGTAGACCTCCTGCGCCCGCGAATTGCGGCCCCAGGTCAGGAATTCCGTGTCTTCCAGGAAGTGCATCGCGTGGTCCACCTGCGGCGGGGTGAAGAACATCTGGCCCTGCCGGATCAGCACCTTTTCCGCCGGCGCGCCGCTGCCGTGCGGCCGGTGATGATATTCGATCAAGCCTTTCACCACGTAGCAATAGTGCCAGTCCGTGTGGTGGAAGTGGTTGGCGCGCACGGTCCCCTTCTTCGAGGCGATGAGGACGCAGCTTTTCATGGCGGCGTCCACCAGCGGCTGGATCGAGCCGCGCTCGTCCACGTGCGGAGGCTCGAGCGGGACGATCACGTCGCGCGGCCACGACAGATGCTCATCCTTGGCGACCGGTTCGATACGGGGATGAAGAGCTCTCATGATCCTTCCTTGTCGGTAGCGGACGGTTCCTCAAGCGCAGGAGACGATGAAGTGCAATCCTTGACGTTATGGGAAAGAGCGAAGCTCGTCAAGCGAACGATCGCGCGGGTAGTGGGTCAGTTTGAAATCCGAACCGTGCGCGCTCAAGCACGCTGTGCTATTTTGACAGCATGACCGAGAAGCGCATCAAACGCCCACGCGACCCGCTCCAGCTCGCCAAACTCATTGGCGATATCGCCACTGGACAAGTTGAGGATCGTATCGAGGACGGGAAAAACCCCCATGCCGTCGCGCTCGGGCGACTTGGGGGCAATAAAGGGGGGAAGGCGCGGGCGAGGAAGCTAACCTCAAAAAAGCGAACAGAAATTGCGAAAAAGGCAGCCCAAGCCAGGTGGAAATAGCCAGGGCTTTTAGTCCAACGCCTCTCGGTCATTTAACCATTTGTCCCGAGCAAAATCCGCAAAGCTACGCACTTGCGCAGGGCGAGAATCCTTTTTGTCGGACACCTTCCTATTGCTCCCCTGATGCGCTTCCAAGGTATGGCGAACCACAAAAATCGGATGATCTAGCCCATTTGCAAGACGCTTGAAATTCACAGGGTCCCCGTAAATCAACTCCGCCATTCTGCGAAGCGCTCTTGGTTTTTCAGGCGGGATTTTGATTGGTTCTTCACTGCGCCAACCCCGCCAGCCGATTTGTTCGAAAAGGTATTTATATTGACGCGCGTTTATGATTTCCAGATCGCGCGCCCGCATGACTAACACCTGAATTGAGACCTTCCAACGCGGTTTTAGCATCTGAAGCGCGGCCAGAGTCACGGGGGTAGTCAACTCCCGGCGCATTGCCTCTTCAGGCATCAAAAATTCCGAAGCAAACGCATCGGCTTCACGCTCAACCGAAGTCACATCCGAGCGCATCTCGTAATGTAACACGAGATGGCCGAGTTCATGAGCAACGCTGAATCGCAATCTGTCACCACCGGCGGTTGTCGCCAAGACAATGACGGGCTCCAGCCCTTCGTTGCTGACCCACGTTGAAAATGCGTCTCCTCGCTCCATTTCACGGGGAAGCGCTAGCACAATTATTCCCGCCTTCTCTATAGACCTAATGAGGTTTGCAATCGGAGCATTCGGTGACAATCCCAGGTATGAGCGCGTCCGCTTGGCAGCGCGAATTGGATCTTCGTCCAATCTCCGCAAAGTCATTGGCGGCTTGCGGACTTGTGCAGCAAGGAACTTGAATTGCTCGTAGATTAAATGTGCATATTGGTGGGCTGATCTGCGTTCCGATTGGGTCATTGCGGCCCGCGCTCTAAACAGCAACGATCCAACGGGGAAATCGGTCGTGATTGGTTTTCGAAAAAAGGCTAGTGGAAAGCCGGTGCGAAAAGCTATCCCCTGCAGCACTTCATCGCTTGGCTGCGTGACGCCGGTTTCTATTTGAGCGATTGCGGGTTGCTTTATCTTCACCGCATCAGCGAGTTCAGTCTGAGTCAACCCACACAATTCTCTCGCTTGCCTGATCCGCTCACCATGAATCATTCCCCCTCCCCGGTGGCGGCAAGATCGCGTAGTCCGTATTCGTCCAACTCTTCACTATGCCCCGCTTGCTCAGCTTCACGCTCGGCGCCGGCGACTTCGGCAGGTCCCCTGGTGAGCGGCACCTTCAATTTCCAAAGACATTCCGGTTGTCCTTTGGATTCCTCTCCCATGTTTGGGCACGCCAACATTAGCGATGAAAGGTAAAAGCTGGAATCCACATCCCAAACGAATAGATAGTTCTTGGGATCGCTCAGGTCTTTTGCCTCTTTGCCCATCAAAGAGGCAAGGCTCATTTGCTGATAGAACAGGTTCAGAGACTTCGACAGACCCGGGGCGGGAATATCACCGTCAACCGCCTTCCGAATGCGGATCGTCCGATCGCCAATCTTGAGGCAAAGTCCATTGTTGGAGAGGCGTTGAAGATCAAAGGGTTTTTCTTCTTCATCCTCGACTACTTGCCCGGCTTCCCTAAGAGCCTGTTTCGCTTGGTAGCGAAGTATGTTCGGGGCTAGACTTTTGTCGGGCGGCTTGTTCTTGTTGTCTGCCCTGAAATATCGCCGCACCTTCATTGTTCCGAACTGAAGCGCGCTCTCGATCATTTTCAGCTGGGCCTTGAACTCTTCTGCCACGCGCTCTGCGGGCAGCGCCGGTGATTGATCTTCCATAATGGCCTGCTCCTCTGTTGGTTTTGCCCCCGATGGCTTATAATATAAGCAAGTTTGGCCACACGTGTCAAATGGAATTACGAACGGGTTTCGGCCCTTAAGACGGCTAAGAAACTAAAAGTTGACAAATGCATACACGCTCATGCATAATGGTCACATTGGAGGTGACCGCATGAATAAGCTCTCCGCTGAACGCCGCGCGCAGATCATCGGAATGATGGCCGAAGGGGTCTCCGTTCGGGCAATTACGCGCATGACCGGCGCCAGTAAGAACACGGTCATAAAGCTTCTCCGGGATGCTGGTCTCGCCTGTTCAGCATTTCAGGACAAGACTCTTCGCAACCTTTCAAGCAAGCGGCTCCAACTCGATGAGATTTGGAGCTTCGTCTACGCCAAGCAAAAGAATGTGCCCGAGCACATGAAGGGCAATCCGGGTGTGGGCGATGTTTGGACCTGGACCGCAATTGATGCAGATACGAAGCTGATCCCGTCGTGGTACATCGGGGCGCGCGACGGCGATGCGGCTCGTGCGTTTGTTGACGATCTTGCGGGTCGCTTATCCGGCCGAGTGCAGGTCACTACGGATGGACACCGCGCCTACCTGGACGCGATTGAGGGGGCATTTGGAAAAGGGGTGGACTACGCGATGCTGGTCAAGGTGTATGGACAAGGGCCGGAAGGCCAGCACCGATATAGCCCGCCAGAGTGCATTGGTTGCCACCCTTACAAAGTGACAGGGAAGCCTGATCCAGATCACGTCAGCACGTCTTTTGCAGAGAGACAGAATCTCTCGATGCGGATGGGGATCCGTCGGTTTACCCGGCTGACAAATGCGTTCTCTAAGAAGGTCGAGAATCATGCGCACGCGGTTTCGATCTACTTCATGCACTACAACTTCGTTAGGGTGCACCAGACCTTGCGCGTGACCCCCGCGATGGAAGCCGGACTTGCGGACCACGTTTGGACATTGGAGGAAGTCGCAGGGTTGGTCGAAGCCGTGGAGGAGCAACAACCCAGGAAACGTGGGTCTTACAAGCAACGGATTTCAAACTGACCCACTACCAGCAATCTTGCTACCTGTCCCCCCTGGGATCATAATGGACGTTGCGGGATCTCCAAATTTCGTTTCCTTAAATTTTAGCTTGGCGGGCGAGCAACTGCCTCCGGCTGACCCGAAAGCCATTGCCGCTGACCGCCCAGACATGGCGTGCGGCTTAGTAGCGTTTGATGCGTGGGTCGTGAATGAGGACCGGCACGCCGGGAATATCTCGTACGACAAGAATTCCCATCAGGTGCAAGCGTTTGATCACAGTCACGCCCTGTTTCGCGGAACGGATGGAAGACAATACCTTGATTCGAAGCGAGACCAGATCGCCCTTCAGAGTCATTGCCTTCCGGCCGAAATCACGACTATTGATGGTCTCTACGAGTGGATTAGACGTATCAATGAAATTCCAGAATTTTACATTCGCGGCGTTATTCAATCGTGCGTACG